>JBKHAZ010000020.1:0-20122 GCA_046542605.1 Oceanicaulis sp. | reverse complement strand
ATCTTCGGCCCGGGCCGCGCCGCAGGGATTGGCGTGCTTGATGATGGCGCAGGCCGCCGCCTCGTCCGCGTCGAATTCGCTGACCAGCTCGAACGCGGCATCGGCGTCGGCGAGATTGTTGAAGCTCAAGCTCTTGCCCTGGATCTGCCGCGCCGAGGCGACGCCGGGGCGGGCTTCGGTGGTCTGGTAGAGCGCGGCGTCCTGATGCGGGTTCTCGCCATAGCGCAGCTCGGACAGGCGCGGCCCGCCCACCGAGAACCAGGAGCGCGCCGGGCGCTCGACTTCCGGGTCCAGGCGCGCGGCGATCGCCGCGTCATAGGCGGCGGTGCGCGAAAACGCCTTGGCGGCGAGGTGCCGGCGGATCTCCAGCGTGGTGGCGCCGTCGTTCGCCTCCATGCTTTCCAGCACCTTGTCCAGATCGCGCATGTCGCAGCACACGGCGACGAATTTGTGGTTCTTGGCGGCGGCCCGGATCATCGCCGGCCCGCCCACATCAATCTTCTCGATGCACGCCTCGATCCCGGCGCCGGAGCGGGAGGTTTCCTCGAACGGGTAAAGATTGACCATCAGAACGTCGATCTGAGGGATGGCGTGCTCGTCCATGCTGGCGAGATCGTCCTCCCGGTCGCGCCGGGCCAGAAGCCCGCCATGGACGCGCGGATGCAACGTCTTCACCCGCCCGTCCATCATCTCGGGAAAGCCGGTGATGTCGGCGACCTCCGTCGCGTCCAGCCCGGCGTCGCGCAGCGCCTGCAGCGTGCCGCCGGTGGAGATCAGCTCCACTCCGGCTTCGGCGAGCATCTTCGCGCGCTCAGCCAGGCCCTGCTTGTCGGAAACGGAGATGAGCGCGCGTTTCACAGGGGCGAGAGAGGGGTCGGTCATGGGATGCGGCCTGCTGGTCAGGGAACGGGAGATCACGCGCGCGCTTACCATGCGCCCGCGCGCGCTCAAAGTCTGTAACGCTTCACGGCGCGCCATGGCCGCCGCGTGTCGACCGGCTGGGGCGTTAGCCGCAGCGTGATCACTCCCCTGCGTTCCTTCGGGCGCGCTTCTCCCTCCTCCTTGGGGGGCGGAGTGGGGGAGCACCCTTTAGAAGCTGAGTGCTTCGTTCTCAACCCCACCCTGACCCGCCCCGCGAAGGGAGGGGAAAAGCTGTGGCGCCGAATATCGCAAAGAAGCCGGCTCCGGAGTTGAGGGGTGCGTGCGCCTTATGCGCCGCCCACCTGGCCCAGGCGCTGGAACGCCCAGCGCACGCGGTTGGGCGGGCGGTCGCCGCCGCCGAACGGTTCGGCCTCGCCCACGATGACGAGCTGGGTGGAGCGTGTCGGCGGCGCGCCGGCGGCCAGATACACGCTGCGCTCCAGCCGGACCGGCCCGCCGTCGGTGCGAAAGCGCCAGCCGTCGCCGTTGGGCAGCACCAGAAGCGCGCTCATGGAATCGCGCGACAGGCTGGCGCGCACGTCCGGGTGCAGGTGAAAGCGGATCGCAAAGCGCAGGCGCATCTCCGGATCGTCCGGCGCGCCGTCCTCCACGGGGCGGAACAGCCCGTCCTCGCCGCGCAGATCGCCGCCGTCCACGGCCAGAAAGACACGCCGGCGCACGCTCAGCCCGAAGGGCTGGCGATAACCGTCATGGGTGGCCTCCAGCCAGACCCCGAGGTCTTCTTCATTGCGCCGCATCTTCACCGGGTCCGGCCCGTGGGCCACCGACGCGCCGAGAAGATCGCGCCGCCAGCCGGCGGGCAGGAGCCGGGCCGAACTCGTCTCCTCCAGCGTCAGAACCGAATGGGCGGCGGTGGCGCGTACGGCCTCGCGCCAGGGCGTGGGCTGGTCGGGCGACCACCCGCAATTGACCACGATCCGGCCGCCCGGGGCGGCGAATTCGAAGGCGAGCGCGCTGGCGTGGCTTTCCGCCGCGTGCGGACCGGGCGGCGGACCGGCGGTGTCCAGAATGACCACCGCGCCGCCGGCTTCGGCGCGGTGATAGCCGGAATGCGGCGCGACGTTGAAGCTCGCCTTGTCCTTGCGCGACAGGCCCAGATGGGCGAGCGCCGCGTCGATCGCGCGCCCGTCGCCTTCCCCGCCGCCATGAAAGCCGGCGAGCGCACCGCCGGGCATGCGGGTGAAGCGCACGAAGGCGGCGAGCCGGTCCATGGCTCGGCGCACCTCGCGCGGCAGCTCCAGCACGGCGTCGCCGGCGGCGATGTCCAGCTGGGCCAGCGCGATCAGAATGTCGGCTGCGGTCTGCGGGCAGCGGCTGACATGGCCGCCGTCGGCGAGAATCTGCGTTTCCAGCGCCGCGCTGAGCGCCTGACCGGCCTTCACCGTCACCGCCTTGGGCGGATCAAGGCACAGCGCCGCCAGAGCCAGGCTGATCGCCGCGTCCAGGCGCACCCGGTCGGCGTCCACCACGCCCATGGCGCGCGCCAGCCGGCGCGCCTGACGGTAGGCGGCGCGCAGGCGCGGGACGGCCTCCTCGTCCCCGGCGAACAACACCTCATGGGCGAGAAGCCAGGCCGACAGGCGGCCCTCCAGAACCCGCGGCTCCCAGCTGAACCAGTTCCAGCCGCCGAAGCGCTCGATCCACTCGTCCACCAGCGCCTGGGCGGCGGCGGCGGCCTCGGGATCTCCGATGCTGAGAAGATCGTTCAACCAGCCGAACCGGTGCAGCGCCTCGGCGAAGCGGCGCGAGGGGGCGGGCTTGTCCCAGACGCTCTCGCCGGGTTCGGTCTCCAGCATTTCGCCCACCAGCTGGAACCGGCCCGACAGGATCGCCGCGCCGCGTCCCTTGTCGCCGCGGCGCAAGGGTTTGGGGTGGGCGGCGAGCCGGGACGGCGCCTTGCCCGACAGGGCCGCGGCGCGATAGACCGAAAGGGCGTTGGCGATGTCGGAGCTTTCACGGCGCAGGCGGCGGCCGGCGGCGGCCGCGAGATCGGACATGGTCACGTGGCGCCCCGCCGCCATCGCTAATCCCCGCGCAACGCTTTGATATTGTCGGCGTAGGCGTCCGGCCCGCCCTTGAAGACGGCCGACCCGGCGACCAGCGCATGGGCGCCGGCGGTGCGGCAGGCCTTCGCGGTGTCCGGGTTCACCCCGCCGTCGACCTCGATCATCGTGTTCAGCCCCCGCGCGTCGATCATCTGGCGCAACGCCTCGATCTTGCGCAGCTGGCTGTTAAGAAAACTCTGACCGCCGAAGCCCGGATTGACGCTCATGATCAGTACCAGATCCAGCTCGTCGAGCACGTAGTCGATCACCGAAAGCGGAGTCGAGGGATTGAGCGCCGCGCCGGCCTTGGCGCCGTTCGCCTTGATCGTCTGAACCGTGCGGTGAAAGTGCGGGCCGGCCTCGGGATGGGCGGTGATCAGATCGGCGCCCGCCTCGGCGAAAGCCGCGACATAGGCGTCCACCGGCGAGATCATCAGATGCACGTCGAAGGGCTTGTCCGAATACGCCTTGATCGCCTTCAGCACGCCCGGGCCGATGGTGATGTTGGGCACGAAATGGCCGTCCATCACGTCGATATGGATCCAGTCGGCGCCGGCCGCGTCGACCGCCTTCACCTCCTCTCCAAGCCGGGCGAAGTCCGCAGAGAGAATGGAGGGAGAAATGATCATGGACATGGTCTTTTGGTTACCAGTGCGGTTTGCGCCGGGCAAGCGGGGTCTGCCGCGTGGGTAACCCGGCGTGAACCTTCCGCGGTCCAGTGTGGCTCCGTTTCGCCGCCAAGGCCCTGATCCCTCAAATGCTTGACCGCTTCACGCCCTGGAGAAAGGACGTTCCGGCGCCCCGGAACAGGCCCCGCGCCACGCCGGCCGAGCTCGCCCGTCTGCGCGTCGGGACATGGGTGGAGTTCAAGCGCCTTCATCTGGGTTTCGCGCAGGCCCTCAACGCGGTGACCTATGGCCATTCCAGCACGCTGGCGCTGGTCAGGCACGCCATGCTGGCCGAGTACGAGGCGCGCCGCCTGCTCGGTCAGGCCGACCCGCCCGGTCCGGACCTGACGCAGGGCGAGGCGATGCGCCAGGCCCTGATCCGATGCCGGTCGGTCTATGGCCGGGTCAACGCCAGCGCATTCGACGAAAAAGCCCTCGCCGGCATCGCCGAGGAGGCCGACGCACACCTCATCGCCCTGATGCTCAACCTGACCACGGCGCCGTTTCGAACCGCAGACAATGCGGTGATCGCCGAGGCCGCGCGCCGCGCGCTGGAGGAGGCCGGGCGGGCGGTCCGCTTTACGCCGGAGATCACCAAGCTCCACAAGCGATTGCGGGCGCATTTCGCCGATCTGGCCCGCCGCGCCGGTCTCGCCTAGGCCTTGACGATCCGGGCGATATAAAAGCCGTCGAGCCCGCCCTGCCCGCGCCACATGTCGGGCCGCGTGCGCACTGCGCCGGTTTTCGTGACCGCGCCTTCAAGGCCCGGCAGTTCGTCCGGCCGCACGGGGGCGATCGCCGCGCCCGGCGTGCGCTGCAGGAACGCCGCGATCTGATCCTCGCCTTCCTCGCGCTCCAGCGAGCAGGTGCAATAGACCATCCGCCCGCCGGGTTTCAGCATCTCGAAGGCGGCGTCCAGGAGCCCCGCCTGGATGGGTTTCAGTGAGTCCACGTCGCCGGGCTGTTTGGCGAAGGCCGCATCCGGGCGCCGGCGCAGCGTGCCCGTCGCCGTGCACGGCGCGTCCAGCAGCACGCCGTCCAGCGGGTCGCGCGGCCGCCAGGTGAGCGCGTCCTTGGCGATCACCGTCGCAGCCAGTCCGGTGCGCGCCAGGTTCTCCTCCACCCGCTTCAATCGTTTGGCCGAGGCGTCCACGGCCAGCACCGTCGCGCCGGCCGCGGCGAGCTGCAGCGTCTTGCCGCCCGGCGCGGCGCACAGATCGGCGATGGTTTCTCCAGCCTGCGCCGCCAGCAGCTTTGCGGGCAGGGCGGCGGCGGCGTCCTGCACCCACCATGCGCCGGTCTCATAGCCGGGCAGGCCCTCCACCGCGCCGATCTGATCGCGGCGCACGGTTCCGGTGGACATGACGCGCCCGCCGATCGCGTCGGCCAGCGCAGCGGCGTCCTCGCCCGGCTTTGCGGTCAGGTCCAGCGGCGGCGGGCCGGAACGGGCCTTGGCCATCTCGCGCGCGGTCTTTTCGCCATAGGCCTCGATCCACCGCTCGGCCCACCAGCCCGGCAGATCGTTCAGCGGGTCGGCGGTGGCGAAGGCGTGGCGGCCCTGCTCTCCGCCCACCTTTCTCAACACCGCATTGGCCAAGTTCTTGAACCGCAGCGTCTCCTCGTCCTGGGCCATGAGCGACACCCAGGCGTCCACCGCGGCGTGGGCCGGGGTGTCCAGGATAAGCTGTTCGGCCGCGCCCAGGTGCAGGATCAGGCGCGCCTTCAGCACCTTGTTCGGCAAGGGACTGGACAGAAACTGCGCCAGCGCCGCCTCCAGCGCGTGCGGACGGCGCACGCCGGCCGAGGCGATGGCGCGGGCGAAGGCGCGGTCGCGCGGCTCCATGCGCTTCCATTCGGGCCGCCCGGCGAGGCCGGCGTCCAGCGGAGTCGCCTTGGTGACGACGCCCTGAACGGCCGCCAGCGCCGCGGCGCGCGGCCCGAGATTCTTGGTGGATTTCGATTTGCGGGGCCGGTCGGGGCGAGGCGTGTCGGTCATGGCCGTGCGCTTATCACGGGCGGGCGCGCCGTGCGAGCACGCCGCGCGCCGGGGCTTCGCCTTGACTCTCCGCCAGCGTGCGCGTACACGCACACCTTCTTGTGCAAGCGTCAATCCGCTTGCCTTTCCGGCACACGGCGCCCTTTGAGGAGGGATTGAACGCCCGGAGGCCGGCGAGGTCCTTCGCTCGACGAGTTTTCGTTCAGCGGGGTTGGATCGGCGTGCCCGTTCGGCAAAGCCGAACATCAAGATCAAAGACACGGGATCCGGGTTCACGGAAGCCGGGACTGGAAGCGGAATGGATCGGCGCGCGCATGTTCGACGCACTTAGCGAACGGCTGACAGGGGTTTTCGACACGCTCACCGGGCGCGGCGCGCTCAGCGAGAAGGATGTCGACGCCGCCCTGCGCGAAATCCGCGTGGCGCTGCTGGAGGCTGACGTCGCGCTGCCTGCGGTGAAGGACTTCGTCTCGAAGGTCCGCGAAAAGGCCGTGGGCGAGGATGTGATCCGCTCGGTCAGCCCCGGCCAGCAGGTGATCAAGATCGTCCATGACGAGCTGGTCAATCTGCTCGGCGGCGAGGGCGAGCCGGAAGGCCTGGCGCTGGCGGGCGAGCCGCCCGTGGCGATCCTCATGGCCGGCCTGCAGGGCTCGGGCAAGACCACGACCACCGCCAAGCTCGCCAAGCGCATTTCCGAGCGCGAGAAGAAGAAGGTGCTCGTCGCCTCGCTCGACACGCGCCGCCCGGCCGCCATGGAGCAGCTGGCCCAGATGGCCGAAAAGGCGGGCGTGCCCGCCCTGCCCGTCGTGAAGGGCCAGTCGGCGGTCGAGATCGCCAAGCGCGCCATGAGTTCGGCGCGGCTGCAGGGCTATGACGTGGTGATCCTGGACACCGCGGGGCGCACCTCCATCGATGAAGAGATGATGGGCGAGGCGGCGAAGATCGCCGACGTGACCCGTCCGCGCGAGACGATCCTGGTGGCCGACGCGCTCACCGGTCAGGACGCGGTGGAGACCGCGCGCCGGTTCAACGAGCGGCTTTCGCTCACCGGGCTCATCCTCACCCGGATGGACGGCGACAGCCGGGGCGGCGCGGCGCTCTCCATGCGCTGGGTCACGGGCCTGCCCATCAAGTTTCTCGGCGTATCGGAGAAGGTCGACGGGCTCGACGCCTTCGACGCCAAGCGCCTCGCCGGCCGGATTCTGGGACGCGGCGACATCGTCTCTCTGGTGGAGCGCGCCGCCCAGGACGTGGACCAGGAAAAGGCCGAACGTCTCGCCAAGAAGATGGCGAAGGGCAAGTTCGACCTCGACGATATGCGCGACCAGCTCGCCCAGCTGCAGAAGATGGGGGGCTTGGGCGGCGTCATGGGCTTCCTGCCCGGCATGAACAAAGCGGCCAAGCAGCAAATGGCCGCCGCTGGAATGGACGACAAGATGCTCAAGCGTCAGGAGGCGATCATCCTGTCCATGACGCGTGAGGAGCGCGCCAAGCCGGAGATCCTGAAAGCCAGCCGCAAGCGCCGCATCGCAGCTGGCGCGGGCGTCGACGTGCCCACCGTCAACAAGCTCCTCAAGATGCACCGGCAGATGGCCGACATGATGAAGAAGATGGGCAAGGGCGGCAAAAAGGGCAAAGGCGGCTTCCCCGGCATGCCCGGCGGCGCCATGCCCCCGGGCATGGGCGCCGCGATGCCCCCCGGCTTCGATCAGGCCGCCGGCGATCTTCTCAAGGGCAAGGCGCCCGGCGGCGCCCGGCTTCCCGGCCTTGGCGGGCCGGCTTCTGGGGGTCTTCCCGGCCTTTCCGGATCGAAAAAGAAATGAATTTCACAGCTTTAACCTCGAAGGACCAAGACCATGGCTGTTAAAATCCGTCTCGCCCGCGGCGGCGCGAAGAAGCGTCCCTACTACCGCATCGTCGTCGCCGACGAGCGCATGCCGCGCGACGGCCGCTTCATCGAGAAGATCGGCTCGTACAACCCGATGCTGCCGAAAGACAGCGAAGACCGGGTGAAGATCGACGCCGAGCGCGCCGCGGAATGGATCAAGCACGGCGCCCAGCCGACCGACCGCGTCGCCCGCTTCCTGAAGGACGCCGGCGTGTATGAGTGGACCCACGGGAACAACCCGAAAAAGGGCGAGCCGGGCGAGAAGGCCAAGGAGCGCGCCGCCGAACGCGCCGAGAAGGAAGAAGCCCGCAAGGCCGCCGAGGAAGAAGCCAAGAACGCTCCGGCTGAAGACGAAGCCGCTGAAGAAGCGTCTTCCGAGGCCCCGGCCGAAGCGGCTTCGGGCGAAGGCGAAGAAAAGTCCGAATAGGGCGTTTCCCCTCCACCGACCGAAAAGCGCCGCCGGGCTGAGCGCCCGGCGGCGTTTTCCTGTCCGCCGGTCTCATCGCGACGCAGCTCCGGAAAGCGCCCTTGAGATCGTCCCGGAAATTGCCCCTGAAGCGCCCCGTTTTCGCCTTGCGCCCGCGTCCTTCTCCCCGCCGGGCTGGGTTTGAGGAGACAGGGTTCATGCTTCGACACGCGATCATCGCCGCGCTCGGCGCGCTTGTGCTCAGCGCCTGCAGCTATTCCACCCAGACCAGTTCCGGGGCCGATTATCTCGCCGGGTATCGCGGTCCCGCCGCGGCGGCCGGGGCGGCGGCCAGAGAGCAAGCCAAGGCCGAGGCGAGCCTCGACGAAGAGATTCGCGCCATCGCCGCGATCGAGCCGGCGCTGCGCTTTCCCGCCCGCATCGGCGTGGCGCGGGTGGAGAACCGCCAGCTCACCAGCGTTCCGCCGTCCGAACTCGCCTATTGGGGCGAGCTCGCCGAACGGCTGGGGCGACTCGGTCGCGCGGAGCACCTGGCTGATCACGGCGATGGTGGCGCCGGCGGCCGGACGCCACGCCACGCCGGGCGACCTGATCGCCGATATTCGCCGCGGCGCGGCGCGCCAGCACCTCGATTACGTGCTGGTCTATGAGCTGTCGGGCGATTTCTCCCAGTCCACCAACGTGCTCTCGGCGGCCGACCTGACGATCCTGGGCTATTTCCTTTTGCCGAGCCGCGAGGTGAATATTCGCGGGGCGGCGAACGCCATCCTTCTCGATGTGCGCAACGGCTATCCCTACGGCACGGCGGCCGCGGCGGTGGAGGACACCGACCTCGCCCGCGGCTCCAGCGCCTCGGACCGCGGCCGCGACGGCGCCGAGCGCGCCAAGCGCGCCGCGGTGGAGGAGCTTGCCGGCGAGGTGGAAGGCATGATGCGCGCGCTGCGCGCCGCGCAGGCGGACATGCGTGTGGCGGGGTCTCAGGAGACGTAGCGCACGCTGCGCACCCTCGCCGCCGCCTTTGATCGGCGCTCGCAGGGGGGATACTCGAAGACCGAACGGGTGGAGTTCCTTCAGGATAAGACTGAAGACCATCGCGAGCTGTCCGAGCGCACGAAGCGCGGCGGCAATATCACGCCAGAGCTTCAGCCCCTGCGCAGCGCAGGCGAAACTCGACGATGCCGATTTCGACGCCGCGCGCGCACTCCTTGCCGAAGCCCTCGACAGGCGGGCCGAAGCCCGGGCCGCCGAATCGGCGCTCTCGCTGTTCGAAGAGGCCGAGTTCACCGGGCACGCCGGGATTACGCGCGGTGTTCGCGACACCGCCCAGGCCGCCCTCGACCGGCTGCGCGGCGGGTGACGCGCCGGCTTATCCAACCCGGCGTGGCGCGGTGCTGGATTTGCGCTGGAGTCCCTCCGCGCCCTTATCCCCGGGCGAACACCTGGGCGTCGTCTTTAAACGCCTTGAATTCCAGCGCGTTGCCGGCGGGGTCTTTCACGAACAGGGTCTTTTGTTCTCCGGCTTGTCCCTCGAACCGCACATAGGGGTCGATGAGAAATTCCGTACCGGCCCGTTTGAAGCGCTCGGCGAGCGCGTCGAACTGGTCGTAGTCCAGCAAAAGGCCGAAATGGCGCACCGGCACCTGCTTGCCGTCCACCGCGTTGGCTTTCGCCGCAGCGCAGTCCTCCGGGCTCAAATGGGCGACGATCTGGTGGCCGTGGAGATCGAAATCGATCCAGTGCGTGCTCGAACGGCCTTCGCTGCAGCCCAGAAGCTCGCCGTAGAAGCGGCGCGCGGCTTCGAGATCGTCCACCGGGAAGGCGAGGTGGAAGCGGGGGCGGTCACCGGTCTTGGCGGTCATGGCGAAGGCTCCGTTTTCAGGGGCGGGCTTTGTCCCTGACGGTTTAACCCCTACATGGGGCGCAATCGAGACTCTTTGAGACCAGCGAGATTTTTCATGACCGACTTTTCCCCGCGCGAGATCGTCCACGAGCTGGACCGCCACATCATCGGCCAGGGCGAGGCGAAGAAGGCCGTGGCGATCGCGCTGAGGAATCGCTGGCGCAGGAAGCGCCTGCCCGAAGGCCTGCGTGAGGAGGTCACGCCGAAAAACATCCTGATGATCGGCCCCACCGGGGTGGGCAAGACCGAGATCAGCCGCCGCCTCGCCAAGCTCGCCGGCGCGCCCTTCCTGAAGGTGGAGGCCACCAAGTTCACCGAAGTCGGCTATGTGGGCCGCGACGTGGATCAGATCGCTCGCGACCTTGTCGAGGTCGCTATGGGCATCGTACGCGAAAACAAGCGCGAAGCGGTGAAAGCCAAGGCCCATTCGGCCGCCGAGAACCGCGTGCTCGACGCGCTGGTGGGCCCCGGCGCCGGGCTGTCCACCCGGGAGAGCTTCCGCAAGAAGCTCCTGAACGGCGAGCTCGACGACAAGGAGATCGAGATCCAGGTCGCAGACGACTCCTCGCCGCTGGGCGGGATGGACATTCCCGGAATGCCTGGCGGGGTGGGAATGATCAATCTCTCCGACCTTCTGGGCAAAGGCTTCGGCGGCAAGACCAAGACGCTGCGCACCAGCGTGAAGGACGCCTACGAGCCGCTGATCGCGGAAGAAGCCGACAAGCTGCTGGATGAAAACCAGATCCAGACCGACGCGGTGAAGCTCGCCCAGGACGAGGGCATCGTCTTCCTCGACGAGATCGACAAGGTCTGCGCACGCGCCGACGCGCGCGGCGCCGACGTGTCGCGCGAAGGCGTGCAGCGCGACCTCCTCCCGCTGATCGAGGGCGCGGTGGTGGCCACCAAGTACGGACCAGTGAAGACCGACCATGTGCTGTTCATCGCGTCGGGCGCGTTTCACCTGAACAAGCCCAGCGACCTTCTTCCCGAGCTGCAGGGCCGCCTGCCGATCCGGGTGGAGCTCAAGGCGCTGACCCGCGACGATTTTCGCTCCATTCTGACAGAGCCGGAAGCCAGCCTCGTCACCCAGTACGAAGCGCTGATGAAGACCGAAGGCTTCGATCTGAAGTTCGACGACAGCGCCATCGACGCGGTGGCCGACTTCGCCGCGGAGGTGAACGCCAGCGTCGAGAATATCGGCGCCCGCCGGCTCCAGACGATCATGGAGCGGGTGGTGGAGGAGGTCAGCTACACCGCTTCGGACCGCGAGGGCGAAAGCCTGGTGGTGGACGCGGACTATGTGAAGGACCGCGTGGACCAGCTGGCGAAGAACACTGATTTGTCGAAGTTTATTTTGTGAGGAAACGGGCCGCGACACGGGCTGGGCGCCGGGAGCCGGGCTCGCCATGCTGGTCCAGGGGAATGGCTCGCTTTCAAGTTTCGCCGTCGACGACGGCGGAGCGCGGCGTGTTTCCCGTGTCGAGCCGGGCCTCAGTGTTGAAGGCTTTGCGCTTTCCGAGGATGGCCGGCGGGCGGTGACGGTGAACATGGGGCGCACCTATTTGCCGGACACGCCGCTCCTGCGCTTCTGGCCAGGCCGCAACCGCTCTTCGCTTCGCCTTGTTTCACTCGACCGGGAAACCGGCGAAATATCGCTTGAGGGAGACGAAGTGTTTTTCGGCGGCGTCCTGCCGGAAGATGCGATCTTCGACGCGGACGGCGACAGCATCGCCGTGGCGGTGTTTCACCTGCGCTCGGGGCCGGGACGCCGACTGGGATTTATTGATCTCTGGCGGGTCGAAGAATCGCCGGACGGACCACGCCTGACGAACACAGGAAATCGGTTGGCGACTGTTCGCGGGCCGCACGACCTCGTCCGGCTCGAGGAACCCTAGCCCGCCCGCACCATTACATAGAACGCGCCCGAGCCGCCGTGCCGCCTGTGTGCTTCGGCGTAGCCGGAGACCAGCTGGGCGAAGTCGGGATCAGCCATCCACCGGGTGAAGCTGCGACGCAGGACGCCGGGAAGCGGCGGGCTTTCCGGGTCCCAGGGTTCGAACCTGCGCCGGTCCAGCGCGCGGGCGCCGGCGCCCTTGCCGGTGATCACCAGCACTTGCCGCACGCCGTTTCCTTGCGCGCGCTGCAAAAAGCGCAGCAGGTCGCGGCGCGCTTTTTTCGAGGTCAGGCCGTGCAGATCGATGCGCGCCTCCACCTCCACATGGCCGCGGCGCACCTTTTTTTCCTTCGAGCGGTCGGCCGGCGTCTTCACGCCCGGCGCCCGGGGCGGGACCGCCGAGGCCGCGCCGGATTTCAGCGGCGCCGGCGCGGGCTTCAACGGCGCGTCGATTCTTGGCGGCGCCATGTCTTCAAGCCGCTTCAGGCGCGAGGCGTCGAGCGGATTGACGCCCTTCGCGACGCGCCGCCACAGATCGCGCTCTTCAGGGCTCAGCGGCCGGGACGGGGGCCGCCGGCTCATGACCTAGCGATGTCGTGCGAGACGGCGGGGCAGGAGCAGGGTCCATTGCGCCGCCGGATCGTTCTGTCGCCCGGCGCGCTCGCCGGCCTCATAGCCCCAGCCGAAGAAGAGATCGCCGCGCGCCGGTCCGAGAATCGCCCCGCCGGCGTCCTGGGTGACCACAAGGCCGCGCCAGTCCGGCTCGCCATGGATCTCGGCCTCCAGAAACACCGGCACGCCCCAGGCGTGGTGGGCCGGATCCACCGCCAGCGAGGCCATGGGCGTGAGCGGGGCGCCCTGGCTGCCGATCGGGCCGAGATCGGGATTGATGTCGGTGTCCAGCGAGAAAAAGACATAGCGGGGGTTTTCGTCAAACAACGGACGCCAGGCAAGCGGGCCGCGCGCACGCAGCCAGGCTTCGATGTCCTGTTTCGACGCATTATGGGGCTCCAGCTCGCCGCGTTCGATCAGGATGCGGCCGATGGAGACATAGTCCCGCCCGTTATGGGCGGCGAACCGAACGCGGGCCTCGCCGCCGTCTGGATACAGGAGCCGTCCCGAGCCCTGGACCTGCAGGAAAAACACGTCGACGGGCCGGCCCCAGGCGAGCGGCACGCCCAGATTCTCCCGCTCGATTTCGGCGCGGGTGAGGTAAGGCGTGAAGTGCTGTGCTTCAGCCCGCCCGACAATGCGCTGACCTTCAAGTCCGGCGATGAACTGGCCCAGATCTCCGGTCAGAAGATCGCCCGGCCGGGCCCGGATCGCCATGGAGAACTCCGCGTCCGGCTGGGATCGCACCTCGACATAGGGCTCGTAGTACCCGGTGAGGCGGCCGGTTTCGCGCACACGCACCGGCGTGAAATTACGCTCGAAAAAGCTACGCGCCGCGGCCTTGCTCAGCCCTGGCGCGTCCAGCATGGCCGCTTCCAGGCACGCGCCGCGCCAATCCCCGGCGGTCCCGGCGTAAGGCGCGCGGGGATTCATCGCGGCGTGGTCGGGCCTCGCCTCGATGCGCCGGCAGCTTTCCACAAAGGCCGAAAGCGCCGGGCGCGAGTCGACCGCCGCCCACCCTGCAAGCGCGTCGAAGCTGGAGCGGCTGATGTGGGGCCGGTCGGCGGGAGCAGGCCCGGCCTGCGACGCGGGCCTATCGGCGCGCAGCGGCGGCGTGGCGGCCGGCTCGGTCGGCGCCGGATCGCTCGCACAGGCCGAGAGGAGAAGCGTGAAACAGGCCGCGAGCTCGCTAAGCGCCTTAAGCGTTCGGTTTGACCGAGGCG
Organism: Oceanicaulis sp.; assembly: GCA_046542605.1. GTDB lineage: Bacteria > Pseudomonadota > Alphaproteobacteria > Caulobacterales > Maricaulaceae > Oceanicaulis. The sequence continues at coordinate 6,527 of JBKHAZ010000020.1, read as the reverse complement.
AGGCGCCAGTTTGGATCGCGGGAAGTGACGTCACGCTCGAAGCTCCAGATCTCGTCGACCGTCTGCAACTGGTTCAGGTCGCCGGAGACGATTTCACCCTCACGGTCGCGGATCTCACTGGCGATCTCCGCGCTGAAGGCCACGCGCACCCTGGCCCGATTATCGTTAAGAGAAGCTTCAACGATTTCCGCGCGCTTCAGGCGCTCCACTTCGGTGGTCATGGTCTGACCGGCCGTCTCGCGCTCGGCGATGGCGCCGTCATAGGCGGCGCGCACGCGGTCGGTGAGCAGCGGCGCCAGCGCGTCGCGATCTCCGGCCGCATAGGCGGTGACGATCATTTCATAGGCCTGCCGCGCGCCCTTCACGAAGCTGTCCGGATAAAAGCTGCGATCGGCCTGGGAGATGGCGGTGAGCCCTTCCCCGGCAGGACCGGTATAGGCGGGCGAGATCGGCGCTTCGGCGGTCACCGGAGCCGGGCGCGCTTGCCCGGACGTGGCCGCCGCGGCGGCGCGCTCGCGCTCTTCGCGCACGTGATCTTCATGGGTGCGGCCCTGGGGCTTGCCCAACGCCGAATACAATCGCACCGCCAGGAAGACGGCGAGCCCGGCGAAGAAGAGAATCTGAAGTATGTCCATGGCGGCTGGCTGTACCCTTGGAGCTGACGGCGCCTGTGCGACAGATATAGTGGCTTGCACGGTCGGCGTCACCCATGGGCGCGCTTGCCGCTCAGCCGCTCCCATGCTACCCGCCGCTCGCCGAAATGCTTTTCCGGCGCGGCGCGCAAGGCCCGCGCAGTCTTTCAGTTCAGAGACCAACATCATGACCGACGCGCCCGTTCCGCCGCAGGGCGGCGACCAGCCTCAAGTTCCGTCCATCCGCGTGATGGGCCAGTATGTGAAGGATCTCTCCTTCGAGAACCCGAACGCGCCCGACTCCCTGCGCCAGGGGCAGCAGCCGCAGATCGACCTTTCCGTCGACGTGCGCGCGCGCAATCTGGGCGAGGATCTTTACGAGGTCGAGCTTCTCATGTCGGCCAAGGCGGGCCGCGAGGACTCGGCCATGTTCATCGCGGAGCTGTCCTACGCCGGCCTGTTCCAGATCCAGAACCTGGACGACCGCGCCCGCGAGCCTTTCCTGCTGATCGAATGTCCGCGCATCATCTTCCCGTTTGCGCGCCGAATCCTCGCCGACGCCACGCGCGATGGCGGATTCCCGCCGCTGATGCTCGAGCCGGTCGATTTCGCCGCGCTTTATCGCCGTCAGATGTCGCAGGGCCAGAGCGGCCAGGGCGGCGGTGAACCGCCGGCCGGCACGGCGTAACCCGTCACTCCGCGGCTTCGGCCTTCATCAGACCCAGAGACGCCCAGAGGGGGTCGCTCATTTCGCCGATGAAGGCGGCGTGAGCGGCCCGTTCTTCGTTCGAGACCCGGCTTGCGAGCGGTGCAGGCCTTGCCGGGCGCGGGGTGTAGACCACGGCCTCGCTCGCGCCGCCGCTGGCGATGAAGCCGAGCCCCTGCTCGCGTCCGCCGTTGAGCTCCAGATACACTTCAGCCAGCAGGTAGGCGTCGATCAGCGCGCCGTGCTTGGTGCGGCTGTCCAGCGAGATGTCGAAGCGCTTACACAGCGCATCGAGGCTCGCAGGTGCGCCGGGAAACTTGCGGCGCGCCATGGCGGCGGTATCGATGAAGCGCGCTGGATCGATCGCTTTGCGCCCGCAGCGGGTGAGCTCCATGTTGATGAAGTTCATGTCGAAGCCGGCGTTGTGGGCGACCAGCTCGGCCTCGCCGACGAACTCCAGGAATTCATCGGCCACCTCGGCGAACTTGCGCTCGTCCTTGAGCATTTCCCAGGTGTGCCCGGTCACCCTGGTGACCTCGGCGGGGATGTCGCGCTCCGGGTTCACCAGGATGCGCAGCTCCTTGCCGGTGGGGATGAAGTCGATCACCTCGACACAGCCAAGTTCGGTGATGCGGTCGTCCACATCGTGGTTGAAGCCGGTGGTCTCGGTGTCGAAAATGATCTGGCGCCCGCTCATGACCGGTCCTTCTTCAGCGCGGCGATGACGTCCCTGACCTGAGCGCGGGCGTCTTCGAGGCCCTTCGACGTGTCGATCACGAAGTCAGCGCGCGCGCGTTTTTCACAATCAGGCGTCTGCCGGGCCAGTATGGCATCGAGCTTCTCCACGCTCATCCCCGGGCGCTGCAGCACGCGCTGCTTTTGCACAGATTCCGGCGCGCTGGCGACCACCACTGCGTCTACTGCATCGGCCTGGCCGGTCTCGAACAGAAGCGGGACGTCGAGCACGGCGATCTCTCGCCCGGCGCTGCGCGCCCGATTGAAAAAGGCGTGCCGCGCCTCGGCCACAAGGGGGTGAACGATCTTCTCCAGCCTTTCAAAGCCCGACGGATCGGCCTGCAGCGCCTTGGACAGCGCCGCGCGGTCCACCCCGCCCGCTTCGCTGGCGCAGCCGGGGAACGCCGCCGCGACGGGCGCCCAGGCCGCGCCGCCGGGACCGTAGAGCCCGGCGACGGCGGCGTCGGCGTCGAACACCGCCGCGCCTTCCTCGGCGAAGAGGGCTGCGGTGGTGGATTTGCCCATGCCGATAGAGCCGGTGAGACCAACGACAATCATCGAAGTTTCGCCTCCAGAAGCGCCCGCACGCCGCCACCGGCCGGCGCAGGCGCGCCGAAAAACGCCTCAAAGCTCGGCCGGGCCTGACCGATGAGCATGGAGAGGCCGTCGGCGGTGTGAAGACCGGTCGACCGGGCCGCAGCGAGGAAAGGCGTTTCCAGCGGGGCATAGACCATGTCAAACGCCAGCGCGCCGGGCGCGCAGGTCGAAAGATCAGGCGTGAGCGCCGGTTTTCCCGCCATGCCGAGCGAGGTTGCGTTGATGATCAGTCCCGCCCCCTCCAGCGCCGCCTGAGGTGTCGCGTGAATGGCCGCGGCGAGGCCGAACTCCGCGGCGAGACGTTCGGCGGTCTCCCGGGTGCGGTTCACGATACGAATCTCGCGTCTGCGGCCGTTAAGATAATGAAGCGCGGCGCGTGCGGCGCCGCCGGCTCCGATCAGCACCGCCGGCGCTTCGCCGGAATCGTCCGCCAGCGCCGCCGCGACGCCGGCGACGTCGGTGTTGTCGGCGCGGATGCGTCCATCTTCGCCGAACAGCAGAAGATTGGCCGCGCCCACCGCTCGGGCCGCCGCGCTGATCTCGTCGGCGAGGTTCAGCGCGGCGATCTTGTGCGGCACGGTGACGTTCAGTCCCGCCATGCCCATGGCTGCGGCCGCGCGCACGGCGCGCGCGAAGCGTTCGGGCGGGATCTCCAGCACGCCGTAGCAGCCCTCGATACCCGCCTCGTCAAGCCAGGCCGACATCATCGCCGGCGACAGGGAATGGGCCGCCGGCCAGCCGATCACACCCGCGAAAGGCGCCTCGCTCATTTCGCCAGAGCGCCGCGGCGGCGCAACTCGGTCAGAACCGGCAGCAAATCGAGGCCAAGGACGGCGAAGAAGCTTCCGTCCACATGTTCAAACAGCTGCACGCCGAGACCCTCGAAGGCATAAGCCCCCACGCCTTTGGTCAGAATGTCGCCGGCGCGCGCCATGTAATCGTCGAGGAAGGCGTCGGAGACCTCGCGCATCACCATCCGGCAGGCGCTTTCATGGCGCCAGACGATCTCGCCGTCCTGCGCGAACGCCACGCCGCCCTTCAGCCAATGGGTGCGGCCGCGCAACATTTCCAGACGCGTGCGCGCTTCGCCGGCGTCGCTGGCCTTGTCGAAGGCCCGTCCATCGAATTCCAGAACCTGATCGGCGCCGATCACCAGCCCGGCCCGGCGCTGCGACACCTCAAGCGCCTTGGCTTCGGCCAGGTGCAGCGCCAGCGCGCCCGGCGGGCCGGCGAAGACGTCCTTCAAAGCGCCCTCGTCCACGTTGGCGGGATCGACCGCAAAGCGGAGGCCGGCGTTTTCCAGTAGCGCCCGGCGCGAGGCCGAGCCGGATGCGAGTACGATTTCGGTCATGACTGGCGTTTCGCCCGATGATCGCTGAGAAGATTGATGACTTTGGCCGCCGTTTCTTCGATGGACCGACGGGTCACGTCAATGCTCGGCCAGCCGTGGCGCGCGAACAGGCGCTTGGCGTGGACCACCTCCTCGCGCACGCGCTCTTCCTCCACATAGTCGGTGGACCGGTCCTCGTTCAGATTAAGAAGCCGGTTGCGGCGGATCTGGACGATGCGTTCGGGCGTGGCGGTGAGCCCGACGATGAGCGGCTTCTTCAGAGAGAAGATTTGATCGGGGATCACCGCGCCGGGCACGATGGGGATGTTCGCCGTCCGGATGCCGCGATGACCGAGATAGATGCTCGTGGGCGTTTTCGAGGTCCGGCTCACGCCCAGAAGGATGACGTCGGCGCTGGCGTAATCGTCCCCGGCGCCGTCGTCATGGGCCATGGAATAGTTCATCGCCTCGATGCGCCGGTAATAGTCCGCGTCAAGCACGCGCTGGGCGCCCGCCTTTCCGCGCACCGGCGCGCCGAGATAGGCCGACAAGGTCGCCTGGATCGGATCGAGCACGGCGATCGCGGGCATGTCGAGCTCGGCGCAGTAATCCTCCAGCTCCCGGCGTAGATCGGTATTGACCAGCGTATACATGACGATGCCGGGATAGGCCTTGATGTGCTCCAGCGCGCGCTCCAGCTGGCGCGGCGAGCGTACGAGCGCGAACAGATGTTCGATCGGCGACACGTTTTCGAACTGGGCCACGGAGGCGTGCATCACCTCCATCAAGGTCTCCCCGGTGGAATCCGAGATCATGTGGACGTGAAAATGTATGGCGGCCGAATGGGTGTCGGGCATGGGCGGGCGGCGATCCTTCAGGCGTGACTATGGCGCGTCGGTCAGCCTGTGAATAAACGCGTGATTTGTCCACGTCGTCCACGCGCCGTCGGGGAGGATTGCGCCGCAGATCCGCCATGGCGCCCGGCGGCGCCCCGCTCTCCCCGGTCGTGCGCCGTTGGCGTTGTGAATTAGGCCCGGCTGTGAACACCGGCTGCTCAGAATGCGGACATTCCCCATGCCCCGGTGCCCGAACGCCCTGTTAAGCTTTGATTAATTATGGTGAATGAAGCGTTAACCCATCACTTTCCACAAGGCGGGAAAGCCGCGTACAAACCGTTTTCACAGGCTGTGGGAATCCGGCGCCGGTGTGGAGGTGCGACAGTTTTCCCCGCAAAGCGGGCTTCTACTTCCTACCCCTTCCTTTTTTAGGAAAGAAAAGGGGGTTAAGAACGCCTCGATGCGGCGTGCGGAACCCGTCCGCCGGGCCGGGCTTACAGATTGAAAAACGGATCTCGATCATGCGTTCCCAAAAACCCTTTCTCTCAGCGCTTTCGGGCGAAACCGTCAGCCCGCCTCCGGTCTGGTTGATGCGCCAGGCGGGCCGGTATCTGCCCGAATATCGTGAGGTGCGCGCAAAACAGCCCGACTTCATCAATTTCTGCCTGAACCCGGAAGCGGCCGCGGAAGTCACCTTGCAGCCGATCCGGCGCTACGGGTTCGACGCCGCCATCGTCTTCGCCGACATCCTGCTCATTCCCTATGGGCTGGGTCAGAAAACCTGGTTTGAAAAGGGCGAGGGACCCAAGCTCGACCCGCTCACTGCGGCGATGCAGGACACGCTCGATATCGAGCGCGCCCGCGAAACCCTGTCACCGGTGAGCGAGACCTTGCGTCTGACCAAGAAGGACCTGCCCGAAGAAACCGCGTTGATCGGATTTTGCGGCGCGCCCTGGACGGTGGCCACTTATATGATCGAAGGTGGCGGGTCGAAGGATCGGTTCGAAGCGCGTGCGCTCGCCTGGTCCGATCCCGAGCGATTCGACGGCTTGCTCGATATCCTGGTGGAATCCAGCGCGCGCTACCTCGCCGATCAGGCCGCGGCCGGCGCCGATGCGCTGAAGATTTTCGATTCCTGGGCCGATTCTCTGCCCGATCCGCTGTTCGACCGCGTCGTCATCGAGCCGACCCGCAAGATCATCGCCCGCTTGCGCGAGTTCGGCGTCCAGGTCCCGGTCATCGGGTTTCCGCGCGGCGCCGGGCCCCAGGCCGTGCGCTATGCCGAGAAGACCGGCATCACCGCGCTGGCGCTCGACCATGGTATGGATACCGGCTGGGCGGCCTCGGCCCTGCCCGAAACCCTGCCGGTGCAGGGCCAGCTTGACCCGTCCGTTCTCAGGGCCGGGGGGGCGCAGCTCGATGCAGAGGTGGACCGTCTGCTTTCCGCATGGGCCGGACGGCCCTATGTCTTCAACCTCGGACACGGGATTCACTTGAACACCCCGCCTGAAAACGTGGCGCAGCTTCTGCGCCGGGTGCGCGGCGGCTGAGGGAAGGAAACGCCATGGCGCGGCGCATCGCGGTGGTTTTGTTCAATCTGGGCGGTCCCGACCGGCCCGAAAACGTGCGCCCGTTCCTGAGAAATCTCTTCCGTGACCCGGCCATCATCGCCGCCCCCGGCCCGGTCCGAG
>JBKHAZ010000019.1:0-20146 GCA_046542605.1 Oceanicaulis sp. | reverse complement strand
CCGCGTGGTCGAGCGCAAGAAGTACGGCCGCAAGAAAGCCCGCCGCAGCTTCCAGTTCTCGAAGCGCTAAGGCTCTCCGGCTATTGCGAATACGAACGCGGGCGGCTCCTTGGGGCCGCCCGTTTTCGTTGGATCGGACCTTAGGCCTCGGGACAGCCGGTGAAGACGCCCCCGTGCGCCTCGATGCTGCGCCCGCCCAGCTCCGCCCGCCCAGCTCCGCCCGCCCAACTCCGCCCGCCCGGACGCCGGCGGCAGCACGGCGAGCGCGCCGGGCGATCGCTTCTCCAGCGGGAAGACCGTCTCGGGCCGATCGGGTCGGCCTTGATCATTGACGATGGTTCACCATGGTGACGGGTGTCTTAAGGACGCCATGACGCACGAGCGGGCGGCGCGCGAAGAAATCGAGGCGGCCGCCCGGGGCGCGGGATGCGCCGGGCCCGACGAGGTGCACTCCGTCATATTGGAAACCGGCGGCTCGTTCTCGGTGATCACCAGCAACGCCGCGCGCGACGATCTCCGCTACGCAAGCGCGCGCTTGAACAGGGTGAGGGCGGTCTCCACCGAGAGCGCCCGGACTTTCGCACGGCCCACATCGCCGAATCGGCGCTCAAGCGATCTGGTCGGACGGCCCGTCCCGGCGATCGCAAACCACACGAGCCCGACCGGTTTCGCCTCCGTCCCGCCGCCGGGGCCGGCGACGCCGGTGACGGACACGGCGAGGCCGGCCCGGCTTCGGCCAAGCGCGCCTTCGGCCATGGCGCGCGCAACGGCCCGGCTGACCGCGCCCTCCGCCTCGATCAGCCCGGCTGGAACGCCGAGAAGCTCGCTCTTGGCGGTGTTCGAATAGGTCACGAAGCCGCGATCCACGACGCTTGAGGAACCCGCGATCTCGGTGAGGTGAGCGGCGACGAGTCCGCCGGTGCAGCTTTCCGCCGTCGTCACCATGACACCGCGCGTTTTTGCGCGCTCGAGCACGTCGGAGGCGAGAACCTGCAGCGCATTCATGGCGGCGATCCTAGATCTGGACGGTGACGACGGCCTCGGCCGCGAGGCCCTCACCGCGCCCGGTGAAGCCGAGCTTTTCGGTGGTTGTGGCCTTGATGTTCACGCGCGCATGCGAAAGCTGCAAGAGTTCCGCGACACGCACGCGCATCGCATGTTTGTACGGACCGATCTTCGGGCGCTCGCAGATCAGCGTCACATCGCAATGGACCGGCCGGGCGCCGGCGTCGGCGGCGATTTTCAAAGCGTGCTCGAGAAAGCCGGCGCTGTCGGCGCCGCGCCACTGCGGATCGGAGGGCGGGAAATGCTCTCCGATATCGCCCAGCCCGGCCGCGCCGAGCAGAGCGTCGGTGATCGCATGAAGCCCCGCATCGGCGTCGGAGTGCCCGATCAGGCGCAGGGGGCAGGCGATGAACACGCCGCACAGATGAACCCCGTCCCCCGGCGCAACACGATGGACGTCATAGCCAGAGCCGCTTACCGTGAGGCCCGGCGCCAAGCCGGCGTGCAAGCTTGCGACACTCTGCTCGGCGCGCGCGAAATCCTCCGGCCAGGTGATCTTGAAATTGCGCTCGTCGCCAGGGACGAGCGCCACATCCAGCCCGAAAGCGCGCGCCAGCGACACCTCGTCGGGATAACTCGCTTCGGCGCCGGCCCGGTCGAAGGCCGCCTTGATCGATGCGGCTTGAAACGCCTGGGGCGTCTGCATGCGCCAGAGGCCCGAGCGGTCGACGGCTTCGACCCCGTTCGCGCCGTCGCGCACCAAGGCGTCGCTCAACGCCAGGGCGGGCGCTGCGCCGTCGGCGGTTTCAAGCGCCTTGAGCAGGTCGTCGATGATGCGCGCGCTCAACAACGGACGGGCCGCATCGTGGATCAGGACATACGGCGCGCCCGCCGCTTCGACGGTGCTGCGAACCGAGGCGGTTCGTGTCGCCCCGCCGATGATGAAGCGGACCCTTCCCGCCAGGGAACCAAGCGCAGCCGAAGCGTCCGCCCGCCCGCCCGGAGACACGGCGACCAGGATCTCCTCGCACCGCGGGTGGCGGGCGAATCGTTCGACCGACCAGGCGAGCACCGCCCGGCCGGCGAGCGGACGCAGCTGCTTGGGCACGCCGCCTCCGGCGCGCTCGCCGCGCCCGGCCGCGACGATGCAGGCGGAGAATCCCTTCGACATGGGCCAAGCGTTACGGCGTCTGGAACCGCGCGTCCAGACGCGCTATGGCCTTTGATCATGGCGAGCGGCGACAGATCATGGGGTTTCGACATCGGACCGGTCCGCGTGGACCGTCCGGTTCTGCTTGCGCCCATGTCCGGCGTCACCGACTGGCCGTTCCGCCGGCAGGCGTATCGCTTCGGCGCCGGGCTGGTCGTTTCGGAGATGGTGGCCTGTGAGACCCTCGCTCAGGGGCGCGAGGACGTGATCCGGCGAATGGCCGCCGATCCGGCGTGCGGGCCCCATGTGGTCCAGCTGGCCGGGCGCGAAGCGCGCTGGATGGATGTGGGCGCGCGCATGGCCGAAGAGGCCGGGGCTCAGATCATCGACATTAACATGGGCTGTCCCGCCAAACAGGTGACCCGGGGCCTGTCGGGATCGGCTCTGATGCGCGATCTCGACCATGCCCTCACCTTGATCGAGGCGACGGTGAATGCGGTTTCGGTCCCGGTCACGTTGAAGATGCGGCTCGGCTGGGACCACGACACGATCAATGCGCCAGACCTCGCGCGCCGCGCCGAGGCCGCCGGCGTGCGCATGGTCACCGTCCACGGCCGCACGCGCCAGCAATTCTACAAGGGCCGAGCGGACTGGTCGGCGATCGCAGGCGTCCGCGAAGCGATCTCGATCCCGCTGGTGGTGAACGGCGACATCGCAACGCCGGCCGACGCGCGGGCGGCGCTGCAGGCTTCGGGCGCGAACGCAGTGATGATCGGACGCGCAAGCCAGGGCCGCCCCTGGTTGCCCGGCGCGGTCGCGGAAAGCCTTCTCAACGGCGGGCCGCTGGTCGAGCCGGCCCGCGAACGCGGCGCTCAGAGCCTCGCCGAAGCCGCACGGGATGCGGCCGAACTGTACGGCGAAGCGCTCGGCGTGCGCTGCATGCGAAAGCATTTTGCAAGCTTTGTCGATTGGGCCGAGCCCGACCTGGACGACGCCAGGATATGGCGCGCGCGACTGTGCAGCGCCGGCGGCCTTGACGAGGCGCTGGACGCGCTCGCCGCTTTTGCGGTTGACAGCGTGCGGGACGCGGCGTGAACGGCGCAGAGGCCGGGCTGCGCGCCGCGGAAGCGGCCTCGGTCGGGCTGATCCTGACGGACGGTGAGGGCCGGATCGCATTTCTGAACGCCAGCGCCGAAACCTTGTTCGGGCGGTCCCGAAAGCAGCTTTCCGGCTTGCGGCTCGCCGAAGCCGGGCCGGTCGGCGCGGCCGCCGACACGCTGGCGCGCCGGGCGATGGCGGAAGCGCGCGACGTGGTCGCGCATGATCTGCCGATCAGCCTTCCCGGCGGGCTGGTCCGCCTGTCGATCGACGCCGCGCCGGAGGGCGGGGGCGCCTGCGTCTGCTTGCGGCCGTGGCCGGAAAGCGGCGCCAGCCCGCGCGGCGACACCGCGGCGAGCGCTGCGGCGGGCTTCGGGCGCATGCTGTCTCACGAGCTGAAAAACCCGCTCGCCGGCGCGCGCGGCGCGGCTCAGCTGATCGCCCAGAGCGACGACGAGGAGACCGCCGAGCTGGCCGGCGTCATCGTCTCCGAGATCGACCGCGCCCGGCGGATCGCCGAGCGCTGGAGCGGGATCGGCGACCTCACCCCCGGTCCCTTCGAAGCGGTCAATCTGCACGCCCTGGTTCGCGAAGCCGTGCGGTCGGCTTCGGCCGGAGCCGGTGAAGCCGTGGCGTTCGAGGAACATTTCGATCCCTCCATTCCCGATGCGGCTGGCGACCGCGATCTCTTGCTTCAGGCCGTCCTCAATCTTCTGATCAATGCGGCCGAAGCGCTCGGCGGGGACGGCGGGCGAGTGAGCGTTTCAACCCGGTATCGAAGCGCGCGCCCCGGCGGCCCGGCTCCGGAGGCGCGGCTTGAGATCGAGGTCCTCGACGAGGGCCCCGGCGTGCCCGAAGCGCTTCAGGAGGCGGTGTTCAATCCTTTCGTGACCGGCAAACCGGCCGGGGAGGGATTGGGGCTGGCGCTGGTCTCGCGGATCGCCGACCTTCACGGGGGCGGGGTGGAGTTCACCAGCCGGCCCGGATGCACGGTGTTTCATCTTTACCTGAAAGAGGCGCGCCAATGAGCGGCCGGGTTTTGATCCTGGAAGATGATGATTCGCTGCGCCTGGTGATCTCCAAGGCGCTGTCGCGGGCTGGTTTCGACGTACGCTCCACTGCATCTCCGCAGACCGCCGTGGACCGCATGGCCGCCGGCGAAGCCGATGCGCTCGTGGCCGACGTGCTTCTGGGAAAAGAGAATTTTTTGGAGCGCCTGGACGAGGTCGCGCGCCTGCGCCCTGAGGCGCCGGTGATCGTGATGAGCGCCCAGACCACCGCCGCGACGGCGCTTGGAGCGGCGCGACAAGGGGCGTTCGAGTACCTTGCAAAGCCGTTTGACCTCAACGATTTGGTCGAGATTCTTGAACGCGCCTTGAAGGTCGCGCCCGCCCGGCCGCGCGCCGGCTGGGACGGGTATGGCGGACTTGTGGGCCGGTCTTCGGCCATGCAGGCCGCTTTTCGATCGTTGGGCCGCTTGGCGAAACGGCGCGAGCCGGTTCTGATCGTCGGGCCGGACGGCGCCGGTCGGGCCGCCTTTGCGCGGGTCCTGCACGCCGAATCCGGGGTCGAGGGCCGCCTTGTCGAGGCCGGTCCGGAAAAACTCCGCGATGCGCCGGACGTGTTGAGCGGGCCGGCCGGAACACTGATTCTGCGGCGCGCCGAATGCTGGGACGCCCGTACGCAGGGCCGCGTCATCGAATTGCTGGAGCGCGAGGCGGAGCCCGGCGCGCGCATCATCGCCACGGCCGGCGCCGACGTGCGGCGAAGCCTGCCTGCGGCGTTGATCGATCGCCTGGCCGTGGGATTGGTGGAGCTGCCCCCGGTACGCCAGCGCGGCGAGGATCGGGCGCTGCTCTTCCGCCATTTTCTCGCCAAGGCGGGGCAGGGCCGGTTCACGCTCGGCGAGGAGGCCGCCGACTTCATCAATGTGCAGGGCTGGCCCGGCGAAGTGCTCGAGATCCGTCGCACGGCCGAGCGCATCGCCGCGCAGGGCGTGCCCGGGGCGGTCAATTCGCGCGATGTCCAGGCCGCCATGGCCGCGCCGCGCCCCGCCGACCCGGACACGGCGCTTCAGGACGCCGCTTCCCGTTACTTTTCAAGTGCGGGCCGGGGCGACGACATCGCCGAGCGCGCACAGGCCGCGCTCGACGCCGGGCTGATCCGCGCCGCGCTGGAGGCCTCGGGCGGGGTGCGCCAGGAGGCGGCGCGCCTTTTGGGCATGAACCGGAACACCTTTGCTCGCCGCATCAGCGCGCTGGGGCTCGATGACGAGGACCCCGGCTCCATTGCGCCCTGAATGTCACAGTCGTTGAATTTTGGTCACAGTTGGCTCATGCTCGCCTCGAAGCGAAAGGAGCTGAGCGCTTGATAGGCTTGTCGGCGGCGCCGCGCGCCATGCGGCGCGTCTCGCTTTTCGGTACGGGGTTTGTCGCGGCCGGCGCCGGAGCGCTGGCGCTCGCCTTCATGGCGGTGGCGGGCGAGGGCGGGTTTGGTCCCGGCGGCGCGGTGTTCGCCGCGCTCCTCGTGCTTGAGGTCATACTTGTGGGCGCGCTCGGCGCGTGGGTGGCGCTGAGGGCGAGCCGGCATCTGCGCGGGCGGCGTTTCGGCGAGCCTGCGCCGCGCCTGCAGATGCGCTTCATCACCCTGTTCGCCGTCGCCGCCATCGTTCCCGCAGTCCTGATGGCCGGCTTTCACGCTCTGGTGCTGGGGCGCGGGATCGAGTTCTGGTTCGGCGAACCGGTGAACGCCGTGGTGGAAAGCTCCGCGGACCTGGCGCGCGAATGGCCGCAAGTGGCCATGCGCACCGCGACCATTCAGCTGCTCGGACTTTCGGAGGATCTTTCGTTTCCCGACGCCCAGGACGCCCTGCGCAACCAGCGCATTCGCTATCGCCAGTACCTGTCGCAGCAAGCCAGGCTTCGAAGTTTTCCCGCGCTCTATGTCGTCGACTCCCAGGCGGCCGTGCTGGCGCGGGCGGACGCAGCGGCGGACGCGCCCAGCTATGTCGCGCCGTCAGTGGCCATGTACGCCTTCGCCGACGATGGCGATATCGGCGCCTCCGACCCGCAGGTGCGCGCCGACGCACCCGATTTCGTGCGGCTTCTGGTCCGCATTCCCGACACCGAGGACCTCTATCTCTACGCCGTCTGGTACGTGGATTTCTCACTCCTTTCAGCGCAGGAGGCGATGACCAACTCCTTCCGCGACGCGGTGGCGCGCGAAAGTCAGATGCGCGAAGGCTTTTTCTTCGTCTACGCACTGGCCGCCGCGCTCATTTTCATCGGCGCGGTCTGGCTCGCCCTGTCGGCGGCTCGCAGCGTGGTGACGCCGGTCAGCCGGTTGGTCTCGGCCGCCGAGCGGGTGCGCCGGGGCGATCTCGACGCCCGGGTTTCGGTGGCGCGCGACGACGACGAGATCGCCGCGCTCGGCCGCGCCTTCAACCGCATGACCCGCCAGCTCTCCAGCCAGCGCAGCGAGCTGGTCGAAGCCAACGAGCAATCCGAGCGCCGTCGCGCCTTTATCGAGGCGGTGCTCACCGGCGTAAGCGCGGGCGTGATCGGTCTTGAGGCTTCCGGACAGGTGAGCCTGGTGAACAGATCCGCCGCCCAGCTTCTGGGATGCGAGCCGGAAGAACTCATCGGCAAGCGTCTGCACGACGCCGCGCCGGTCTTCCTGTCGGTGGTTCAGGACGTGATCAAGCGTCCCGACGAAATCGCGGAACGCCAGATCGACGTTGCGGCCGAAGATGGGTCGATCGTTCATCTCAACGTGCGCGCCGGTCATGACGAGCAGGGCGGTGTGGTGCTCACCTTCGATGACGTGACCCGCCTGGTGGCCGCACAGCGCAACGCCGCCTGGCGCGATGTCGCCCGGCGTATCGCGCACGAGATCAAGAATCCGCTGACGCCGATCCAGCTGTCCGCCGAGCGTTTGCGGCGCCGCTACCGCAAGGAGGTGCCGGAGGCCGGCCTGGAGACCTTCGACAAGTGCGTCGACACCATCGTGCGACAGGTCAGCGATATCGGCCGCATGGTCGATGAATTCTCCGCCTTCGCCCGCATGCCGGCGCCGAAGATGGAGCAGGTCGATCTGATCGAGATCGCAGGTTCGGCGGTGTTCGCCCAGCGCGTCGCCTCGCCCTCGATCCGGCTGCCGTTCAGCGCGCCGGGTCAGCCCATCCAGGTGGAGTGCGATTCGCGCCTCGCCTCTCAGGCGCTGGCGAACATTTTGAAGAACGCCGCCGAGAGCGTCTCCGCGCGCATGGAGGCCGATGGGGCGAAATCGGGCGGGCAGATCGTGGTGAAGGTCTATCGCGAGAACGGCTTCGGCGTGATCGAAGCCCGCGATGACGGTCTGGGCTGGCCGACCGCGGATAAATCGAGGCTCACCGAGCCCTACATGACCACTCGCGAGAAAGGCACGGGGCTGGGGCTCGCGATCGTGCGGCGCGTCATGGAGGACCATGGCGGCCGGCTTGAACTGGACGATCCGGCCGAGGGCGAGCCCGGAGCGGTCGTCCGGCTGGCCTTTCCCTTGCTTGAACCCGATGCAGGCGCGGACGGCGCGCCTGCGCGTGCGGAGGCGTGACCCAAGATGGCTCAGGACATTCTCATCGTTGACGACGAGGCCGATATTCGAGAGCTGATCGGCGGGCTGCTCGAAGATGAAGGCTACGAGGCGCGCTATGCAGGCGATGCCGACGCCGCGCTGGCGGCGATCCGCCAGAGAAAGCCCTCCCTCGCCGTTCTGGACGTCTGGCTTCAAGGCTCCAGGCTCGACGGAATCGAGTTGCTCGACGAAGTGAAGAAGGCCGATCCCGGCCTGCCGGTCGTCGTTATTTCCGGTCACGGCACGATCGAGACCGCCGTCGCCGCCATCCGCAAGGGCGCCTACGACTTCATCGAAAAACCGTTCAAATCCGACAAGCTTCTCGTCACCGTGGAGCGCGCGCTGGAAACCAGTCGTCTGCGGCGCGAGAACGAGGAGCTGCGCGCCAAGACCGGAATGAACCATGAACTCATCGGGCGGTCGGCCGCCGCGGCGACGCTGCGCCAGACCGTGGACCGGGTGGCGCCGACGAACTCGCGCGTGCTGATTTCCGGTCCGCCGGGATGCGGCAAGGAGCTGATCGCCAGGCTGATCCACGCCAGCTCGTTGCGCGCCGATGGCCCGTTCGTGCCGGTAAGCGCGGCGATGATGGATCCGGAGCGCGTCGAACACGAGCTGTTCGGCTCCGAGCAGGGCGGTCAGGTCGAGCGCGTGGGTCTGCTCGAGCAGGCCCATGGCGGCACGCTGTTTCTCGACGAGGTGGGGGACATGCCGCTCGCCACGCAGGGCAAGCTCCTGCGCATGCTCGTCGAACAGCGCTTCAAGCGGATCGGCGGCGCTTCCGACGTCGAGGTGAACGTACGCGTTCTGTCCTCGACTGCGCGCGAGTTGCGGGGGCTGATCACCCAGGGGCGCTTCCGCGAGGACCTTTATCACCGCTTGGCCGTGGTGCCGCTGGAGATCCCGTCCTTGTCCGAGCGCCGGGACGACATCCCCATGCTTGTGGAGCATTTCATCGAGCGCCTGACGGCCATGTCCGGCCTGCCGCGCCGGCGCATCGGCGAGGACGCCATGGCGGCGCTTCAGGCCCATGACTGGCCGGGCAATGTGCGCCAGCTGCGCAATAACGTGGAGCGCGTCCTGATCCTGGCGACCGGGGACCCGGACGAACCTGTCACCCTGGATTCGCTTCCCTCGGAAGTCGCCGGCCGCGGCGGCGCGGAGACGGGCGGATTCGACGCCGAACGCATGATCGCCTTGCCGCTGCGCGATGCGCGTGAGAAGTTCGAACGCGAATACCTCAAAGCCCAGATCAACAGGTTCGGGGGCAATATTTCGCGCACGGCGAGCTTTATCGGGATGGAGCGCTCGGCGTTGCACCGCAAGCTGAAGACGCTGGGCGTCGGGTCCTCGCAGCGCGACGATGAAGCCGACACCGAAAAAGCCGGCTAGGCGCGCGATCAGGGAAGATCATTCATGAAGGCGGTTGTCTGCGGCGCCGGCCGCGTCGGGTACGGAATTGCGCGCGAACTCGCCGCCGAAGGCAATTCGGTGACCGTCGTCGACTGGTCGCGCGAACTCATCGACAAGGTCACCACCGATCTCGACGTGCGCGGCGTGGTGGGCCATGGCTCCCACCCCGACGTGCTTGAAAAGGCCGGGGTCTCCGACGCCGACCTGCTGGTCGCGGTGACTTATTCCGATGAGACGAACATGGTGGCCTGCCAGGTCGCCCACTCCCTGTTCGACACCCCCACGCGCATCGCCCGGGTGCGCGCGCAGAGCTATCTCGACAAGCGATGGGGCGATCTGTTCAGCCAGGACGCCTTGCCGATCGACGTGACGATCTCGCCGGAACTGGAAGTCAGCCGCTCCATCCTGCAGCGCCTGGAGACGCCGGGCGCGTTCGCCACCGCGCCCTTCGCAAATTCGCGCGTGCAGCTCTTGGGCCTGTCCGTAGACGAGACCTCTCCCGTCGCAGGAAGTTCTAGAGATCAAATTCTTGAATTATTTCCTGATCTCGGTTTTGATGTCTTGGGCGTGCATCGCGAAAAAACCTTGTTCATTCCCGAGGGCGGCGATCCGCTCATGCCCGGCGACGACGTCTATGTGAGCCTCGCGGCCGGGCATGTGAAACGTGCGCTCGACGTGTTCGGCCGCTCGGTTCAGCGCGCCCGGCGCGTGGTGATCGTCGGTGCGGGCAATATCGGGCTTTACGTGGCCCGCGCGCTCGAACGGGTCGGCGGGGTGAGGGTGCGCCTCATCGAACGCGACAAGGCCCAGGCCGAACGCGCGGCCGATGCGCTGCGGCGCACTGTCGTACTGCACGGCGACGGGCTCGACCGGGAGGTTCTGCGCGAAGCGGGGGTGGAGGACTCCGAGCTGGCCTTGTGCCTGACCAATGACGACAAGGTGAACCTGCTCTCCGCCGTGATGGCCAAGAAGGAAGGCGCGGCGCGGGCGCTGTGTCTGGTCAACGATCAGGCGTTCAATCCGGTGAAAGGCGCGCTCGACATCGATGTGTTGATCGATCCGCGCGCCGTGACCGTCTCGACCATCCTGCAGCATATCCGTCGCGGGCGGATCACCGGGCTCCAGACCCTTGCGGGCGGCGCCGCCGAGGCGCTTGAAGGTGTGGCGTTGTCCACCTCGCCGCTGGTGGGTAAATCCCTGAAGGCGCTGGACCTTCCCGAAGGCGTCGCAGTCGGCGCGGTGGTGCGCGGAGACAAGGTCTACTTCGCGCGCGACCCCGTGAAGATCCAGGAAAACGACAAGGTGGTTTTCTTTGCGTTGAAGGCCGCCGTGCCCAAGGTGGAGCAGATGTTCCGCGTCAGCCTGGAATATTTCTAGGCCGCCATGCGCCTTTCGCCCCGCCTGTTCCGTGCGCTTGGTTGGTGCGCCCTGGTGATCGGGGCGAGCGCCGGGCCGTTCGTCGCGCTCGCCGGCCTTGAAGGTGACGAGGCCGCCGCGCGGGGGTTCTTCTCAACGGCGGTGGTCGGCCTGTTCGTCGGCGGGTTGGTGCTCGCAGGCACGGCGCGGCTCACCCAGCCGGCGGGGGCGGCGGAGGCCTTGCGCCTGTCCTTTTACGCCTGGGTGCTGACCCCGCTGCTCGCCGCGCCGCCGCTGGCGGCCGGGGCGGGCGGAGCGATCGGAGGCGTGTTCGAAGCGTTCAGCGCTCTGACGACCACCGGCGCGATCCTGGCCGAACCCGAGCAGGTGTCGCGCTCGGTCGTGTTGTGGCGCTGCTATCTCGCCTGGCTCGGCGGGTTGGCGAGCCTTGTCCTGGCCGCAACGGTGTTCGCCGCGCTCGACAGGCGCGGGGTCGGCCTGCGCCGGACAAGCCTTCTGACCGTCGAGCGATCCGACCTGTTCACCAATTTCGGCCGCGGCTTTCGCCGACTGGGCGCGGTCTACGGCCTGGTCACCACACTTGGGGCGGTTCTCATGATGAGCGCGGGCGCCGCGCCGTTCGATGCGTTGTGCCTGGCCCTGTCCGGTATCGCCACAGCAGGGCTTTCGCCGCAATCCGGCCCGCTTCTCGACTGGGCGCCGCCGGCCACGGTGATCGCATTGGCGCTCGTATGCCTGGCGGGAGCGTGGAATTTCGCGGTCATGTATGAATGGCTGTCGCGCTATCGCATCCAGCGCGGCACCGGCGAATTGCGCGCCATGGCGGGCGTGGCGCTCGGCGCAGGCGTCGCGGCGCTTCTGCTGGCGGGTCCCGGCGCGTTCCCGACGGGCGTGCTCGACGGACTCTTTGCGATCAGCACCGCCGGGTTCACGGCTTCGAGCGGCTTCGCGTTTCCGGCCGTCGCGCTGTTTTGCCTCGGCCTTGTGGGCGGCGCGACCATCTCCACCTCCGGCGGCGTAAAGATGCCGCGTGTGCTGCTGCTCCTGCGCCGCGCGGGAGGGGAGTTGTCGCTGCTGTCCCATCCCTCGGCCGCAGTCCGCACCCGCTTCGGCGGCCGCCCGGTGAGCGACAGCGCGCTTGCGGGGGTGTGGGTCTACGCGCTCGCCTTTCCGGTCGCGCTCGGCGTC
Organism: Oceanicaulis sp.; assembly: GCA_046542605.1. Taxonomy (GTDB): domain Bacteria; phylum Pseudomonadota; class Alphaproteobacteria; order Caulobacterales; family Maricaulaceae; genus Oceanicaulis. The sequence continues at coordinate 8,304 of JBKHAZ010000019.1, read as the reverse complement.
GGAGCGGTGATGATCGCTCTGGGCGGGGCCGAATTCGGGCCGGCCTGGCGGACCGCCGCGGCGAGCGTGACGAACATGGGTCCGCCCGCCGCAGCGGACTTCGCCGGGCTGCCGCCTGCGTCGCTGCTGGCGTCCTGCGTCCTCATGGTGGCCGGCCGCCTCGAGGTCATGGCGGCGGCCGCGGCGGTTTATGTGATCTTCGCGCGCGACTGACCCGCGGGCTTGCGCGTTTCGCTGTTGCGGCGCGGCGCGAGCCTGTTTACCTGTTGCATAAAGGGGCCGCGCTGATCAGAGCCCTGCGAACACCTGCGAAGTAGGCCGATGTCTAACGATAAAAAACAGAACCTTCAGGACGTCTTCCTGAACACCGTACGCAAGGGCAAGACCCCGCTGACGATCTTTCTGGTCAACGGCGTGAAGCTGCAGGGCGTCGTCACCTGGTTTGACAACTTCTGCGTCCTCCTGCGGCGTGAGGGTCAGATCCAGCTCGTCTATAAACACGCGATATCGACCATCATGCCGAGCCAGCCGGTTCAGCTGTTCGAACGCGACGAAGATGAGGGAGACAGCGCGGATTGATCGATCGCCGGCCCGCCGTCGAAACCGCACTCGTCATTCATCCGCAATTCGCGGACACCGGGAAGGATCGCGCCGAAGCGCGGCTGGAAGAGGCCGCAGGTCTGGCCGAAGCGCTGGATCTAGACACGGTGGAAGCGCGCATCGAACCGGTTCGCAAGCTGGAGCCGGGAACCTTCTTCGGCTCCGGCAAGCTTGAACTCCTGCGCGTTCAGCTGGAAACGCTCGGCGCTCACGTGCTCGTCATCGACAGCGCCTTGTCGCCGGTCCAGCAGCGCAATCTTGAAAAAGCCCTCAAGGTGAAGGTGATCGACCGCACCGGCTTGATCCTTGAGATTTTCGGCCGGCGCGCCCAGACCCGCGAGGGCCGCCTACAGGTCGAGCTCGCCCGGTTGACCTATGAACGCTCGCGCCTCGTGCGCACCTGGACTCACCTGGAACGCCAGCGTGGCGGGCAGGGCTTCATGGGCGGACCCGGCGAAACCCAGATCGAAACCGACCGGCGCATTCTAGCCGACAAGATGGCCAAGCTGCGCCGCGAACTCGACGAGGTGAAACGCACCCGCGAGCTCCACCGCAAGCGCCGCAAGGCCGCGCCCTGGCCCACAGTCGCGCTGGTGGGTTACACGAATGCCGGAAAATCGAGCATCTTCAACGCGCTGTCCGAAGCCAAGGTGATGGCCAAGGATATGCCGTTCGCCACGCTGGACCCGACGACGCGCGCCGTACGCACGCCCTCTGGGCGAAAAATCCTGCTCTCCGATACTGTGGGCTTCATCACCGACCTGCCCACCGAGCTGATCGCGGCGTTCCGCGCGACGCTGGAGGAGGTGGTGGAGGCCGACATTCTCGTCCACGTGCGCGACATGTCCGACCCGGATAATGAAGGCCGCAAGGCGGACGTTGAGACCGTCCTCGACGCGCTCGACGCCGGCGCCGAGGCGGGCCAGACCGTGATCGAAGCCTGGAACAAGACCGACCGGCTGGACGCCGAAACGCTTGATGATCTCGCCTGGCGGGCCCGGCTCCCGCGCCGGCCGGACACCCCGCCCGCCGTGCTGACTTCGGCGGCGACGGGCGAGGGGCTCGATGCGCTGATGGTCCTTATCGAGCAGGCGCTCGCGGCCGAAGATCTCATCTTGCGTTTGAAGATCAGGCCGGTAGACGCTGCAGCGCTGGCCTGGGTTCATGAAAACGGCGAGGTGATCGAAGAACGCACCGACGAAAGCACCGGCGACACCTACGCCGCAGCGCGCCTCACGCGCCCCGACGCCGGCCGGTTCCGCCGAAAATTCAAAGGCCTGGAGATCGCCGCCGAACGCGCGGCTGCAGAATAGGGCGCTAGAGACCGGCCTTCTTCGCGCTCAGCCACTCGGCTTCCATTGCGTCGAGATCGGCTTCCTGGACGCTTGAGCCTTTTTCCCTAAGCTGTTGTTCAACTGCACGGAAACGACGCTCGAACTTGGCGTTCGATGAGCGCAGGGCTGTTTCTGGATCGACGTTCAGCTTTCGCGCGACGTTGACCACGGTTGAAAGCAGATCGCCGATCTCCTCCTCGATATGGTGCGGGTCGCCCTCGGCCACGGCCTTGCGAACCTCGGCCAACTCTTCATCCACCTTCGCCAGCACGCCGGGAATGTCCGGCCAGTCGAACCCGACACGCGCAGCGCGCTTCATCAGCTTCTCGGCGCGGGTCAGTGCGGGCAGGGCGGCGGGCACGTTGGCGAGCACCGAGACATCTGCGCCGCCCTTGGCGGCGCGCTCGGCGGCTTTCTGGGCCTCCCAGGCGCGCGTCTGACTGTCGGCGTCGCGCTCTTCGGCCGAACCAAAGACATGAGGGTGGCGCCGGATCATCTTGTCAGAGATCGCGCCGGCCACGTCCTCAAATCGAAAATGGCCGGCTTCGGCGGCCATCTGGGAATGAAAGACCACCTGAAGAAGCAGGTCGCCGAGTTCTTCCTTCAGATCGGCCATGTCGCCGCGCTCGATGGCGTCGACGACTTCATAGGCTTCCTCGATCGTGTAGCGCGCAATGGACTGGAAATTTTGCTCCACGTCCCAGGGACAGCCACCGTCGGGATCGCGCAGGCGCGCCATCACCGAAAGGAGCCGGTCCATCGCTGGCGCGTCGGCGTCCTGCGCCAGACTGGCGTCTCGCCGGGCGCCGGGAGGCAATGGGTGAGGCTCGCGTGACATGGTCTGCTCCATTTATCGCATAATGTATATTATGAGAAATACGACTGGGTGCGGCGTGGCGCTGCGCAACGGCAAGACTTGGGATTACGGCGGATCGGCGTGGCGCACCGCGCCGCTTTCGGCGTCTAGCGTAATCGTCAATCCGTCATAGGCCGCGCGCACGGATCCTGGCAGCCGCCGCATAAGCGTACGGTAATCGAGGTCGATGTGGAGATTGGTCACCACGCCGAGGTCCGGGCCGATTTCGGCCAGCCAGGACAGCGCCTGATCGAGATGGGCGTGGCTGGGGTGCGGCCGCTCGCGCAACGCATCGACGATCCACAGCGTGCTTCCCGCCGGCGCCGCGCGCGCCGCATCGTCAAGACCGTTCACGTCGGGCGTGTACGCCACCGGCCCCGCGCGGACCCCGCTGCAGGGGGCGCCGCCATGGTCCACGTCGAAAAGCTGCACGTCCAACCGCCCTCCCGGCCCGGAAATCGTTACGTGCGAGCCGCTTTTGATCGCTTCGGCGACAAGCAAGGGCGGATAGCCAGATCCGGCGGGCGTTTCAAAGATATATCCGAAGCGCGTTTGCAGGTCACGGAAGGTTTCCGCGCTCATGACGGCCGGGAGGCGCTCGCGGCGGCGATAGACGAGCGCGCGCACATCGTCGATGCCATGACATTGATCGGCGTGGGTGTGCGTAAACGCAAGGCCGTGAATCGCAGGCGAGCCGGCGTCCAGCAATTGCTCGCGAAGATCGGGGCTGGTGTCGATCAGGACGCGGGTGGCTTCACCGGCGTCCAGCGCTTCGGGCGACACGGCCCGTTCGAGAAGCAAGCTGCAGCGGCGCCGGCGGTTTTTCGGTTCAGCGGGATCGCATGCGCCCCAGTCGCCATCGACGCGTGGCACACCACCGGACGACCCGCAACCAAGTATGCGGGCGCGGATGACGCCCGGTCCGCTCACGCCGGCGCCTTGATGCGGTCGAACAGACGCAGAGCGGCCGCGCTTGTGCGCTCGGCGGTTTCCTCGAGGCTCCAGCCCTTGAGTTCCGCGAGCTTCTCCGCCACGTGAGGCAGATAAGCCGGCTCATTGCGCCGGCCGCGATAAGGAACCGGAGCGAGATAAGGACAATCGGTCTCCACAATGACCCGATCGTCCGGGACTACGTCGCGAAAGACTGCGCGGACATCCTCAGCCTTCTTGAACGTGATGATCCCGGAGGCCGAGAAACAAGCGCCAAGCGCCGCCGCGCGGCGCGCAAGCTCGGCTCCGCCGGTGTAGCAATGGAGCAGCGGGCGAAACGTCCCCTTCCCCATTTCCTCTTCGAGCAGATCGGCCATTTTCCCGTCCGCCTCGCGGCAATGCAGGATCAGCGGAAGATCCGCTCGCCGCGCAGCCTCGATATGCGTTCGAAGGCTCTGAAATTGCTCAGCTTCGGGCGAATAATTGTAGTGAAAGTCGAGCCCGGTCTCGCCAATCGCCACCACCTTGGGATGGTTTGCGACCTCCAGGAGCTCACCGACGGTGATGTCCGGCCGGTCCTTGGCGTGGTGGGGGTGCGCCCCGATCGTGCAGTAGACGTCCTCATGGGCCTCGGCGATCTTCGAGACCGCCTCGAAATCGCTCAGGCGGCAGCAGATCGCGATCATTGGAGAAACCCCCGCCGCGCGCGCTGCATCGAGCACCTGATCGAGGTCGTCGGCGTAATCCTCGCCGTGAATGTTCACATGGGTGTCGATGAGCATGGCGCGGTTCAGGCTGCGGAGGCTGCGTCCTGGAGAAGCGCGAACGCGGCGTAGACGGTTTGCTTGGGGTCGAGATAGAGGGTTTCGCTTTCTCTCGCCAGCCTTGTCAGCCCGTCCGCCGCCAAGACCCAGCGACCGGCCCGCTCCGGCCCCGCCTCGCCCAGCGCCAGCGTCCGGGCGCGCTCTTGAGCATAACTCAGAAGAAAATCCATCAGGATCTGCTTGAACGCCTCGCCGTCCTTCTTTCCAGCGTTCGCCGCGAGCCGTGATGCAGCTGCGCGATCGAGCGAAGGAAGTCCTGCAAGAGCCTGATCTATGTCATCTTTCAAAGACGGGGCGCCGATTTCCGCGAGCGCGAGGGCGCGACCCGGCGCGCCTGCGGCCAGCGCCGCGGCGCGCTCGGCGTCAGCGGGATCGACGCCATGGACGCGCGCCAGCCAGTCCGCCGTCGCGCCGGGTTCAGGCGCGCGCAAGCTCAGACGGCGGCAGCGCGAACGAATGGTGGGGAGCAGGCGTCCGGGCGTGTTGACCACCAGGATAAGCAGGCCGCGCCGCGGCGGCTCCTCCAAGGTCTTCAGCAGCGCATTGGCGGCGTTGGTGTTGAGTTCGTCGGCGGCGTCCACGAGCGCGACGCGGTAATGCCCGCCGCTGGCGCTGCGCGAAAAGAAGTCCGGCGCGCGGCGCGCCTCCTCCACCGTGATCTCGCCTTTGAGCTTCTTGGTCTTTTCGTTGAACGGCCGGCGGATCAGCAGAAAGTCGGGATGGGAGAGCGCCTCAAGACGGCGGCATTGGGGATCCTGCGGGTCGCTCGCGAGCCCCTCGCCCGCCGGCGCCGCGCCGAGCGCCCGTCGCGCCAGCCTCCAGGCGAGCGTCGCTTTGCCGACGCCTTTCGGTCCGGTGATCATCCAGGCATGATGCATGCGACCGCTCTCAAGCGCGCGCGCCATCACCGCTTCGGCCTCGGCGTGACCGAAAAGATCGTGGACCGATCTGGGATGAGCGAGGCCTCCTTCACGATCGGGTTGCGGGGTCTCCGCCTCGCTCATGACAGCGCCCCGAACCGCTGTTCGATCACCTCAAGCGCATGCCGCGCCACCGTCTGCGGACCTTCGGCGCCGTTGAGCACCACGCAGCGCTCCGGTTCGGCCTCTGCGATCGCAAGAAAGGCCCGGCGCAAGGCGGCGTGAAACACCTCCGGCCGCCGCTCGAAACGGGTTTCGGCTTCACCGCGCGCGCGTGTGCGGGCGAGGCCGGCCTCTGGATCAAGATCAATGACGAAGGTGAGATGGGGTGCGAAGCCGTCGAGCGCGGCCTGCGCGATCGCCTCGATGCGCGCCGACGCAACCCCGCCGGCCGCGCCCTGATAGGCGCGCGTGGAATCGGTGAAGCGATCGCAAATCACGACGGCGCCGCGCTCAAGCGCCGGAGCGATCACACGCTCGACGTGATCGACCCGGGCGGCGAACATCAAGAGCGTTTCGCTGACCGGAGACCACCTTCCGGCATCGCCCTCGACCAGCAGGGCGCGCAGCACTTCCGCGTTCGCCGTGCCGCCCGGCTCGCGCGTGCGCACGACCTCGCGTCCGGTGCGGCTGAACGCATCGGCGAGCGTGGAGGCGAGCGTCGTCTTGCCCGCTCCTTCCCCGCCTTCCAGCGTAATGAAGAGCCCCCGGCCCGGCACGTCCTACTCGCCCCGGATCATGCGCAAAAGCGTTTCTCCGGCGCGACCGAACAGGCCCTTGCGCTCGACGCTCGCGGCCGCCTCAAGAGGCACGGTGCGGGTGCGTCCATCGGGAAGGCTCACTTCGAGGCGGGCGATCTGGTCGCCTTCCGCCACGGAGCCTCCACCGGGCCTTCATAAACGATTTCGGCGGTATAATCGTCGACCGCGCGCCGGTGCATGCCGAGACGCAGGCCTTCCGCGGCGCGCAAGGCTATGGTCTCGGCTTTGCCAAGGTAGATCTCCGCTTCGCCGATCTGCGCGCCCGCCTTCACGATGTCCACCATCTCGAATTGGTTGAACGCCGCGCGCATCAAACGTTCGGCGGTGTCGGCGCGCGCCTGGCTGGACTCCAGCCCGTTGAACACCACGATCCGCCGCTCGCCGTCCTGCTCGGCCGAAGCGACCAGACCGTAGCCGCTTTCGCTGGTGTGACCGGTCTTCAGCCCGTCCGCGCCGGGAAACAGCCCGAGGAGCGGGTTCCTGTTGAACTGGCGAATGCCGTTATAGGTGAACGCCTCCTGCTCGTAGATGCCGTAATAGCCCGGGTATTCCTGGATGATATGGCGAGCCAGACGCGCCAGATCGGCGGCTGAGATCACGTGGTCCGGGTTGGGCCAGCCGGTCGCATTCTCGAAATTCGCGCTTTCCAGACCCAACTCGCGGGCGCGCTCGGTCATCATGTCGGCGAAATTGTCTTCTGTGCCGCCGATCGCTTCGGCCGCCACGATGCAGGCGTCGTTTCCCGACTGCACGATGATGCCCTGCAACAGTTCACGCACCGTCGCGCGCGATCCGACCTCCAGGAACATCGTCGAGGACCCCGACGCCGAACCGCCCTTGCGCCAGGCGTTCTCACTGACCGGAAGCTCGGTTTCCATGGCCAGCTCACCGGTCTCCAACGCCTCGAAAACCATCAGCGCGGTCATGAGCTTGCTCATGGAAGCCGGCGGCATGGGCTCATCGGCGTTTTTCGAAAACAGAATGTCGCCGGTCTCGAAATCCATGATGACGGCGTGGCTGGCCTCGGTCTCGAAACTTTGAGACCAGGCCGCGCCGGGCGCCAGCATGGCGAGGCAGACGGCGGCGAATACGAACAGTCGGCGCATGGGATAACCTTCTGTCTTCCAGTGGAATCGGGTCAAAGCCCGATGATGAGAACAAACCTTGGCCGGAGCGTGACGTCCAGCCCGGACCGCCGCGATCAGCCGCCTGCCGGCGGTCCCTTGGCGGGATCGAAAAACACCGGCGCTGCGGCGCGGTCGGCGGGGTCGGCGGGCCCGAGCGCTTCAACGCGCACCGGCGCGACGCCATCCTCGATAAAGCCGAGCGCTTCGGCGGCCCCATGGCTGAGATCGATGACGCGGTCGTCAATGAACGGGCCCCGATCATTGATGCGCACCAGAACGCTTTCTCCGGTGTCCAGGCGCGTAACGCGCGCCAGGCTCGGCAGCGGCAAGGTTCGGTGGGCCGCGCTCATCGCTGTCTGGTCGAATACCTCTCCATTGGCCGTAAGGTTCCCGTGGAAGCCCGGCCCGTACCAGCTGGCCAGTCCTTCCTCCACGTGCCGGGGCGTGTCGAGCTCGGCCGCCACCGCCTCGAACACCGGCGGGCTGAACACCCGCGCGGCCGGACGAGCGGTTTGCGCCTCGCCGGATTGAACCGCGCCGGCGCAGCCAGAGAGCAGCGCGCCGGCGAAAAGGACGGCGATCAAGGTCGGCGCGGTGCGATGGGTCAAAGCGGGGTCATGGGGCGGCGGCGATGGATGAAGAGAAGCCTACAGGCGGACGGCCCGCCTGGAAAAGCATTCTTCTGCGCCGCGCCATCCGGGCGGCGATCGCCAGCGCAGAAGACGGCGGCTTCAGAATTGAAGCGATTCATGGCGAACGTCTCGCTGCGGCGTTTTGCTCAAGCGGGCGCGCCGGCGCAATGTTCCTCGCCGCCCTGCCCGCTTGCGTGCGCGCCCGAGGCCCGGCTAAACCAGACCCGCCGGAGGAGTGGCTGAGTGGTCGAAAGCGGCGGTCTTGAAAACCGTTGAAGGTTTGCGCCTTCCGGGGGTTCGAATCCCTCCTCCTCCGCCAG
>JBKHAZ010000250.1:0-3982 GCA_046542605.1 Oceanicaulis sp. | reverse complement strand
AAAATCAGCGCGGCGTCCACGTCCTCTTCGCTGTCGGCGACGCCCTCGTGCAGGATCTGGGCGCAGACGTTCAACAGCGGCAGGATCAGCCGGTCGCAGACCGGATCGATGCGCTCGCCGTCCATATCGGCGTCCGAGACCTTGGATTTCTGCGCCTCGCCGTCCTCGTACTCGTAGAAGCCGCAGCCGTCCTTCACCCCGGCGCCGCGCTGTTCGAGCGTGCGCTTCACGTTTTTGGGTATCTCCCCGATCTCTTCGGGGAAGTCATCCTTGAGGTGTTCCGCGACATCGAGCGCGATATCAAGCCCCACATGGTCGGCGACCTCCACGGGCCCCTGCGCCATGCCGAACTTTTCCGCCGCCGCGTCGATGAGCTCGGGCTTTACGCCCTCCTCCATCAGCCGGGCGGCTTCCAGAAGGTAAGGCGTCAGCGCGCGGTTCACGATAAAGCCGGCGGCGTCCTTACACGTGACGGGCAGCTTGTCGATCGTCTCGGCGAACGCAGCGCTCTGGGCCAGCGCGCGCTTGGAGGTGCGCCCGTGGCGAACCACCTCCACCAGCGGCATTTTGGAAACCGGGTTGAAGAAGTGCAGACCCACCAGGCGGCCCGGCTTCTTCAGTGCGGAGGCCAGGTCCTTCAGCTTCAAAGAGCTGGTGTTGGTGGCGATGATGGCGTCCGGCTTCATCTTCGGCTCCAGCTCCTCAAAGAGCTGTTCCTTCAGATCGAGCTTTTCCGGCGCGGCCTCGATGATCAGATCGGCGCGCGCCACACCATGACCGTGCGGATCGGGGATGAAGCGGTTGCGCGGCGGGCGGATGTCGCCGCGGTTCTTGGCGGTCTTCTTGTCGAAGAGCCTGTTGGCGTCCCTCACCGCGTCGGCGATCGGCTGGAGCTGCACGTCGGTGACCGTGACCTCGAAGCCTTTCAGCGCCGCCCAGGCGGCGATGTCGCCGCCCATGGCGCCCGCCCCGATGACGTGAACGCGCTGGATTTCCAGTGCGTCGTCCGGCAGGCGGGCCTCGCGCTTCTTCTTTTCCTGCAACAGGAAGACCCGGCGCAGATTACGGCTGGCGATGGAGCCGGTGAGCTCGGCGAACAGCTCGGTCTCCGCGTCCATCAACTCTTGGGACAGGCCGTGCTCTTCAAACAGGTCGATCAGCCGGAAGGGCGCCGGATAATGCTCCTCGCGCACCTTCTCACGGGTCTTCTTGCGCATCTGATTGGCCGCAAAGCCGCGCGCCGGACCGGTGTCGAGCGCATCGCGCTTCAGGGCCTCAAGACCCTTGGGCTCTTCTCGCGTCTCGCCAAGCTGCGCCTTCGCCGCCGTGCGCCAGTGCCGGGCCGGAACCGCCTCGTCCACCAGGCCCATTTTAGCGGCCTTCTTGGCGTCGACGCTCTTGCCTGCGATGATCAGGCTCATCCCGTCGATCGCGCCCACCAGGCTCGGCAAGCGGTACGTGCCGCCAAGACCAGGCGCCAGGCCCAGCTTGACCTCCGGCAGGCCCAGCTGGGCATCGTCGCGCGCCACCCGGTGATCGCAGGCCAGCGCCACCTCAAGCCCGCCGCCCAGGCAATGACCGTGCACCATGGCGACGGTCGGGCACTCAAGATCCTCAAGGCGCTCCAGAAGGTCCTTGCCGTGTTCGATCATGGCGCGGATCTCGTCCGCGCTCATGGCGTCTAACATCTCCACATCGGCGCCGGCCATGAAGCCGCCGTCCTTTTTCGAATAAAGGATCAGGCCTTCGGGCGTATCGGCCTCCAGCTTTTCGATGAGCGCTTCAAAGTCGCGCAGCACCGCGTCGTCGAGCACATTGGCCGAGCGGCCCGGCATGTCCATCGCCGCCCAGCATACGCCGTCGGAATCGATCTCGGTGGTGAAAATATCGGTCATAAAATCCCTCATGCCGCGCTTACGAGCATGGCGCCGCCCTGCCCGCCTCCGATGCATTCGGTCGCGATGGCCCGCTTGCCGCCCGTCCGGTTCAACGCGAACAGCGCGTGCAGGACGATGCGCGTTCCGCTGGCGCCCACGGGATGGCCCACCGCCACCGCGCCGCCGTCCACGTTAAGCTTGTCCTCCTCAATGCGGCCCAATGCGTGGTCCAGGCCGAGGTGCTCGCGGCAGAACGACTCGTCCTCGAACGCGGCCTGGCAGGCCAGGACCTGGGCGGCGAAGGCCTCGTTGATCTCCCACAGATCAGGATCGTTCAGCCCCAGCGCATTGCGCTTCAGGATCGGGGCGCAGGACAGGACCGGGCCGAGCCCCATGCGCTTGGGATCAAGCGCCGCCCATTCCACATCGTCGATATAGCCCAGCGGTTCGACACCAAGCCTTTCGGCCGCCTCTTCGCTCGCGAGCAGGCACCAGCACGCGCCGTCGGTGACCTGGCTGGAATTGCCCGGCGTCACCTGACCGTGGGGTTTTTCAAACGCCGCCTTCAGCTTTGAAAGCTGGTCGCTGTCGGAGTCCGGCCGCACGCCGTCGTCCTGATCGTAAACCGCGCCGTCGCGCGAGAAGACCGGCTGCACCTCGTCTTCGAGCCAGCCTTTGCGCTGGGCGCGGTGGAGCCGGTGATGGCTCCGGGCGGCGTAGGCGTCGGCGTCTTCGCGCGACACGTCCCATTCGTAAGCGAGCACCTCGGCGGTTTCGCCCATGCCGAGCTTCACCACGTCGTCGGTGAGGCCTTTTTCGAGGCTGACGACCGGCTGGGCCATGCCGGGACGGAACTCGGCCGCGACCGAGAGGCGTTCGCCGGCGCCCTTGGCTTTCCTGAGCTTGCCAAGCCATTTCGCCGTTTCGCCGGACAGCTCCAGCGGCGCATGGCTGAGCGCGTCGGTTCCGCCGGCGAGCAGCACCTCGTTGCGCCCCGAGGCGATCTGCTGGAGCGCATTGTCCAGAGACTGCATGCCGGAGCCGCAATTGCGCTGCACCGAATAGGCGGGGATGTGCTCGCCGAGCCCCATGCGCAGGGCGGCCACGCGCGCGGTGTTGGGCGCTTCGGACGTGGGCGCGCCGCAGCCGAGGATGACCTCCTCCACCGCGTCCATCGCTTTGGCCTGGCGCAGGGCGAGCTGCTGGCCGGCGGCCACGGCGAGATCGACCGGCGAAAACGGGCCGGGCTCGCCGCGCGCCTTGATAAAGGGGGTGCGCGCGCCGTCCAGAACGGCTACGCGGCGGCGGGTTCGTCCTTGCGGGCGCTGGGCGATAGCGTGGCTCCCTTCAATTCTGATGGATCAAAATCATCAACAACGAGCACCTCGCGCACGAGCGCGTCGGTCTGCTCGATCTCGTCGCGTTCGGCGCGGCTGAGCACGCCGCACTTCACCGCCTCGTCGAGGCTCAGCTTCTGCTTCCTCACCGGCTTGAGGAGGCGGTCGCGGCGCACCACGGCGTGCAGCGCCTTCTCGATCAGCGCCATCGTGTCGCCGTTCGAGCCCAGATAGACGTTGTGACCGACCCGCTCGCGGGTCTCGCCCGGTTTCTGGACCGTATCGGCGACGGCGTGCATCAGGCTGTCGTGGGGCGGTTTGCGGTGCAGACCCGCCGGGCTGGTGATCGCCGTGAGCACGAAGCGCCAGACCGGATTCGGGAAGTGGCGCTGGACCGCCTTCAGGCGCTCCTGGAAGCGATGCATGCCGTCCTCGAACACATAGTCGAGGATCACCTTGTCCTCGGCGGGCTGGCCGTCATGCTCGAAGCGCTTGAGCGCGCCGGACAACAGGTAGAGTTCGGCCAGCATGTCGCCGAGGCGCGCAGACAGGCTTTCCTTCTTCTTCAACGCGCCGCCAAGCGTGGCGAGCGACAGCTCGGTGGCCACGGCGAGCCGCGCACTGGCCAGCGACAGTTGTCTGTAATAGCCCTCCAGCGCGCCTGCGCCGTCCGGCGCATGGGCGAACCGGGCGCCGGTCACCGAATGCCAGAAAGCACGTCCGATCGACTTGATCTGCCAGCCGATATGACCGAACAGCGCCTTGTCG
>JBKHAZ010000018.1:0-20981 GCA_046542605.1 Oceanicaulis sp. | reverse complement strand
TGAAAGGCGCCGGCGACGAGCTGAGCGCGCGCGGCGCGGCCTTCGACGTGCTGCAGGTGCCCGGCGCGTTCGAAATCCCCGGCGTCATCGCCATGGCTGAAAGCGAACGGGCGGGGTATGACGCCTATGTCGCGCTTGGATGCGTTATCCGGGGCGAGACGAGTCATTACGACTATGTGTGCGGGGAAAGCGCGCGCGGTTTGATGGATCTGTCGCTGAAAGGCGTCGCGCTCGGCTACGGAATCCTCACCGTGGAGAACATCAAGCAGGCCCGCGCCCGCGCCCATGTCGACCAGAAGAACAAGGGCAAGGACGCCGCCGAGGCCGCGCTCGCCATGCTCGACGTGAAACGCAAGTTCAAGGCCGCCTGAATGTCGAACGCCCAAACGCCTGAGCCCGACGCGAACGAAAGCGCCAGCGAGCGCAGAGCGCGCCTGCGCCGGTCGGCGCGCTTGTCCGCGGTGCAGGCGATGTATCAGATGGAGTTTTCCGGACAGGGCGCCAAAAGCGTCGTGATGCAGTTCCGCAATCACCGTTTCGGTCACGACGACGAGCCTGGCGATTATATCGAAGCCGACGAAGATTTCTTCGAGGATCTTCTGCACGGCATCGTGGCGCGTCAGGACGAGGTGGACGGGTTGATCCGCGACGCCCTGCGCGAAGGCTGGAAATTGTCGCGCCTGGATTCCACTGTGCGCGCGATTTTGAGGTCGGGCGGCTATGAGCTGCTGGCGCGCGCCGACGTGCCCACCAAAGCGGTGATCAACGAATATATCGATATCGCTCACGCTTTCTTTGAAGGCCCCGAACCCGGCTTCGTGAACGCCACCCTCGACACGCTCGCCAAGAAAGTCCGGCAAGGCGCGGCCTAGGTCATGACGGGGCGAGGCGAATTTGACTTCATCGCCCAGGCGCTCGCCCCGCTCACCGGCGGATATGAGGGCGCTTACGGGTTGAAGGACGACGGCGCGGTCATGGCGCCGCCCGCAGGCTCGGCCTTTGCGGTCACCAGCGACACGCTGGTCGAAGGGGTTCATTTCCCTGACGGCGAAGACCCGGCGAAGGCGGCGTGGAAAGCGCTTGCAGCGAACGTGTCCGACCTTGTGGCCATGGCGGCCGCGCCGCACGCCTACCTGCTCAACATCGTCTGGCCCGAAGGCGGCCCGGCCGACCGGGGCGAGGCCTTCGTCGAGGGTCTGCGCAAAGCCCAGGACCGTTTCGGCTTGCGCCTCGCCGGCGGCGACACGACGCGCGCGCGGGGCCCGTGGATGATCTCGATCACCGCTTTCGGCCATGTAGGCGAAGCCGGCACGCCGCGACGCGGCGGCGCGAAAGCGGGGGACCTGCTGGTCGTCACCAATACGATCGGCGACGCGTGGCTTGGGCTGCAGCAGCATCTCGGCGCGGTCCGCTTCGACGACGCCGGTCATGCCCGCTTCGTCGACGAGGCGTTCCGGCGTCCAAAGCCGCCGGTCGAGGCGGTGTCGCTCCTGCGCGGAGCGGCCAACGCCGCCATCGACGTGAGCGATGGGCTGCTCGCCGACATCGGCCACCTGGTATCGGCCTCCGGTCTCACCGGCGAGGTGGACCTGGGCGCGATGCCGGTCTCGGCCGCCGCACGCGCGTGGCTCGGCGCGCAACCCGACGAGGCGAAAGCGCGGCTCGACCTCGCCACAGGCGGTGATGATTATCAGCTGGTCGCGGCGATGCCCGAAGCAGCCGCATCCCGGTTCTCAGGCGCCCTGACCGAACTCGGTCAGCCGGCCCGCATCATCGGTCGGCTCTCGAAGGGTGAGGGGGTGTCGGTCTCGTTCAACGGCCGGCGCATCGAGAGCGAGCGGCTCGGCTTTACCCATTTTTGACCGTGCCCGGTCTAGGCTCGGCCGCATGAGGCTGAGCTTCGTCATTCTCGCCGCGGCGATCGCGGCAACCGCGCCCGCCTACGCCGCCGCACCCGCACCGGGCGGCGGCGATGAGGACCGTCCGGTCCAGCTTTACAATGCGCTGGAGCAGGCCGCCGATCGCGCCGAGGCGATTTTCGGCCCCGACGAGACCTGCCCGCGCAACATGGATGCGCCAGCTGTCGTGGTCCCGGTGGTCAACGAAGCCGGACGCCTCGCCGGCTACGCCTTCATCGTCCCGCGCATCTGCCTGAAGCGAAGCGGACGCTTCGACCACCTGCCGCGCATGCATTATCTCACCGATCGCTTTTTGCGCGCGGCGCACCGCACGCCGTTCGTGATGGACGATACTGGCTCGGTCGCCCGCGATGAGACGCATGCGGCGATGCTGGCCGCGGCGGGCGAGTTTATCGACCCCACCGAAATCGATCGGGTCGACCTGCTGGGCGAGGACATCCGACTTCTTCGCTAAGCCTTTTTGCGAACGGCTCTTTCGCAATTCTTGCGCACCTCCCGGGTGTTGGGCATAGTCCGACCCCATCGGGGAGGGGCTTTACCGCACTGATTCCATAAATCCCTATAAAACGTGCGGCGGGCGCCTCGCATAACGACAACGCCTGAACGGGATACTCAAAGTCATGGGAATGGAAGCGCTTTGGCTCTGGCTCGCGGTTGCGGCCGGGGTCCTGTCCATCATCTACGGCGCGGTGCAGATCCGCTCCATCCTGTCGGCGAGCGCCGGCAATGAACGCATGCAGGAGATCGCCAAGGCGATCCAGGAAGGCGCGGACGCCTATCTGAAACGCCAGTACACCACGATCGCCATCGTGGGCGTGGTGATCTTGATCATTGTCGGGCTTTTGCTCGGCTGGGTGGTGGCCATCGGCTTCCTGATCGGCGCAGTGCTGTCGGGCGCTGCGGGCTTTATCGGCATGCTGGTTTCGGTGCGCGCCAACGTGCGCACCACAGAGGCGGCGAAAAGCTCGCTTCAGGCGGGCCTGTCCATGGCGTTCAAGGCCGGAGCGGTCACCGGAATGCTCGTGGCCGGCCTCGCCCTGCTCTCGGTCGCGGTCTATTACGCGCTTCTGACCGGCGGAAACGGGTTCGAGAACGCCGAGGGCCAGCGCACGATCATCGACGGTCTCGTGGCGCTCGGCTTCGGCGCATCGCTGATCTCCATCTTCGCGCGCCTGGGCGGCGGAATCTTCACCAAGGGCGCCGACGTGGGCGGCGACATGGTGGGCAAGGTCGAAGCCGGCATCCCCGAAGACGATCCGCGCAACGCCGCGACCATCGCCGACAATGTGGGCGACAATGTCGGCGACTGCGCCGGCATGGCCGCCGACTTGTTCGAGACCTACGCCGTGACCGTCGTGGCGACCATGGTGCTCGCCTCGATCTATTTCCGCGGCGCAGGCGGGGACTACGGCCTCGACGCCATGATGGTCTACCCGCTGGCGATCGGCGCGACGTGCATCGTCGCGTCGATCATCGGCGCCTTCTTCGTGAAGCTCGGCAAGGGCTCCACCAACGTGATGGGCGCCCTTTACAAGGGTTTCATCGCCTCAGCGGTTCTGTCGCTGGGCGGGCTCGCGATCGCAACGCACTTCCTTCTTGGCTTCGGCTCGGAAGCCACCACCTCCACCGGCGTGTCGATCACCGGCATGGACCTGTTCCTGTGCGGCTTCATCGGCCTGATCGTGACCGGCCTGATCGTCTGGATCACCGAGTATTACACCGGCGTGGAATACGGCCCGGTCAAATCGGTGGCCAAGGCCTCGGAATCCGGACACGGCACTAATGTGATCCAGGGCCTCGCCGTCTCCATGGAGGCGACCGCCCTGCCGGCGCTCGTGATCATCGTGGCGATCATCGCCACCTTCAATCTCGCCGGCCTGTTCGGCATCGCCATCGCGGTGACCACGATGCTGGCGCTCGCCGGCATGGTCGTCGCGCTCGACGCATTCGGGCCGGTGACCGACAACGCCGGCGGCATCGCGGAGATGGCCGAGCTGGAAGGCTCGGTGCGCGATACGACCGACGCGCTCGACGCGGTGGGCAACACCACCAAGGCGGTCACCAAGGGCTACGCCATCGGGTCCGCCGGGCTCGGCGCTCTGGTGCTGTTCGCGGCCTATACCGAGGATCTGAACTATTTCTCGGCCGATCCGGACAGCTATCCGTTCTTCGCCGGGATCGACGTGAACTTCGCGCTCTCCAATCCCTATGTGGTTGTCGGCCTGTTCTTCGGCGGTCTTCTGCCTTTCCTGTTCGGCGGCATGTCGATGACGGCCGTGGGCCGCGCCGCCCAGAAGGTGGTGGAAGAAGTGCGCCGGCAATTCAAGGAGAAGCCGGGCATCATGGCCGGCACCGAAAAACCCGATTACGGGCGCGCGGTGGACATTCTGACCACCGCCGCGATCCGGGAGATGATCGTGCCGTCCATGCTGCCGGTGCTCAGCCCCATCGTTTTGTTCACCGTGCTCTACTATGTGGCCGGAAAGAACGATGCGCTGGCGGCGGTCGGCGCAATGCTCCTCGGCGTGATCGTGACGGGGCTCTTCGTGGCGATCTCCATGACCGCCGGCGGCGGCGCCTGGGACAACGCCAAGAAATACATCGAGGACGGCAATCACGGCGGCAAGGGCTCTGAAGCCCACAAGGCGGCCGTGACCGGCGACACCGTGGGCGATCCCTATAAGGACACCGCGGGCCCGGCCGTGAACCCGATGATCAAGATCACCAACATCGTCGCACTTTTGATGCTGGCGGTGCTGGCCGGGTTCTGATCACCGGTTTGACACCGGAAAGGAAAGCCCCGGCGGTGACGCCGGGGCTTTTTTTTCGGTTGATCCAGGCGTCCAGGAAAAAGCCCGGCGCGAGCCGGGCTTGATCCTGCGCATCCCGCGCAGGGGCGTTAATTGCCTTCCGGGCGCGGCCCGCCGGCGCCGCCGGGCAGGTTCTGCTCGCCGCCGAACTGCTCGCTGGGCAGGCGGCCCACATTGCCGAGCAACTGCTCAAGGATCGTCAGCTCGCGCCCGCGCGTCGGGGTCTCGCGGTCCACCAGAGCAACGACGCGGCCGTCCTCCAGCCCGTACTCGTCCATGGAGTCGAGTACGCCGCCTTCGTCGAAAGTCAGCTTGATGACGCGGCGTTCGCGCGTGTCGGGACGCAGATAGGCGAGATATTCGCGCGTCGCGGAGATGTAGTACCAGGTGTCGTCTTCGAACATGCCGCGCGTGGAGGGGTTTCCCAGCGTGGCCAGCACGCTCGCCTGCGTGTCCTCGCCCACCTCCAGCGCGGGCATTTCGCCGGCGGGATAGCGGAAGCCGTGGCTGCGCAGGGTCGGGTTGCAGGCCGAGACGAGTGCGGCGCTGGCGATGACGGCGGCGGCGATGGCGGCGCGGCGAAGACGCATGAACAGCCCTCCCAAGGGCGAAAGACGGATACGGGCGCGGCTTTGCGCCGCGCGCAGATTGACGTAGCTGTTCGCGATCTTAGCTTCAAGCGCGCGTTTAAGGGAGCCCGCGTGACATGTTCGCCCGCCTGTTTCGAAAAGACCCGATGAAAGCGCGCGCCGGCGCGGTGTACGACGCGCTTGTCCAGGCGGCGCGAAAGCCCGGGCTTTACGGCCCGAACGGCGCGCCCGACACCGTGGACGGCCGATTCGACATGATCACCGCCCACGCCATTCTCCTCTTCCGCCGCCTGCGCGGCGAGGGCGAGGCGGCGGGGGAGCTGAACCAGCTCGTTTTCGATCGCATGTTCGATGATTTCGACGCGGCGCTGCGCGAAATGGGAACCGGCGATCTGTCCGTCGGCAAGAAGATTCGCGAAATGGGCGAAGCCTTCTACGGCCGGGCCAAAGCCTACGAAGACGCGTTGAACGCCGGCGACGAGGCCGCGCTGGCGGCTGCGGTCGACCGCAATCTCTTTGCCGAAGAGGGCGAGGTCGAGGACCGGGCGCCGAGCGCCGCTCCTGCATCGGATGAAACCGGCGGCGCGCCTTCACCGGCCGCGCAGCGACTCGCGCGCTATCTCATGGCGTCGGCGCGCGCGCTTGAAGATCAAAGCCCCCAGGCCATCGTCGAGGGCGAAACGCCCCGCTTCGCCGCCGCCGTCTGAGTCGCGCGGGACTGGCGAGCGCGCGCCTTGCATCTTCAAAGTCGATGGGTGACAAGAAGGCCGTCCTTTTTCAGGGACTGGTTTCTTCCATTGACGGATATTGAATGCCTTCCTCGCTGGTCCTTTCCATCGACGCCATGGGCGGCGACCACGCCCCCGAAAGCGTGGTCGGCGGCGCTGCCGAATTCCTCAAAGGGCGCCGGCGCGCCGTGACATTTCTCCTCCACGGAGACGCCGCGCGCCTTGAACCGCTCTTGCAAAAATATCCCGAACTTCAGGCTGCGAGCGAAATCCGCCACACCGAGAGCGAGGTGGACATGTCCGCCAAGCCCTCAGAGGCGGTGCGCCGCTCGCGCGGCTCATCCATGTGGAACGCCGTGCAATCGGTGAAGGCGGGGGAGGCCAATGTAGCGGTCTCGGCCGGCAACACCGGCGCCCTGATGGCGATCTCAAAGGTCATCCTTCGCATGAAGAAAGGCGTGCACCGCCCTGCGATCGCGGCGAGCTGGCCGGCGCCGTCCGGGTTCTCCACCGTGCTCGACGTCGGCGCGAACGTGGAGATCACGCCGTCCCAACTGGTCGAGTTCGCGGTGCTCGGCGAATCCTTCCACCGGGCGGTTCACGGTGTGGAGCGTCCGACGGTGGGGCTCCTCAATGTCGGTCAGGAAGAGCTGAAAGGCAGCCAGATCATTCGCGACGCCGATGCGCTGATGCGCGAGGCCGGCCTTGATATGGATTATCGCGGCTATGTCGAAGGCGACGACATCTCCGCAGGCACGACCAATGTCGTGGTCACCGACGGCTTCACCGGCAACGTCGCCCTGAAGACCGCGGAAGGCACCGCGCGCCTCGTCGGCGGCTGGCTGCGCGAGGCGCTGACCGGCTCTTTGACCGGGAAGATCGCCGGCGCGATCCTGAGCCTCGCCGCGCTTCACGGGCTGAAGGCCAAAATGGACCCGCGCAACGTGAATGGCGGGGTGTTTCTGGGGCTCAACGGCGTCGTGGTGAAAAGCCATGGCGGTACCGATGCGGCGGGCTTCGCAACGGCGCTGCGGATCGCGCTTGAGCTCGCCGACAGCCGTTTCCTTACCGAAATTGAAAAGAATCTGGCCACGCTGGGCGAAATCGACCAGCAGCACGCCGCCCGCTCGGCGGAAGGGTAACCCGTGATCTATTCGCGCATCGCCGGCCTCGGGTCGTATCTGCCCGAGAAAGTGCTCACCAATCAGGCGATGGAGGCGATCGTTGAAACCAGCGACGCCTGGATTCGCGAGCGGACCGGCATCGAAAAGCGCCATGTGGCCGGCGACGGTGAGCTGACGAGCGATCTCGGGACCAAGGCGGCGCTGCGCGCGCTTGAGGCGGCGGGGCTCGACGCCGGGGATGTGGACCTCATCGTGCTCGCTACCGCCACGCCGGACCTCACCTTTCCCGCCACGGCGACGATCGTTCAGCAAAAGCTCGGCGTCGAGCGCGGCGCGGCGTTCGACGTTCACGCAGTCTGCTCGGGCTTTCTCTACGCGCTCGCGACGGCGGATAACTTCATCCGTTGCGGCCAGGCCAAATGCGCCCTGGTGATCGGGGCGGAGACGTTTTCGCGCATTCTCGACTGGACCGACCGCACGACGTGCGTGCTGTTCGGCGACGGGGCCGGCGCCGCCGTGCTCACCGCGCAGGACGGTGAGTCGGCTCAGGGCGTCATGAAGACCCATCTGCGTTCGGACGGGCGGTACAAGGACCTTCTCTTTGTCGACGGCGGTCCGTCTGCAACAAAGACGGTCGGGCATCTGCGCATGCAGGGCAACCAGGTGTTCCGCCATGCGGTCTCCAAAATCGCCGGCTCGATGAGCGAGCTCGCCGACATGGCCGGGGTCGCGATCGAGGACATTGACTGGTTCGTGCCGCACCAGGCCAATCAGCGTATCCTGCTCGGCGTGTCCAAGAAGCTGTCGATCCCGGAGGGCAAGGTGATCTCCACTGTCGCGCAGCACGGCAATACGTCGGCGGCCTCGATTCCGCTGGCGTTCGATGCAGCGATCCAGGACGGGCGGATCAAGCGCGGTGATCTCGTCTTGATGGAAGCGCTCGGCGGCGGATTCACCTGGGGCGCAGCGTTGGCGCGTTATTAAGCGTTTCCCGATGGTTAACGTTGACCGGTCAGGCGTGTGCGCCGTAACGTACGGGTCTGATCAACGCACTTTCGGGGGTACGCGATGTCTAAGACCATTACGCGGGCGGATTTGGCCGACGCGGTCAACCGGGATGTAGGCCTTCCGCGCCAGGAGAGCGCCCAGCTGGTCGAGCAGGTGCTGGACATGGTCTCCGATACGCTGGTGGCCGGCGAATCGGTGAAGCTGTCCTCCTTCGGCTCCTTCGTGCTGCGCGACAAGAACGGGCGCGTGGGCCGCAATCCGAAGACCGGCGAAGAAGTCCCGATCGACCCGCGGCGCGTGCTGGTCTTCAAACCGAGCCAGGTCCTGAAGGACCGCGTCGACACGGCGCTTTCCAAAGACATGGCCTAAATGGCGGAGAAATCCCCCGACGCCTACCGGACCATTTCCGAAGCCGGCGCGGAGGCGGGCCTGCCCGCCCATGTGCTGCGCTTTTGGGAAAGCAAATTCTCCCAGCTGAAGCCTGTGAAGCGCGCCGGCGGGCGACGCCTTTACCGACCCCAGGACGTCGCGCTTCTCAAGGGCTTGCGTCGACTTCTCTATGAAGAAGGCTACACCATCAAGGGCGCCCAGAAATACCTGAAAGACCATGGCGTCGCCCATGTAAGCGCGCTTGGCGAAGGCCAGGCGGCGCACGACGCGCCGTCGCCCGAGCCCGACGCCGCAGCAGACACGTCTGCGACCGCCGGCGAAATTCACCCGGGGCCGCAATCAGGTGAGGGGGCGGGACCGCCCGCCGGTTCGCCGCAAACCGCCAAGCGTCTACGGTCGATCTATCACCAGCTTGAGACGGCGCGCATGCGGCTCAAAGCGGTCCTCTGACCCTTCCACCGCGACCGCCTGCGCCCGCCGCATTTGCCCGGTTGCCGGGCGGCGGCGCGACGCCTATAACCCGGCTCCCGGCGTTCGCGCCGGCCCCCGGTCCACCCCGCCGGGGCGAACATATGGCGGAGCGTGGCGCAGCCCGGTTAGCGCACTGGTCTGGGGGACCAGGGGTCGCCGGTTCGAATCCGGCCGCTCCGACCATTACCTTTGGCACAGCGCCCAACACAGCCGCATCTCAATCGAATTTGCCGATCGGTCGCACCGCGCGGGTGCGCCGCGCGTCAAACCGCGGTTAACCTTTCAGGCGACTCGCCGCCGGTCCCATCAATCTTTTTTTTGCGTTGCGCGACGGAATCGCATCGGCCGAGCAGTAAAATGTAAGGGATTGGCTTAGAAAGTCTGCTGGACCGGACAGGTCGGCACGTCGCACGACGCCTGAGTCCGGCGAGCGAGGCGGCGTTGTGAGGGCGGGGCGGAGCGATGGCGCGCATGAAAGCGGTGTTGGCGGCGACCACAATGGCGGTCGCGATGGCCGTGTCAGGGTGTGGCGGCGGTGGTGAAAGCGCAGATGGCGGCGGGTCGTCGATCACGCCGCCTCCGCAGACGACCCCGCCCCCACCGCCTCCACCGCCTCCACCGCCATCTGGACAGAGTGCGTTCGCCACGCCGGAACGCACTGCGCGTTTTCTCAGCCAGGCGACTTTCGGGCCGACTTCCGACGAGATCGACCGGTGGACCGGAGAAGAAGCCGCGGAATGGTTTGAAGACCAGCTGTCGCGGCCGGCGAGTTACCTGGCGCCGATCCACGAGCGGCATCGCACGATCCGTACCGACGAATTCGGACCGTTTTCGCTGGCTTCGCCGACACTGGCTTTCTGGGAGACCGCCGTGGGTGCGCCCGACCAGCTGCGACAGCGCGCCGCGTTCGCCCTGTCGCAAATCCTAGTGGTGTCCAGCGCCACCGGCGATCTGGCGATCTATCCCGGCGCGATGATCTATTATCAAGATCTGCTCATTGAGCACGCCTTCGGCAATTACCGCGACCTGCTTGAAGCGGTGACGTATTCACCGGCCATGGGGAGCTATCTGACGTATCTGGGCAGCCGGCGCGCGGATCCTCAAACCGGCCGAATGCCGGACGAGAATTACGCGCGCGAAATCCTGCAATTGTTCACGATCGGAGTGGTGAACATGGATATGCAGGGACGACCGATAGGTCCGAACGGCGGTGACGAGCTTTACACCAATGACGACATCACCGGCCTCGCGCGCGTCTTTACAGGGTTCGAGCTGGACGGGACCGACGACACCGCCGCCCAGCGCAACCGGAGCCTCCGCAGGCCCATGGTGATCAATCCGGACACCCATGAGTCCGGTGAAAAGACCTTCCTTGGATTTACGATCCCCGCCGGCACCAGCCCGCAAGCCTCGGTCGATCAAGCGCTCGATCACATCATGGCCCAGCCCACCGTGGCGCCGTTCGTCGCCCGGCAATTGATTCAGCGCCTGGTCACCAGCGCGCCGTCCGCGGACTATGTGGGCCGGGTCGCCGAGGCGTTCGACGCCGGCGTGTACCAGCTGCCGAACAGGGTGAACGTAGGCGAGGGGCGTCGCGGCGATCTCGCCGCCACCTTCGCCGCCGTCCTGTTCGATGAGGAGGCCCGCGATATCGAGGCGGCGCGCGGCGCGCCGGCGTTCGGCAAGGTGCGCGAGCCGATCCTGCGCGTCACCCACTGGGCGCGCGCATTCGACGTGGACGAAACCTTGACCGATTACGCCTTCGCGCTCTACCGCACCGCGTCCAGCGACAGCCTCGCCCAGCAGCCTTATGCGTCGCCGTCGGTGTTCAATTTCTATCGCCCCGGCTATGTGGCGCCGGGCACCTTGACCGGGGCGCAAGGGCTGACCATGCCGGAGCTGCAGATCCACACCACCGCCAGCGCGCCGGGCTACGCCAATTTCATCACCGAGCGCGTGATCCGCGACCGCGACGCGTTTCCGGTCGATGTGGTGGAGGATTTGCTCGACCAGCTCGGCGCGAACCTGCCGCCGGAGCCGGGGGTGAACGCCTGGGTCGGCGACTATTCCGGCGAGCTCGCCTTGTCCGACGATCCCGAGGCCTTGCTGGACCGGCTCGATCTGGTCTTGACGCACGGGGCGTTAAGCGACCGCACGCGCGCCGACATCCTCGCCATGCTTGAAAGCCAGACCGAGCTGCGCGGCGACGGCCCGGAGGCGCGCCTTGATCGGGTTCAGCTCGCCGTGATGCTGGTCATGACCTCGCCCGACTATCTGGTTCAGCGTTAAGGAGGCGCGCCATGAGCCATCCCAAACTCACCCGCCGCGGCCTGATGCTCGGACTGGGCGCCGGCGCTGCGCTGGCGCCCGGGTTCGCCGGTCTCACCGCCCAAGCCGCCGACGTCTCGGGCTATCGCGCCCTCGTGTGCGTCTTCCTCTTCGGCGGCCTCGACAACCATGATCTGGTCATCCCCTTCGATGAGCCGAACCATAGCCGTTACGTGGATTTGCGCCGCGCCCTGGCCCCCGACGCGAGCCGGTCGCGCTCTGCGCTTCTTGAGTTGTCCATACGCAACGCCGATCGGTTCGGCGCACGCCAATTCGCCCTGCCGCCGGAAACGCCGAACCTGCACCGGCTTTTTAATGACGGTGAGGCCGCCATCGTTTCCAGCGTCGGCCCGCTGATCCAGCCGATCCGGGACCGCGAGCAGGCCGAAGCGGGCGGTGTCCCGCTGCCGCCGCGCCTGTTCTCCCATAACGATCAGCAATCGATCTGGCAGGCCAACGCACCCGAAGGCGCCAGCTATGGCTGGGGCGGGTTGTTCGGCGACGCTGTCGTGCTTTCCGGCGCCAATCCGGATGCGCGCCCGTTCACCACCATGAGCACAGCGGGCGATAATCTCTTCCTCACCGGACGTGAGACCGCCGCGTTCGCGGTGGGACCATCCGGCCCGTCGGAGATCGAGCTCCTGTTGGAGGCCGAGCGCCGGGCCGGCGACAACGCGGAGCTGGACCGGGCCTATCGTCAGCTGCGCGATCATTTCGGCGCGGCGCGTTATGACGGCGAACACCTTATCGCCCGCGATATCGCAGCCATCCACGGCGCGTCGCTGGACAACAACACCGCCTTCCGCGAGGCGCTGACGAGCCCGCCCTCGCTTGGCGTCGACTTCCCGACCGGTCAGCTTGGCGGTCAATTGCGCATCATCGCGGAAACCATCGGCGTGCGCGCCCAGCTAGGAGTCGGCCGGCAGGTGTTCTTCGCCGGCATGGGCGGGTTCGACACCCATTCCAGCCAGCTTGAAGCGTTACCGCAGCTGCTTGGCGAACTCGACGCCGGCGTCGCCGCGTTCAACCAGGCCATGCGCAATCTGGGCGTCAATCAGGATGTCACGCTGTTCACCGGATCTGATTTCGGCCGCACCTTCGCGGTCAACGGCGACGGCACCGACCATGGTTGGGCCGGACATCATTTCGTCGTCGGCGGCGGGGTGAACGGCGGGCGTATTCTCGGCGGCGATATCGATCCGCCGGGCCTCGACCACGCGCGCGATGTCGGGTCTGGGCGGCTCATCCCGCAAGTCAGCGTCGAGCAGTACGCCGCCGCGCTCGGGGAATGGTTCGGGCTGAACAGTTCCGAGCTGGCCTCGGCCTTGCCGAACCTCTCCAATTTCGACGCACCGCCCGCGTTGTTCGGCTGACGCATAGTTTTTTTGCCGGCCCATGACACTCTGCAGCGCTGCGCTGCGTTTTATGGGGATGGAGAAGCTGTCACAAGGCTACAGCCTGCTCGAGCGCTCCGTCGCATGGCTGGTGACCGCAGGCATGGTCGTGGTCATCGTGCTGGCGCTCGTCCATTTCGCCCGCGGCCTTTTTGACGCCGCGCTCGGCGTGACGCCCGGCTGGGACTACGCCGCGTTCCAGATGCTGTTCGACCGGGTGCTCACCGTAGTGATCGCCCTTGAACTCTCCCGGTCGGTCCAGCAAATGGCCAGGGGCGAGCACGGCCTGGCGCAGGTGCGCACCGTGGTGCTCATCGGCATTCTCGCCGTCGTGCGCAAGCTTATCTTGCTGGAGATCGAAACCACCTCGGGCGGCTTTCTCGCCGGCCTCGCCGCGGCGATCCTCGCCCTCGGCCTGGTCTACGCCCTGGTCCTCGAAGCCGAGCGGCGGGCGCGCAAAGAGGATCTGATCAAGCCCGCAAGCACCTAGCGCAGATCGCGCAGGGCAAGCTCGGCCGCCAGCAGCAACACCAGCGCGCTTCCCCCGAAGAACCACAGGCCGGGAAGGCTCGCCGCCCCGAGCGCCCCGGCGTTCGACCAGACCACGATCAGCACCGCGACCACCAGGACGTCGGCCAGCGACCAGCGCCCCACCGCAGCGACGAACCTCGACAACGGCCCGCGCTGCGATCCGGCCCGGCGCGTGAGGAGCACGGACAGCGCGGCGAGCTTGGCCGTGGGCGTCACGAAAGAAAACAGGAAGACAAGCCCGGCCAACGCCGCCTCGTTCTCCTGCCAGAGCGCCTGAACGGCGTCGAAGAGCGAATATTCGGTCTTGAACACCCAGAGCTGGCGCGTCTCCATGATCGGCAGCCACAGTCCGAGCAGCAGAAACAGCGCCGCAACCACGGTCAGCGCCCGCGCCAATCCGCCTCCGGCGGGACGGGCGCCGGTCGCGGCGCCGGAGCCCGGCTCGGGCGGGGAGGGACGGGGATCGGTGAGGGCCATGCCGCCACTCTGCCCGATCCCGAAGGCCTTGTCTCAAATATAGTTGACGCAGCGTCCTCAGTATCCACTCAGCCGCGCCACTTCGCCCGCGCCGAAGGCGTCGTCGCCGAGATACTCGCCGGCCGCCTGGGCGCGCTTGTAATACAGGCCGATATCGTACTCGTCGGTCATCCCGACGCCGCCATGCATCTGGATGCCCTCGGCGGCGGCCAGGCGCGCGACCTGCGTCGCCTTGGCCTTGGCCGCGTTGCACCAGAGCGGGGCCTGGCTCGGCTGGGTGTCCAGCGTGGTGAGCGCCCGGCGCACCAGGGACCGGCACAGCTCCAGCTCGCCATAGAGATGGGCGGCGCGGTGCTGCAGGCCCTGGAAGGTCGCGATCGACACGCCGAACTGGTCGCGCCCCTTGATGTATTCCAGCGTCACGTCGAAGGCCTGCAAGGCCGTACCGAAAAGCTCCGCCGCCTGGCCGGCGCGGCCAGCGTCCAGGAGGTGGCGATAGGCCGACTCGCTGTCCTCGGCGCCGGCCATGAGCGCTTCGCCAGTGAGCTTCACGTCGGCGAACTTGATGTCGGCGGGGACATGGCTGTCCACCGTGCGCCGCGGCGTGCGCTCCACGCCTTCGGCTTCAGGATCGACGAGGAAAAGATTGATCTTCTCGTCTTCGGTGCGGGCGGCCACGACCAGCACATCCGCGCCCATGGCGTTCACCACATAGCGCTTGGCGCCGTTCAGACGGAACCCGTTTCCATCCTTCACCGCTCGCGCAGCGATCTTTTCCGGATTGTGGCGGGCGCGCTCGTCCAGCGCGAAAGCAAAGACGGTTTCACCCACGGCGATCTTCGGCAGCCAGGCCGCCTTTTGCGCGTCCGTCCCGGCGAGATTGAGGGCCGCCGCCCCCATCACGGCGGTGGAGAGATAAGGCGAGGCGGTGAGCGTCCGGCCGATCTCCTCAAGGATCACTCCGGCCGCAGAATAGCCCATCTCAACCCCGCCATGGGCCTCCTCGACCAGCACGCCGGTCCAGCCCATCTCGGCCATCCGGCCCCAAAGCTCGCGGGAGAAGCCCACCGGGTCCCTGTCGTCGCGCAGCTTGCGCAGCGCGGTCACCGGAGACGCTTCGGAGAGAAAGCCGCGCGCGGAGTCGCGCAGCATCTGTTCGTCTTCGTTCAGCACGAAGGTCATGATCTAAATCCTTGTCTTAAATCAGGTTCAGGCGCTTGGAAGGTCGAGCACGCGCTTCGCCACGATGTTGAGCTGAATCTCGCTGGTGCCGCCTTCGATGGAGTTGGCGCGGCTCCTCAGCCAGGAGCGCGCGGGATCGCCGTCATGCTCGCTCTCGCCTTCCCAGAGCAGGCCGTCATAGCCGAGCGCACTCATATTGAGCTCGTTGCGCCGCTTGTTCAGCTCGGTGCCGATATATTTCAGCATCGAAGCCCGCGCGCCCACGCCCTCGCCATGGTCGGCCTCTTCCTTCACCCGGCGCATGGTGGCGTCGAAGGCGAGCCCGTCGATCGTCAGCCGCGCCACGTCGCCGCGCAGGATCGGATCAGACAGCCGGCCGTCCTCCTCCACTTCGCCCGATTGATGAGCGGCCGTGACCGGATTGAGCCCGCCGAACGCGGCCTCGGACACGATGCCCGCGCGCTCGTGGGAGAGCAGATATTTCGCGATTTCCCAGCCCTGGCCGGCTTCGCCGAGGCGGTTTTTCGTGAGCGCCCTGGCGTCGTCGAAGAAGGTCTCGCAGAAGGGCGACTTTCCGCTGATCAGCTTGATCGGTTTCGTCGACACGCCCGGCTGGTCCATGTCGATCAGCAGGAAGGAGATGCCGTTGTATTTCGGCGCATCCGGCTCTGTGCGCACCAGCGCGAAGATCCAGTCGGACTTGTCGGCGTAGCTGGTCCAGACCTTCTGGCCGTTGACGATGTAATGGTCGTCGTTCAGCTCGCCCTTGGTGCGAAGCGAGACCAGGTCAGAGCCCGCGCCGGGTTCGGAATAGCCCTGGCACCAGCGGATTTCGCCGCGCGCGATGGGGGGGAGGTGTTCAGCCTTCTGATCGTGCGTGCCGTATTTCAAAAGCGCCGGGCCGAGCATCCAGATGCCGAAGCTGTCCAGCGGGCTGCGCGCGCCGATCGCCTTCATTTCCTCCTTCAGGACGAAGGCTTCGTCCTTGGACAGGCCGCCGCCGCCGTATTCGGTCGGCCAGGTCGGGACCGTCCAGCCCTTTTCGGCCATGCGCTCCAGCCAGACCTTCTGGTCCTCGCTGGCGAAGGTCCAATCTTTGCCGCCCCAGCAGATATCGGCTTCGGAGCGGATCGGTTTGCGCATGCTCTCGGGGCAGTTGGCCTCGAGCCAGGCGCGGGTTTCCTTGCGGAACGCATCAAGCGACATGGCGCTTCTCCTCCCTGACGTTTACGTAAAGGGTAAGGCGCGTCAGCCCGCCTGACCAGCCCCGCCGGGCCGGCAAGCTGCGCCGATTTGCGCGGCGAAACGGCGCGCCGCACTTGCCCTTTGCGGACCGGTGGATAAGTAGCGCCCTACTCGTGTGTTGCGAAGGACCCGCCATGCAGGCCGTCACCTCCATTCCGAAGGCTTTCACCGCGCCGGACACCAGCCGGGCCATGTTCTGGTGGCTCGTGATCGTCTCGGCGTTCGTGTGCGCGATGATCCTTGTGGGCGGGGCGACGCGGCTCACCGATTCCGGTCTGTCGATCACCGAATGGCGTCCTGTAACCGGCGCCATCCCGCCGCTCACCGCCCAAGGCTGGGAGACCGAACTTGAGAAATACCGCCAGATTCCCGAATACCAGGAGCAGAACCGCGGCATGTCCATGTCGGAGTTCCAGTTCATCTACTGGTGGGAATGGGGCCATCGCCAGCTCGGTCGCACGCTGGGGCTCGTGTATTTCATCCCCTTCGTCTTCTTTCTCGCCAAGGGGATCGCGCCCAAGCGCCTTCGGCCCCGGCTCTGGATCCTGTTCGCGCTCGGCGGGCTTCAGGGCGCGATCGGCTGGTGGATGGTGTCTTCGGGACTGACCGAGCGTCTGGACGTGAGCCAGTACCGGCTCGCCACACACCTCACCATGGCGTTCCTGATCCTGGGGCTCAGCCTCTGGACGGCGCTGGAGCTTCGCTACGGCGAGACTCGGGTGACCCGCCGCACGCGGTATTTCCCCTGGGCGGCCGTTTTCTGGGGTGCGGTTTTGCTGCAGGTCGCGCTCGGGGCGTTCGTCGCCGGGCTGGACGCCGGCATGATCTACACCACGTGGCCGGGCTTCCACGGCCGTTTGATCCCGGAAGATTATCTGATGGGCATGCCGTTTTTCCAGGCGATTTTCGAAAGCCGGCCGGCGGTCCAGCTTCAGCACCGCTGGTTCGCCTACGCGCTGGTCGTCGCCGGCGGCGTCCTCGCCTGGGCCTACCACCGCAGCGGTGACACGGTCATGCACAATTTCGCGCTTATCCTGCCCGCCGTGCTGTTCTTCCAGGTGGCCCTTGGAATCGTGACGCTGGTGAACGCTGCGCCGCTATCGCTGTCTCTCGTTCATCAGGGCGGCGCGATCGCACTGTTCCTGACCGCCGGAATGGCGGCGTGGACGGCGGCGCGGGCGCTGCCGTCCGGCGCCGGAGATCAGCTTTCCGCTGAAGACACCGCCCGGGCGACCACCTCGCGCGCGACCATCTTGACCCGCGAATCAGCGCGGTCGTAGACGGCGACAAGGCCTGACGAGAACGCCATCCCGCCATAACTCGCGGAGGTGACGGCGAGCGCGACCGGCGTATCGAAGGCCGGCGCGTTGAGGCCGGCTTCGGTTTCGATATCGGCGATCTTCTCAAGACTACGGGCGTCGTACACGTTCAAACGCCCGGTGTCGGACGAGGCGCCCAGGACGGCCGGCCGGCCGAGCAGCACGGCGTATCCGATATCGGTGACGCCGAGCCCGGCCTCGAAGGCGCGCGTCTCGCCGTTCATGTCCAGCCGCGCAAGGCCCGCGGTCGGACCGCCCACGATCAGATCGCCGTCGGCCGGCGCGCAGCTGCTCGCGGCGAAGGGCAGGGGAAGGCGGGCCTGCTCGGTCAGCGTCAGCCCGTCGCCGCCGGTGTCGCTCACCCTCACGATCGCCGCTTCCGGCCCTTCGCCGAGAATGGCGATGTCCACATAGCCGATCCCGCTTTCAAACGTGCACACGCCCGCCGCGGTCTCGATCAGGCCGTCGCCTTCAAGCGGCAGCTCGGCGACGTCGTCGGACTGGCGCAGCACCGCGAAAGCGCGCACGGCGCCGGCTTCATCCACGCCGAACAACAGCGGAAACACTTGCCCGCGCAGAGCGAAATCCGGCGCGCCGGCGATCGAGGCGAGCTGCGGGCCCGCCACGGAGATCAGCGGCTGGCCCTCCACCGAGAAGATGTCGAACCCGCCATCGCGCACCGTGGTCGCGACAAGCCCCGTCCAGGGCGACTCCGCCGTGGGCAGAAAGGCGAGCCCGCGCGCCGGAGCCGAGGGCTCGAACGCGCTTGTCACGACCGCGCCGATCACCTCGGCGCGTTCGGCCTGGCGCGTCCCTGCGCCGTCCTCCTGCTCACGCGGCCCGCAGGCCGTCAGACCGAGACCGGCGACAAGGAGCGCCGCGCCCAGGGCCCGCGCACGGCGAACGTGCGTCCCGGTCCATTCTGGACGTTGAAAAAGAGGGTTGTTCCGTCGGGAGAGAAGCATGGTCCGCATATCTCGCTGTATTCGCCCGTCTGGTCCGGGCTGGCGTTGCGGCCGATGGTATAGACCTCGCCGCTCGGCGTCACACCCCGGATGTATTGCTCCCCGTCGCCGTCTTCCACCACGATCAGATCACCCCAGGGCGCGACGGTGATGTTGTCGCACTTCTCCATCACCGCTGCGCTGGTGCTCTCAAACAGCAAGGTCAGCTCGCCCGGCGCCTCGCGCTCCTGGGCGTAACCTTCGAAGCGGGAGGGGCGGTATCGCCAGATCTGGCCGATGCGCTCCGGACCGCCGTCGGTGCAGCAGAAGAACACCTCGCGCTCGCCGAACCACATGCCTTCGCCGCGGGTGAACGCCGCCGCGCCCGCCGCGACCGCACGCGCGGCCAGGTCGTTCTCCGGATTGTGCACGCCGTCGAGGTCGATCCAGGCCGCCGCCATGGGCTGGCCGACCGCAATGCGCCCGTCCGCATCCCAGTTATAGGTCCTCACGCCCGGACGGCCTAGAATCGCAAGCGCCTGCAGCCGGCCGCTGCGCCACAACTCGCCGGGATGGTCGGGCAGGAAGCGGGTGATCAGCGAGGGACGGTCGTCCTCGGTCTGATAGACGACCCCGGTCTCAGGATCGATCGCGCAGGCCTCGTGCTTGAACCGGCCGAGGCCGCGCAGCGGGGTGGGCTCCACAAGGCCCTCATGATCCGCCGGGACTTCGAATGCGAACCCGTGATCGCGCTCCGTTCCCTCGCCGGCGCGGGTCAGCGTTTCCTCGCACGACACCCAGCTTCCCCAGGGCGTGGGTCCGCCGGCGCAATTATTCTCGGTGCCGGCCAGCGACAGAAACTGCCGGGCCACGCGTCCGGAGCGCGGATCAACATGCAAGGTCGTGGTCCCGCCCAGTTGGGGCGCGCCGTTATCGGTGCGGTCGTAGAGACGGCTCACCGCGATGCGGGCGAGGCGCTCGGCGTTGCGGCCGAAGGCGGAAAGCTCCGTCTCGCCAGGGCGCAGTTCGTGATTGCGCACCAGCGTCACCAGCCCGTCCGGTCCGGGAAAGGCGGCCATGCCGTCATGATCGCCGGGCACCAGAAGCCCGTCGTCCATCACGTCGCCTGTCTCGGAAAAGGCGGTGTAGCCGAACCCGTCCGGCAGGTCGAACAGGCCGCGCGGATCGCCCTGCAGCAGGCCGTAACCCTCGACCTGGTTTTGATAGCCTTCAGGCGCGCGCGCCCCGCATGCGCCGAGCGCGGGGAAGGCGGAGAAGGCCGCGCTCACGGCGGCGGTGCGCGACAGAAAGCGGCGGCGCGACAGGCTCATTTCGATCTCCAGGCTGCACGTCCAACGCAGATTTCCCCTGTTTAGACGAGGCCCGAGCGCTTGAATACACCAACCTCTTGAAAATTACGGT
This sequence comes from Oceanicaulis sp., assembly GCA_046542605.1. GTDB lineage: Bacteria > Pseudomonadota > Alphaproteobacteria > Caulobacterales > Maricaulaceae > Oceanicaulis. Next base: position 1,099 of record JBKHAZ010000018.1, on the reverse strand, counting down.
ATCTGGATACCTTATTCCTAAGCGTCTCGTTTATAACGTTTTTCAGAACAGGTATTGACCGCCGCCGTGCGTCCGCGTAGGAAGCGCGCTCTTCGAGCGGGGGGTGGTCCTCCGCGAAACGGAATTGACCGAAGGCTGACGCGATGAAGACCTTTACCGCCAAGCCCGCGGACGTCGAGAACAAGTGGGTCGTGATCGATGCGGAAGGCGCCGTCGTCGGCCGCCTCGCCGCCTATATCGCCACCCGTCTCCGCGGCAAGCACCGTCCTGACTACACCCCCCACGTGGACACCGGCGACCATGTGGTCGTGATCAACGCAGACAAGGTGGTGTTCACCGGGCGCAAGTACAACGACAAGCGCTATTACCGCCACACCGGTCACCCGGGCGGGATCAAGGAAACCAGCCCGCGCAAGGTGCTGGAAGGCCAGTTCCCCGAGCGCGTGCTCGAGGCGGCCGTCAAGCGCATGCTGCCCAAGGAAAGCCCGCTGGCGCGCACGCAGTTCTCGAAACTGCGGGTTTACGCCGGGACCGAGCATCCCCATGAGGCGCAGAAGCCCGAAGTCGTCGACTTCAAATCCATGAACACCAAGAATGCGCGGAGCTGAGAATGGCTGAGCAAGCTCGTTCCCTCGAAGACCTGAAATCCGCGCTGCAGGACGCCGGGTCCGAAATCGTTCCGGAAGCGCCGGAAGAAGAAGTCGTCGCCGAACCGAAGATCGACGAGCACGGACGCGCCTACGCGACCGGGCGCCGGAAAAACGCGATCGCCCGCGTCTGGATCAAGCCGGGCAACGGCAAGATCGTCGTCAACGGCCGCGATCAGGAAGTCTACTTCGCCCGCCCGGTGCTGCGCATGGTCATCGCCCAGCCGTTCGAAACCGCCGAGCGCGTCGACCAGTTCGACGTCTACGCGACGGTCACCGGCGGCGGCCTCTCCGGCCAGGCCGGCGCGGTGCGTCACGGCCTCTCGCGCGCCCTGGTCAATTACGAGCCCGGCCTGCGCCGCGTGCTCAAGGCGGCCGGCTTCCTCACCCGCGATTCCCGCGTGGTCGAGCGCAAGAAGTACGGCCGCAAGAAAGCCCGCCGCAGCTTCCAG
>JBKHAZ010000249.1:0-3993 GCA_046542605.1 Oceanicaulis sp. | reverse complement strand
CGAGGATCTCCATCCATTTGTCGCCCGAGCCCACCTTCACCGCGTCGCCGACGCGTTCATAGCGCACGTCCATCTCCGCGCTGGGCTCAGTGAAGGGGAAGTGATGCGGACGGAAGCGGGCGACCACCTCGTCGGTCTCGAAGAAGGCGGCGACAAAATCCATCAGGCAGCCCTTGAGGTGACCCATATGGGTCCCGGTGTCGATCACGAGGCCCTCGACCTGGTGGAACATGGGCGTGTGGGTCTGGTCCCAGTCGCAGCGATAGACGCGGCCCGGCGCAATGATCCGGATCGGCGGCTTTTCGCGAACCATCGTGCGGATCTGCACCGGGCTGGTGTGCGTGCGCAGCACTTTCGGCGTCTCGCCGTCCGCCGCCTTCATGAAAAACGTGTCGTGGGTGTCGCGCGCGGGATGATCGGGCGGGAAGTTCAGCGCGGTGAAGTTATGGAAGTCGTCCTCCACGTCGGGGCCCTCGGCGACCTTGAAGCCCATGTCGGCGAAGATCACCGCGAGCTCCTCCATCACCTGGTTCACAGGGTGCAGCGTGCCGGCGGGCTCGCGGCGCGCCGGGCGGGTGACGTCGACGGTTTCGCTTTCCAGCGCCGCGTCCAGCGCGGCGTCCTCCAGAGCGGTCTTCTTGGCGTCGATCGCCGCGCCGAGCCGGGTCTTCAGCCCGTTCAGCGCCGGGCCCATGACCTGGCGCTCCTGCGGGCTCATCTTGCCGAGCTCGCGCATCTTCAAGCTCACCTCGCCCTTCTTTCCGAGCGCGGCGACGCGCAGCTCCTCGAGCGCGGCGAGCGATTGAGCCGAGTTGATTTTCTGAAGATAGTGATCTTCAAGCGTGGCGAGGTCTTGGGTGTCCATGGGGCGCGCCGTCTCGATTGGCCGGGTTTGAACCGCTCGTCTAATGTGAGATCACGCCGTTTTCAACGCGTTGGTGCGCGCCCGCGCGCCGGCTGCGGCGGTGCAGGGGCGTTTCTTGGTCTTTTCCTCGGTTTTTTTTCTGTTCTATTTCCTGCCCGTGGCGGTGGGCGGCTACTTCCTGGCCCCGCGCCCGGCGAAGAACGCCTGGCTGCTGATCGCAAGCCTCGTCTTCTACACCTGGGGCGCGGGGGCGTTCGTTCTGGTCATGCTCGCCTCCATCGCGGCCAATTTCGCGCTGGGCCTTCTGGCCGAGCGCGGCCGGTTGAGCGGCGATCCCCGGGCGAAGCGCTGGGCCGTGATCGGCACGGCGCTCGTCAATGTCGGGGTGCTCGCCGGGTTCAAATACGCCGGCTTTGCGTTTGATCAGCTCAACGCAGGCCTCGCCGTGATCGGCGGGCCGGCGCTTCCGGCGCTGGACATTCTTCTGCCCATCGGCATCTCGTTCTTCACCTTCCAGTCCATGAGCTATGTCTTCGACGTGGCCCGCGACGCCGCGCCGGTACAGCGCAATCCGATCAATTTCGCGCTCTATGTGGCGCTCTTTCCCCAGCTCATCGCCGGACCCATCGTGCGCTACGCGTCCATCGCGGACCGGCTGTCGAAGCGCGCCACCACGCGCGACGACATCACCGAGGGGACGTTCCGCTTCAGCTGGGGCCTGATCAAGAAGGTGGTGATCGCCGACGCCTTCGCCCCCATCGCCGAGGCCGGCTTCGCCGCAGGCGGAACGGGCGAGATCGGCATGGCCGGCGCCTGGATCGCGCTTTTCGCCTACACGCTGCAGATCTATTTCGATTTTTCCGGCTATTGCGACATGGCGATCGGGCTGGGCCGGATTTTCGGGTTCCGGTTTCCCGAGAACTTCGCCCGGCCCTATTCGGCGGGCAGCCTGACCGAATTCTGGCGGCGCTGGCACATCACCCTGTCCAGCTGGTTTCGCGACTATGTCTACATCCCGCTTGGCGGTTCGCGCGGCTCGTCTGCTCGCACCCAGGCCAATCTGTGGATCGTGTTCCTGCTGACCGGGCTGTGGCACGGGGCGGCGTGGACCTTCATCGTCTGGGGGCTGACGCACGGGGGTCTCCTGGTGCTCGAACGCCTGTTCGGCTGGCGCGAGGCGTCCGGCCCATGGCGGCCGGCGCGCCGGGCGTTGACGGTCTTCCTGGTGATGATGACCTGGGTGGTGTTCCGGGCCGAAAGCCTGCCGGACGCGCTCGCCTTCTATGCGGCCCTGTTCGATGTCACGCGACCGGCCCCGGCGCCGGAGATCGCAGCGGCGCTCGACACCCGCGCGCTGGCCACGCTCCTGGCGGCCTCGGTGGTCTTCGTCCTGCCGCCGGCCTTTTCGGGGTGGGACTGGCTGCGCCGGCGCGACGTGCGCGGCCTTGTCCAACGCGCCGCCGTGCTGGGGCCGGGGCTCGTCTACGCCCTCGTCCTGGCGGTCTCGGGCAGCTACACCGCCTTTTTGTACTTTCAGTTCTAGGGAGCGAGCGTGCCGTTACGCCGGATTGAGTTCTTCGCCGTCGCCGCCGGGTTCATCCTGCTGTGGGCGATCCTGCTGGTTTCGCTGGCCCGGCCGGCCGATTTGCGCGCGCTGAACCGGGCCGCCGAGCCGCGTCCGGACTTTTCGCTGCTCGCCTTTTCCGATGCGGACTATCGCGCGCGCTGGACGGGATGGTTCACCGACAAGCTCGTGCTCGCCGGTCCGGCGCGCGAGATCGACCGGATCATCGAGCAGCGCCTCTTCTCCGACACCGCCGACAGCCGGGTGATCGACGGGCTGGACGGTTGGCTGTACCTCAACCGCGATCATGGCGATGTGAGCCTTCTGCCCAGCGGCGACGGCGCGCGCGAGGCGGCGGCGATCGACGGCGTCGTGTCCGCGCTCGAGGCGCTTGGCGCGCGCGGCGTGACCGCGCGCTTTGCGCTGGCGCCGCACAAGCCGGGCGTCTACCCGCAATATCTGCCTCCGGCGTCTCGCGAGCGGGTGGAAGCCGAGCGCACCCATCGCAAACGCCTCCTTTCACAGCTGGACGGACCCGCCGGCGCGCGCATGATCGACGTGTTCGACGCGATGGCCGCGAAGGCGGGCGCGGCCGGGCTCTACCTGAAGACGGATACGCACTGGTCGGCCCACGGGGCGGCGGTGATGGCCGAAGCGCTCGTGGACAGCCTCGCGCCGGGCCTGTGGGAGACCGCGGTCGTGGCGGAGGCGGGCAGGGCGCGGTTCATGCCGGACCTTGTCCGGCTGCAGGGCGGGGAGGCCCGCGAAGACCGCCCCGTGCTCGATGTGACCCGTCCCGGCGTCCAGGTGGAGCGCGCTCCGCGTCCCGGCGAGGGGGCCTGGATCGAGCGCAGCCGGGCGAGCGGGCCGGACGGCGCGCTGCTGGGCGAGCTGGTCGTTATCGGGGACTCCTACGCCAACGAGTTGATCCCGCTGCTCGCGCCCTTTTTCGAAGCCGTTCGCTTCGTGCACGTCCAGAGGCTGGAAACGCCGGAGGCGCGCGACGCGCTGGCCGGCGCCGATCTGGTGTTCATCCAGATTGTCGAGCGCCACATGCTGACCCCGCCTCCCGACGGCCTGGCCGGGCTCGGCGCGCGGATCGAGGCGGCGCTCGAGGACGGCGGATCCTGACACGAAAAACCCGCCTCCGGGCCGGAGGCGGGTCTGTCTTCGCCGGCGATGCGCCGGCGGCTTAGCCGTTCAGTGCGGACTTCGCCTGCTCGGCCAGAGAGGCGAACGCCTCCGGCTCGTGAATGGCGATGTCGGACAGGACTTTACGGTCCAGCTCCACGCCGGCCTTCTTCAGGCCGTTCATGAAGGTGGCGTAGGTCAGGCCGTTCAGGCGCGCACCGGCGTTGATGCGCTGGATCCACAGCGAGCGGAAGACGCGCTTCTTGGCGCGGCGGTCGCGATAGGCGTACTGACCGGCCTTCTCCACCGCCTGATTGGCGACGCGGAAGGTGTTCTTGCGACGGCCGTAATAGCCTTTCGCCTGGTCGATGACTTTTTTCTTGCGGGCGTGACGGGCGGGACCGGACGACACACGGGCCATGGGTCGCTCTCC
>JBKHAZ010000248.1:0-4045 GCA_046542605.1 Oceanicaulis sp. | reverse complement strand
GGCTCAACCGCGCGCGTACTGTCCGAGCCGAAGCCCAGGCCCGGCTTCGGGGTCAGGCGTTTCAGCTCGGCGATCATGTCGGTGAGGTCTTCGCCGTCGACGCCGCAGGCGGCTTTCAGCCCGGCGTAATCGTGCCTGGCCAGAAGCGGCAGATTGTCCACCAGCGCGGCCATGGCGGGATCGAGCCGGTCGCGGTCCTTCAGCTGCAGAGCCAGGCACTCCTGCAGCGAGCGCGCCATGACGCCGGCCGGCTCGAACTGCTGCAGCCGGTCCAGGATCGCCTCGACCTCCGAGCGCGTGACGCCGAGGCGCTGCGCGGTTTCATCCAGATCGGCGCGGAAATACCCGTCGTCTTCGGCCAGGTCGATCAAGTGGGCCGCGATCATCCGGTCGGCCGGGACCAGAGCGATCTCGGCGAGCTGGTCGTGGAGGTGTTCGCGCAGCGTCTTTTCGCGCGTGGCGTTGGCGGCGGCGTCGAATTCCTCGCCGTCGAAGCCGCCGCCGCCCTTGCCCGCGCGGCTCCAGTCCAGCGAACCGCCGGCGTCGGCGCCGGCCATGTCAGCCCTGGAGTCTGAATACATCGCCTCGCGGTCGGCGTCCAAGGCCTCGTCGGCCTTGCCCGGCGCGTCAAAGGAGAGCTCGTCGGACTCGGGTTTCGCGGTTTCAGGCTCGCCGGGCTCGGCGTCGGGCGCTTCGGAGCGCTCGTCGCGTTCGAGCAGCGGATTGCGCTCCAGCTCCTCCTCGACGAACTCGGTGAGCTCCATATTGTTAAGCTGCAGCAGCTTGATCGCCTGCTGCAGCTGGGGCGTCATCACGAGGCCCTGGCCCTGGCGCGCCTCGAGTTTTTGTCCGAGCCCCGCCATGCCCCCTCCTACTGGAACCGCTCGCCGAGATAGTACCGGCGCACGTTCGCGTCGTTCTTCACGTCTTCCGGCGCACCCTCGAACAGCACCTCGCCGTCATGGATGATCGTGGCGCGGTCGCAGATCTCCAGCGTCTCGCGCACATTGTGGTCGGTGATCAAAATGCCGATCCCGCGCTCCTTGAGATATTCGATCAGGTCGCGGATGTCGGCGATGGCCAGCGGGTCGATGCCGGCGAACGGCTCGTCCAGCAGCATGAAGCTCGGCTGACCGGCGAGCGCGCGGGCGATCTCCACCCGGCGGCGCTCTCCGCCGGACAGCGCCATGGCCGGGCTGTCCTTGATGTGCGCGATGTGCAGCTCTTCAAGCAGCTGATCGACCAGCGCGGCGCGGCGCTTCCGGTCCGGCTCGGTGATCTCGGCGACCGCGGCGATATTGTCGTAGACCGACAGCCCGCGGAAGATCGACGCCTCCTGCGGCAGATAGCCGATGCCCAGACGCGCGCGCTGGTACATGGGAAGCTCGGTGATGGTCTCGCCGTCGAGCATGATGGTCCCGCTGTCGGCCTTGATCAGGCCGGTGATCATGTAAAAGCAGGTGGTCTTGCCCGCGCCGTTGGGTCCGAGAAGCCCCGCCACCTCGCCGCGCTGCAGCGACAGGGAGACGTTCTTGACGACCTGTCTGCGGCCATAGCGTTTCGCCAGGCCTTCGACGCGGACGCCGTCTTTCCCGGACGGGACCGGCGCGGGATCGGCCGGCCTGCTCGCCGTTTCGGCCATGCTGGCCCCCTTACAGCTAAGATTTGGTGAAGCCGGTCAGTTCTGCGGCTCGAAGGGTTGCGGACCATCGCCGGGAATGTCGGGCTGCGGGCATTCGCCCGGCGCGGGGACCGGGCCGCCGTCTTCGGGATCCTCGAAGAACACCGAGCGCACGCGTCGGCTTTCGCCGGAGCCCCCGCCGGACAGGCGCGCCGCGCCGCCGTCGAGATCGGCCACCAGGCGCTCGCCGGTGGACACGTTGCAGCCCTGGGTCAGGACCACCGCGCCTTCAAGCGTGATGGCGCCGGCTTCCAGATCGTAGACGCCCTCGTCGCCGCGGGCGATCTCTTCGGGCGTGACGTAGAACACCTCGCCGACCGCGACGATGCGCCGGATCGGGCCGAAGCCGCCGCCCTCGCGCCGGGTGAAGAAGGCCTCCACCCGGTCGGCGCGCAGGCGGGCGTCGCCGCGCACCACGTTGACGTCGCCCTCGTAGACCAGGCGGCCCTCGCGATCGAACACTTCGCCGCGATCGGCGCTGATGTCGATGGGCCCCTCGCCGGAAGCGGGCTGGCCGGCCTGGGCGCCCGCCGCGGCGGACAGCGCCAGGGCGGCGGCCGCGGCGGCGAACGCGGTGGTGATAGTCCTGATCATGGCGTGGCCCTCCTCAAGGCGCGTCCCCCGGATCCTCGTCGTCCATATAAAGCCTGGTCCGCACCCCGTTTTCCAGCACGATCCGGCGCGCCTCGTCATAGACCTCGAAGCGTCCCGCGCGGACCGCGCCCCAGAGCGCTTCGCCATAAACCCCGTCCTCGCCGAAAATGACGCCCTCGTTCAGCCGGATCAGCGCGGAGTCGGCGGAAAAGGCGTAGCCGGAGCGGGTGGTGAGCTCGACGTCCTCGCGCAACAGGAGCGACTGGTCGGATTCGTCGAACACGCCCGTCGCCGCGAGCACTTTCGAGGCGCGCTCCGCGCCCGCTTCAACCAGGGCGTAGTCCAGAGACGGGGCTTCGAGATCGGCCACGGCGCCCAGACCGCCGGCGCGCCGGGCCGCCGAAAGCGCGGTCACCACGAAGGGCTGCCCGCCCTCGTCCCGGCCGGTGAAGCGCGGATTGACGATGCGTTCGCCGCCGGTGAGCTCGATCATCGGCTGATCCGTCTCGCCGCCGCCGGACATGGCGATCTGCAGCACCGCATTGAGCAAAAGCGCCGCCATGGCGCCCAGAAGCGCGATGCGCAATGCGCGCACCAGCCCGGACCGGCGACGCGCCCCCGCCAGCGACCGGGCGCGGCGCTGACCGATCAGATTGACGTCGGCGAAGTCGGCGGTCGCGGCGGTCAAGACGGGCTCCGTTACGAGTGGGCGAAAATGTCCACGTCCTGCCATCCGGCGAGATCCAGGCGCGCGCGGGTCGGCAGGAAATCAAAGCACGCGCGCGCGATGTCCATGCGGCCTTCGCGCTCCAGCATGGCGGCGAGTCCGTCGGCGATCGCGTGCAGGTGCAGAACATCGGAAGCGGCGTAGGCGAGCTGCGCCTCGGAGAGGGTTTCGGCGGCCCAATCCGAGCTTTGCTGCTGCTTCGAAAGCTCCACGCCGGCGATTTCACGCGCCACGTCCTTCAGCCCGTGCCGGTCGGTGTAGGTGCGCACCAGCTTGGAGGCGATCTTGGTGCAGAAGACCGGCGCCGTCTCCACGCCCAGATCGCGCAGACACACCGCCACGTCGAAGCGGGCGAAGTGGAAGATCTTCTCCACCTGCGGCGCGCTGAGCAGCGCCTTCAGGTTCGGACAGTCATAGCTCGAACGGTCCAGCTGGACGATATGGGCGTCGCCGTCGCCGGCCGAAAGCTGCGCCAGGCAGACCCGGTCGCGCACGAGCGACAGGCCCTGGGTCTCGGTGTCCACCGCCACGCGTGCGCCGAGATCGAGATCAGGCGGCAAATCGCCCTTGTGCAAGTGAATGGTCATGAAGCAATCGCAGTTCGTTCGTGGCGGCGCCGGGCGCGGTGTAAGGCTTGGTCACGTATCAGGCTTTCGCACGCCCGCGTCAACGCGCGGGCGTTTTTGCAAACCGGCCCCGCTGCAGGCGAGGGTTTTTCGGCGCGGCGGACTGGCGCATAGGCTTAACGAACTTGAACACGTTCAAAAAGCAGCGCCCGAGCGACCTGTCATGGATGCCCCCACCTATTCGCGCGCGGTCCACATCCGTTTCGAAGACGGGGCCGGCCTTCTCACCGTGAGCTTCGAAGGAACGGTGGGCCGCGATGATCTGGCGCATGCGCGCGCCCGTCTCGTGGAGACGGTCGGCGAGCGGGCGGTGTCCGGCGTGGTGCTGGACGCGCGCCGGTCGAAGCCCGCCTACAACGCCGCCGATCTGATCGAATCGGTCGAGGAGTTTATCGAAAAGAATCAGCTGGGTGTCGA
>JBKHAZ010000247.1:0-4058 GCA_046542605.1 Oceanicaulis sp. | reverse complement strand
CCGTGGGTGTCGCCGAAGACCTGCACCTCGATATGGCGCGGGCTGGAGATGAATTTCTCGATCAGCACCCGGTCGTCGCCGAAGCTGGAGGACGCCTCGCGCTTGCAGCTGTCGAGCGCTTCAAGGAATTTCGCCCCCTCCTCGACCTTTCGCATGCCCTTGCCGCCGCCGCCGGCCACCGCCTTGATCAGCACCGGATAGCCGATCTTGTCGGCCTGCGCCTTCAGATGGGCCGGGTCCTGCTCCTCGCCGTGATAGCCGGGCGTGACCGGCACGCCGGCCTTTTCCATCAACGTCTTCGCCCGGTCTTTCAGGCCCATGGCCTCGATGCTTTCAGGGCTCGGCCCGACGAAGATGATCCCGGCCTCCGCGCAGGCCCGCGCGAAGCCGGCGTTCTCCGACAGGAAGCCGTAGCCGGGATGGATCGCGTCGGCGCCGGTCTGTTTCGCCGCCTCGATGATCAGATCGGCTTTCAGATAGCTCTCGCGCGCCGGCGCGGGCCCGAGCCGCACCGCCTCGCCGGCCTCGCGCATATGGGGCGCCGCGGCGTCGGCGTCCGAATAGACCGCCACGGTCTCGATCCCCATGGCGTGCGCGGTGCGCATGACGCGGCGGGCGATTTCGCCGCGATTGGCGATGAGCAGCTTCTTGATCATGGGCGTCCTGAAATGCGGTTCGAGGGTCGCGCGCGTTGTGCGCCATCACCGGCGAAGGTTCAAGCGCGCGGCGCGCCGCGCTCGCGCACCAGGGCGGCGAGCGCGAAGCTGATCAGCATCAACCCGCCGAACAGGCACGCCCAGGCCTGCTTGACGCCGAAGGCGACGAATTCAAACGGCGCGCCCGCGACCGGGCCGCGGGCGACCCGGTCATGGAGCCTCGTTCTGAAAGCGTGGAGCGCGCGCTCGGTGCGCGGCGACAGCGCCGCCTATCCCAGCCAGTAGGGCTTGCGCCTTTCCAGGAAGGCGGCGAGTCCCTCACGGCCCTCCTCGCTCACCCGCCGGTCGGCGATCTGGTGCGCGGTCTTGCGCAGGAGAGAGTCGTTGATCTCGTGATCGGCGACCATGTCCACGAGCTTTTTCGCATCGTGCACAGCGCCCGGCGCCGCAGAGAAGGCGAGCCTGGCCAGATGCTCCATCATATCATCGAGATCGTCGGCGCTGTCGACCACATACTGAGCGAGCCCGATCTGGTGGGCGAACGCGCCGTCGAACCCCTCGCCCGTGGCGAACAGGGCGCGTGCGTAGCGCGGACCGATCGCCTTGACGACAAAGGGTGAGATCGTGGCCGGCGTCAGCCCAAGGCGCACCTCGGAAAAGCGGATCTTGGCGTCGTTCACCGCCACCGCGACATCGCAGGCCGCCATCAACCCGGCGCCGCCGCCCATGGCCGCGCCGTGGACCAGCGCCACGGTGGTTTGCGGCAGATCGTAGAGCTTGTGAAGCATGCGCGCGAGGCCCAGCGCATCCTCCATATTATCGTCATGGGTCCAGTCGGCGGCGGCCTTCATCCACTCCAGGTCCGCGCCGGCGGAGAAGCTCTTGCCCGCCCCGCGCAGGAACACGATCCGCGCCTCGTCGGCGTTGGCGCGCAGGGTCTCGAAAATATCCGACAGGCGCGCGATGATGTCGGCGTTGAAGGCGTTGTGCTTCTCGGGCCGGTTCAGCGTGACGACCGCTGCGCCGCCAGGCGTCACCTCCAGTTTGACTTCGTTTTCGATCGCCATGGCCGGCCTCCGTTGAAACTTGCGTGCGTTCGCCTTCCTACTCTGCGCCGACGCCAATAAAAAGCCCGCCGCGGCCGTCTGGGCCGGGCGGGCTTTGGTCTGGACGCGCCGCAGGTTCAGCGCGGCAGAAGAATGGCCTTGAGAATGTAGAGCACGGTCAAGCCCACAAGATAGGCCAGGGCCGCAAACGCTACATATTGCCAGTAGGTGATGTCGCTCACCGGCGGCAGCGCAAGCTCGCCCGTGCCGCGGATCATCGGCAGCACCTGATCGACCACCACATGGATGATGGCGCTGAACACGGTGAACACCAGGATCGCGCCGTAGGACGGCATCAAAAGCGCCATCACCAGCGCGATCACGCCCAGCTGCAGACCGAAGAACAGCCAGTTGACCGTCCCGTCGGCCGCCGCCGGCGCGTAGATCTCAACGCCGTTCATGAGCCAGGCCCAGACCGGCTCGACGTACGGCATGACCGGATCGAGAAATTCCATTGCGATTATCCCCTCGCTCCGCGGCCCCTCGGCCGCTCACGGCCACAACCCTGCCAAAACGTTAACAAAATGCAAGACAAACAAGGCCTAAGGACGAGATTCGCGCTTGATCGTCACGAAAATCACACGCCGGGCGGGATATTCACCGCTTCACGAGGAGCTTTCGCACCAGCATCAGGGCGGCGATCGCCACCAGATAGCCGGCGAGGAGCGCCGCGGCATAACGCCAGAAGCTTCCACTTAATATGTCGGGAAACAAGAGCGGCGCCCCGCCCGACACCACCGGCATGAGCGTGTCCACCAGCACGTGCACGATCGCCGCGCCAAGCGTGAAGGCCGGCAGCTTGCGCCAGTCCGGCAGGATCAGCGCCGCCACCAGGGCGATGATGACGCCCTGCACCTCGTTGATCTGGTCAAAGCCGGCCTGGAAAAACGCCAGCACGTCGTAGACGATGTCCATGTCACCCCTCCACTTGGGTCGAACGACCCGCCCCAGGGCGTCACCATCGCCGCTGCCCCCGGCCTCGGCAAGCGTTGGCGGCTAATCTTCACCGACCCTTCACGCCAAGGGCGCGCGCCGTCTCGAGGAGTTTCGCCCGGCGCTCCGGCGTGGTCTCCACGCCGCCGAACACGCTGTCGCGCACCGGTGCGAAACCGGCCAGACGCAACACCCCGGTCTCCAGCCCCTTGAGCGAATGCGACCGGTAAAACAGGCGGTATGCGAATCCCGGCATGCCCATGGTGACGATCAGGCGCGCGGACTTGCCTTTCATCTTCTGCGCCGGCCAGGTCTGGTTTTGCGCCGCGGTCTCGATGAGGAAGTCCGCGCGCGCCAATTGCTCCAGGAAAGCCTTGGCCGCCGCCGGCAGAGCGCCCAGCCAGAGCGGGTAGACCATGACGAAATGATCGGCCGCCGAAAGCGCCGCCTGCACCTGGCGCACAGGCTCGGCGGGCGGCGCCTTGAAGTCCTCGGCGCTTTGCAGGACCGCCACAGGCAGCGCGCCCAGATCGAAGCGATCGACCGTGTGGCCGGCCTTGAGCGCGCCCTGCTCGTAGGCGTCGGCCACAGCGTGGCAAAAGCGGGCGGGGTCGGCGTCGGGATGGGCGTTGAGGAGGCAGATGCGCATGGTCGTAACCTCGCGACGATGAGACCGAACTGCACAAAACACGTCCGCGTCCCACCGCCCAGGTCAAGCGGGCCAAAAGCCGCACGGCCGGGCCGCCGGATCGCCTCGCATGGCGCGCTCGCCGGCCGGTCCTGGAGAACTCGGGCGCGCCGCGCTTGCATCCCCGCCGCGGCGCGCTTGGCCGCTGAGGTTTAGGCGGAACACTCGGCGCTCGCCGGATTTCTCGACTCGCATGGCGGACGAGATCAACGATGACGACTCGATCGGTTACACCCAGGACGCCATCAAGGTTCAGGTGCTCCCCAAAGACGACGTGACGTTCCAGTCCCCCTCCTGGAACGCACACCGCAACTGGGTGAGGCCTGCTGCGGCGGAGCCCTTGGGGCTCCGCCGCTTTCTTTTTGCGGCGATTTCAACAGCCGGAGCGGAACTTTTGAACGAGTTCAGTTGTGCGGAGATAGAACCGGAACCGCTGCCTCATCAATGGTTTGTTCTGTCAACAGCCGGATTGCACCGGCGCGCCGGGCTTCATCGCCCATGGCCTGCGCCCCCCTCTTGTTCTGGAGACCCGCCATGACCCGCATCGCCCGCTTCACTCTCCGCCTTCGACCCGTGCTGCTCTGCGCGGCGGGCGCAGCCGCCCTCGCCGCTGGCGACGCGCGCGCGCAGAGCGACTGCATGGACGAGATCGAAGCGCTGCGCGCGGCGGCCGAG
>JBKHAZ010000246.1:0-4062 GCA_046542605.1 Oceanicaulis sp. | reverse complement strand
CTGGGTCGACAGCGCCGACTGGGAGAGGTTGAGTCGCTTGGCCGCCCCGGTCAGCCGGCCTTCATGGGCCACGGCCCGGAAATAGCGAAGATGCTTGTAGTTCATGACCGCCGCTTTGGTTCTAAATCCTGGAATGATCTTATCTAAACATTGTAATTTTTATAAGCGCTCACATCGCTAGCGTCCGGCCCGTTGCGAACCGCCTCGCCCCGGAGCTCTCATGGATGTCCTCATTGATTTTCTCTCCACCTTTCTTTCCCAGCTGCAAAAGCCCACTCTCGCCTTCCTGATCGGCGGGGTGGTGATCGCGGCGCTGGGCAGCAATCTGACCATTCCCGATCCGATCTACCGCTTCATCGTCTTCATGCTGTTGATCACGATCGGGCTTGAAGCCGGGATTGAGATCCGCGAAGCCGATCTTCTCTCGATGATCCCGCCGGCCCTGATCGCGGTGACGATCGGATCGGGCGCGGTGGTCGTCGGCGCATTCGTGCTGACCCGCCTTCCCAAACTCAAGGCCGATGACGGCTACGCCACGGCGGGTCTTTTCGGCGCGGTGTCGGCCTCCACGCTCGCGGCGGCCATGGTGGTTCTGAACGAGGAGAATATCCCGTTCGAGGCCTGGGTCCCCGCGCTCTACCCGTTCATGGACCTGCCAGCGCTTCTAGCGGCCATCGTGCTCGCCGGCGTCGCCCGTCAGAAGCGCAGCGGCGATGGGGCGAAAGCCGACATCAAGGCGATCATCGTGGATTCGCTGCGCGGCTCGGCGATCTCGGCGCTGCTGCTCGGCATGGTGCTGGGCGGGCTGACCCGGCCCGACGGCGTGGTGGAGACGTTCTACGATCCGCTGTTCCGCGGTTTGCTGTCGATCCTGATGCTGATCCTCGGCATGGAGGCCTGGGCGCGCATGTCCGAGCTCGCCAAGGTCGCCCACTGGTACGCGATCTATGGCGTGGTCACGCCGCTGGTGCTCGGGCTCGCCGCCTTCGGGCTGGGCTATGTCGCCCACGTGCTCACCGGTTTCTCGCCGGGCGGCGTGGTGCTGCTGGCGGTGATGGCGGGCTCGAGCTCGGACATCTCCGGCCCGCCCACCTTGCGCGCCGGCATACCGGGCGCCAATCCTTCCACCTATATCGGCTCGTCCACCGCCGTGGGCACGCCGGTGGCGATCGCGATCGGCATCCCGCTCTACGTCGCCCTGGCTCAGCTCGTGTTCGACCTTTAAAGGCTAAGGATCAAGATCCATGACCCTGTTTCACAAAGCCACCAAGATCATCCTCGTCGTCGAGCGCCTGCTTCGCGACAAGGTGGTCGCCATCGTCGAGAAGGAAGGCGCGAAGGGCTACACCGTCACCGAAGGCGTCGGGAAGGGCGAGCACGGCCTGCACGGCTCGGACCGCCCCTCGATCGCCCAGGGCTTCACGATCGTGCGCATCGAGGTGATCGTGGCCGACCGCGCCGCCGCCGAACGGATCGCGCAAAGCGTGGCGGACCAATACTTCAAGGAGTATCCGGGCATCGTTTACATGGACCAGGTCGAAGTGCTGCGCCTGGAGAAGTTCTAGGCCCCGCACCGGAGAGCGCCCATGGCCCGCCTCACCGCTTCGCTTCGCATGATTTGCACTGCGGCGATCGCCGGCCTGATCGCCGCGTGCGGTGCGGCCGAACCGGCCGACATTGCGGTGAGCGCCGAACCGGTGGCGCTGTTTCCCGACGATCCCGGACGCACGCGGCTGGGCGCCCTGCGGTTTGCAGGCGGCCTGGTTCTGGACGGCGACCATGACAGCTTCGGCGGCTGGTCGGCGCTGGAGCTCTCGCCGGACGGCGCGCGGCTCCTGGCCCTGTCCGACAGAGGCGCCTGGATGACCGCCCGCCTCGACGTCCGCGCGGGCGCGCCCGCGGGGCTGTCGGATGTGCGCATCGCTCCGGTGCTGGGAGCCGAAGGCGGCCCCCTCGTCGGGGAACGCGCCGACGCCGAAGGCCTCGCCGGCCTTGGCGCGGGCCGCTTCGCCGTCGGCTTCGAGCGCGAGCACCGCATCGCCGTGTTCGAGCTGGGCGAAGACTGGGCCGGCGTCGAGACCGCCTCCGAGACCGCGTTTCCCGGACCGCCCGGCGCCGACCGGCTGCGCGCCAACGCCGGAATTGAAGCGCTCGCGGCGACGCCGGACCATCTCTACGCCGCGGTCGAGGACCCGATCGTGTCCGGCCAGCCTCATACGCTATGGGTTTATGATCGCGCGGCGCTGGACGCGCCGCCGCGCGCGCTGCAAGTCGCGGTCGAGCCCGGCTTCGGCCTCACCGCCCTCACGGCGGGACCTCAGGGCGCGATCTATATGGTGCAGCGTTACTGGTCGCGCGATGTGGGTAATCGCATCCGGATCGCGCGGCTGTCGGCTGAAGCGCTGGCGGGGGCTGGCGGCGCGCCGCTTCGGCCTGAGATTCTCGCCGAGCTCGAGCCGGACATGACGGTGGACAATATCGAAGCGGCCGCCTTTGCGCAGGTCGGCGGCGCGCCCATGCTGTTCGTGATATCGGACGATAATTTCAACCCGGCCCAGCGCACGCTGCTTCTCGCGTTCCGCGTGGAGGGGTGACATTACGCGTTCGGGCTGGGTCCGAACTCCATGCGGCGGGACTGGACGAAGGAGTAAAGCCCGTAACCGGCCAGGGTCAGCGCACCGAGGATATAGAAATAAAGCCCGTAAGGCTGCTGGCGCAGCCAGGTGATCGCGCCGGACAGGCCCTTGGCGTCGGAGGGATCCGCCTGCCAGCCGGCCAGGATCACGAACACGCCCACCACGAAGACCAGGACGCCGCGCAGAGCGATCGCCGCGGCGATCACGCCGGTGGTCCGGCCCGCCCAGCCTGAGAGGTCCAGATCGTCTTTCCATTCGCCCTTACAGGCGCGCCAGATTTGCGCGCATCCGATCCCGGCGAGGACGAGGCCGAGCACGATGGCGAGCGCCGGGCCGAAGGGTTGCTCGAGAAGCCATTGCACGGCGGTCTTCGTCGCACCGCCGCCGCTCCCGCTTCCCTGAGCGCCGCCGAAAAGCACCAGGATCGCCGACACCCCGACGAGCGCGTAGCCCGCGCCGGAGGCAACCATACCCAGGCGCGCAAGCAAGCCCTCGGCGTCCTCGCCTTCGTCTCCGGTGTCCGCCCCCGCTTCCACAAAGCGCCAGACGGCGTAGAGCGCGAGGCCCAGGCCGATCGCCAGCAGCAGGGCCTGGCCGTAGACCTCGGTCTCCAGCCACTGGAAGGCCTCGCTGGGGCGCACGCCTTCCTCGCCGCCCTGCGCTCCGCCGTTCCCGCCGGGCAGGAAAATCGCGCGCAGCATCAGCCCGGCGATCAAAGCGTAGACCACGGCCCGGGCGGCAAGCCCCGCGCGGCCGGCGATTTCGTAGGACTTCGAGGTTTCAGGTGCGTGCGCCATGGCCGTTCAACGTTCTCACCCGCGGCGAGGTCGTGCTTAAACGCATAACCGGCGCCGCCAAAGACGGCCTCGCCCCTGCGCCGGCGCAGTGTTATGCGGGCTGACCTTTTCCAGAAACCGGACACCGGGGGCCGCCATGGACGCGATCGATTATTCGCTGCTGACCGCATCGCTCGTCACGTTTTTCGTGGTGATCGACCCGATCGGCGTGGCCCCGATCTTCGCCAGCCTTACCGAAGGCGCGGACGCCGCCCATAAGCGCAAGATGGCGATCAAGTCGGTGATCATCGCCACTGCGGTGCTGTTCGGCTTCGCGCTCGGCGGGGAATGGCTCCTCGGCGCGCTGCATGTGAGCCTGGACGCCTTCCGCGCGGCGGGCGGGGTGCTTTTGTTCATGCTGGCGCTGGACATGATCTTCGAGACCCGCTCGAAACGCCGCGAGGAGCGCGCCGAGGCGCTCAACGAAGCCGACGAGACCATGCCGGGCACCCATGAGGACATCTCCGTGTTTCCCATGGCGATCCCCATGCTGGCCGGTCCCGGCGCCATCGCCTCCATCATGCTGTTCATGAGCGAAGCCGCCGGCGACCGCGCCGGTCAGCTCCTGGTCTTCGCGGGCATGGGGGCGA
>JBKHAZ010000245.1:0-4070 GCA_046542605.1 Oceanicaulis sp. | reverse complement strand
GCCAGCCCGACAGGGCGAGCGCGGCGAGGGTCAGCGCCAGCCCGGCCACCGCCAGGTGCGGCGTGGCGTGGCGGGCGATTTCTGCGGGAAACCCCAGCGGCGCCGCGAGCCATAAGAGGAGCGCGCCGGCATAGAGGGCGATGGAGAAAGGGAGGGCGTAGCGGGCCGCCTGGCGCACTATTCCGCCGCCTGGGCGGACGCGCCGGCGAGCCAGGCGTCATGATCGGCGAGCGCGCGCGCCGTCATCAGACGCTTTTTCGCCTGGGCCTTGGCGGACCCGCGCAGGCGTTCGCCGTTGGGGCCTTTTTTCGGCGCCTCCATTTCGGGGAACAGGCCGAAATTGACGTTCATCGGCTGGAACGCGCCCTTCTTGCCGGGTACGTGACCGGTGGTGATGTGGGTCAGAAGCGCGCCCAGCGCCGTGGTGGGCGGAGGCGGGGTGATCGCCCGGCCGAGCTTCTCGGCCGCCGCGAAGCGTCCCGCCAGAAGTCCCATCGCCGCGCTTTCCACATAACCCTCCACGCCGGTGATCTGGCCTGCAAAGCGCAGGGCCGGCCGCGCTTTCAAACGCATCACCGCGTCCAGCAGTTTCGGCGAATTGAGGAAGGTGTTGCGGTGAATGCCGCCCAGCCGTGCGAAGCGGGCGTTCTCAAGGCCGGGGATCATCTTGAAGACGTCGGTCTGGACGCCGTATTTCATCTTGGTCTGGAAGCCCACCATGTTGAACAGCGTGCCCAGCGCGTTGTCCTGGCGCAGCTGGACGACCGCATAGGGTTTTTCGTCCGGCTTGTGGGCGTTGGTCAGGCCGCGCGGCTTCATCGGCCCGTGGCGCAGGGTCTCCCGGCCGCGCTCGGCCATCACCTCGATGGGCAGGCAGCCGTCGAAATACGGCGTATCCATCTCCCAGGCCTTGAATTCGGTCTTTTCCGAATTGATCAGCGCGTCGATGAAGGCCTCGTACTGATCCTTGTCCATGGGACAGTTGATGTAGGCGGCCTTGTCCTCTTCGGTGTCGCCCTTGTCGTAGCGCGACTGCTTCCAGGCGACGTCCATGTCGATGGAGTCCGCATAAAGGATCGGCGCGATGGCGTCGAAAAAGGCGAGCTCGCCTTCGCCCGTGAGCCCATGGATCGCTTCGGCGAGCGCAGGCGAGGTGAGGGGGCCGGTGGCGATGATCACGCTGTCCCAGTCCTCCGGCGGCGGGCCGGCGATCTCCTCGCGAACCACGGTGATGTTCGGGTGCGCGTGAATCGCCTCGGTCACCGCGTCGGAGAAGACGTGACGGTCCACGGCCAGCGCGCCGCCGGCGGGCACCTGGGCGATCTTCGCCTTGTCCATGACGATGGAGCCGGCCCGGCGCATCTCCTCATGCAGCAGCCCGACGGCGTTGGTCTCGTGATCGTCCGAACGGAAAGAGTTCGAGCACACCAGCTCGGCGAGCCCGTCGGTCTGGTGGGCTTCGGTGCCGCGCACGCCGCGCATTTCGTGCAGGACGACCTTCGCGCCGGCGTTCGCAGCCTGCCAGGCGGCCTCGCTGCCGGCCATGCCGCCGCCGATGATATGGATGGGGGTCTGGGTCATGGATGTGCATATACGCCTTCGAACCGCCGCGCTCAAACGCGTGCTGCAATGGGGCGGGTCTCGCGAAAAACCCGTGACACGCGCCGCTCACAGCTTGACCGCCCGGCGTGGCCGGGCATTCTCTTTCAACGCGAGGGGGCGCCATGAAGTTGAACCTTATCGCACACTGCGCGGCGCTCGCCTGCGCCCCGGCGGCGGCTGCACTGGCGATACCGGCCCCGGATCGAAAACGGCGTGGCGGTGCGCCGCGAGGACGTCGTCACCCAGCTTTTTTATGAGCTTACAGACTGACGCCGATGTTGATGATCGCGCTCGCAATTTCGCTGCAAGCCAGCCCGGCGCCGTTGGCGTTCGAGGCGTGGCGCGCCGGGAATCTGGCCTTGGCCGGCGCGCGCGCGGGAGGCGATGGCGACCCTTGAGCAGGACGCGGGCTCGGTAACGCCGGACGGTGCGAAACTCGCTTCCATCCTCGGCTTCGCCGCGTATTTCGATCTGATCGGAGAGCCGGCCCCGTATTGGTTCTGGGCCGCCGGGCGCATCGATAGCGCCGCGGGCGGCTTTGCGCCCGAACAGAGATCAACCGCACGCCAGCTCGCCTCCGAACCGGGCCTGGAGGCTTGGCTCGACCCCTATTTCGCGCACTCGCCCTATTTTGACAGCCGCCTGGGCGTGCAGGACTGTGCGCGCCGCGATCATGACATGTCCGGCCCGCCGGCCGGGGCGGGCGAGGCGGCCTATCTGATCGCCGAGGTGCGCAGCGGCCGAGGGACCGCCATGCGTCGGGCCCGGTCCGTCGCATCCTATCCGCCGGGCGAGGGGGGCGTCTGACGGGCGGGCTGGAGGGCTTGCATCCGGTGACGGGCACGCGTTTCCGAAAGACGCGCGCTTTCGTGTTCGATCCATGCGCGAAGCTCTATGACGTGAACGCCGAGCCGTTGCTGGTTTGCCGCTCGCAGTAAGCCGGCCTGTGTCGGGGCGCCGCGCTGCTTGGCCGGGCGGAGTTTCGGCGCTATCTCCGCGGCCATGACGCTCCTTGATCCCGGCGTGATCGCCGACGCCTTCCGCTTTCCGTTCCGCAACGCCCGGCTGGTGGCCGCCGGCGCGGGGCTCTACGCCGTCGTGTTCGCCGTGCAGACCGTAATCACCGCCTACGCCGCCGCAGGCGTGGGATGGGCGGCGATGGCGGCCGTTGTGACGGTGATCGCCGCGTTTGCGGCCTTTGTCGTCGCCCTGGCCGCCTGGGGTCGGGTTGCGCTGCAGCGCGGATCGGCGGCGCTGGGGCTCGGCGGCGATGAAGGCCGGCTCCTGTGGGTCTGCGTGCTCGTGCTGATCTTGGTGTTCACCGTGATCGGCACGGCGTTTCTGGCGCTGGCCTTCATGCTGGCGGGCCTGGCGTTGATCAATGTGGACGCCGCCCAGGAGCCGCCGGAGGGATTCGTGAACATCTTCGCGCTGTACGGGACGGGCGAGCTGTTCGTTGCGATCGCGCTGGGCGCGGTCTTCGTCCTGTTCAGCCTGTGGTTCTTTCTGCGTCTCGCGCTCGCCTATCCCGCCACGGTCGATCAGGGCCGGGTTCAGGTGCTCACCGCATGGCCTCTGTCAGGCCGGCGCCGCGCGGTTGAGATGATCGTCACGCTCGTGCTCGCCGCCGCGCCCGGCGTCGCGGTGCTGATCGGGTTCAACGTGCTGAGCGACGCGCTTGTCGGCGCCTGGCCCGGCGCGGCCCAGAGCGCCGTGCAGGGCCCGACCGGTGAAGGCGCGATGAGCGTCAGCCCGATCGCGTTCGCCTTCGTCGCGCTGATCTACGGCGCCGCGAAAATGGCGCTGGTCGCCGCCCCATGCGCTGCGGCGCTGTGCGCGCTCTATCTGAAATACCGCGCCGCGGACCAAGCGGCGGGCGAGGGCGGCGTCGAGGCATGAGCGCGCTCTACGCCCCCTGGCCGGACGGCGCGCGGCGCACTTACGGCTGGGCGGCGCTCGCCCTGACGCTTGTGGGGTTCGCGGTGTCCGGCGTGGTGATCGTGGCGGGCTCGGCGGTCTACAGCGCGGCGCTGGCGGCGGGCGGGGCGAGCCAGCTCGAAATCCAGCAGAGCCTGCAGGCGAACACGCTCACCGTCCTGCTCCCGATGCTGCTCGCGCAGTTCCTGGTCTGGGGCGGACTGACGCTCGTCTGGGTGCGCCTGTTCGAACGCCGGCCGCTGGCGACGATCGGGCTCGGCCCCGGCGCCGGACCGCGCTATCTCGCCGGAATCGGCTTCGGGGCGATCCTCGTGACCGCCATCGCCGGCGCCGCCCTGGCGCTGGGCGCAGCCCCCGAAACGACGCCGGAACCCGCCGCTGGCGCGGCCGCGGGTTTTCCGCCTGCAGGCGCGGTGATCGCGGTGCTCCTGGGCTGCTCGGTGTTCCTGGTGCAGGGCGCGGCCGAGGAAATCGTGTTTCGCGGCTGGCTGATGAGCACGCTCGCCGCGCGCTGGGGGCTCAGGGCGGCG
>JBKHAZ010000244.1:0-4091 GCA_046542605.1 Oceanicaulis sp. | reverse complement strand
TCAGGCGCGCCGCCGACGCGGGCAAGGACCAGTCCTATTTCCTGTTCGCCACCACAGACGAGCAGCTGGACTATCTGCGCTTTCCGCTTGGCCATCTGGAGAAGGACCAGACGCGCCAGCTCGCCGCGGCCATGGGCCTTGTGGTGGCGGCCAAGCCCGACAGCCAGGACATCTGCTTTGTGCCCGACGGCGATTACGCCAGCGTGGTGGAGACAGTGCGCCCCGGCGCCAGCAAACCCGGCGAGATCGTCCATGTGGACGGGCGCGTCCTGGGCGCGCATGAGGGCGTCATCCGCTACACGGTGGGCCAGCGCCGCGGCCTTGGCGTCTCGGTGGGCGAGCCGCTTTACGTGGTGAGGCTCGACGCGCAGAACGCCCGCGTCGTCGTCGGCCCGCGCGAGGCGCTGGAGGTCTCCCGCATCGCGCTGAAGGACGTGAACTGGATCGGCGACGGTGACCTTGCGCAAGCCGACGGGCTCGCCATCGGGGTGAAGGTGCGCTCCACGCGCCCGCCGAGCCCGGCCGTGCTGGAAGTGGCCGATGACGGGGCCGTCCATGTCCTTCTGGATCGCGGCGAAGAAGGCGTCGCGCCGGGGCAGGCCTGCGTGTTCTACGACACGCCGGGCCATGACCGCGTGCTCGGCGGCGGCTGGATCGCAGCGACGGGGTAGGGGCGTTTACAGCCTCTGCACTTCTTCCGGCGGTGCGCCGGTGTGCTGGCCCTTCAAGCGGACGATCCCGACCGCCAGGCAGACTTGCGCAGCGTAGTAGGTGATCCAGACGAGCGCGCCGTCGACGTCCACGAAAATCCGCAGATCGAAGCCCCTGAACCAGCCGGCGGCGAGGATCGAATCCGAGACGACGAACAACAGCGCTCCGATCGTGATCAGGCGCGGGCCGTTCACCAGGGCGGCGACGGCGGCCATGATCAGGATCACGCCCAGATAGGCGCTCGCCATGGGCATGAGATCGCCCATGCCCGGGCTCAGCCAGACCCACATCGCACCGCCGTAGGCCGCCAGCGCCGCCGCCAGGATCAGCCCGTCCTTGCGCACGCCGTGGCGGGCGAGCGCCATCGCGAACATGGCGATATAGAGAAGATGGGCGCCGGTGAAGAATCCGATCCCGGCCTCGGTGCGTTGCGGCTCCATCGCGAGCGCATAGTCGCCGCATGCCGAAAGGGCGAGCGCCAGCGCCAGCGCCGGCGCGCGGGAAAACACCGCGTAGAGCGCCAGGAGCCCGACGCCGAGCGCCTTGGTCAGCGCCAGGCCGGGCATTGAGACGACGAACAGGTCAAGCCCCAGATAGACCGTCGCCGACAGCGCGGAGACCGCCAGATACAAGGGCGCGGCCCAATCGGGAAACAGCGGCTCGGTGTCGGCGTAGCGGTCATAGGGTTCGCTCATGCTCACCTCCGGGGTATATGGGCCGTGCACCGGGGCGCTCGGCCCCGCTTGTCAAAGCCATGCATGCGACGCGACGCGGGAAAAATCAAATGCGTCTTGGTTTTGGTTTCATCGCCCTAACGCTTTGCGGCGCACCTGCGTTCGCGCAGGAGGCCGGGACCGGCGCCTTGCCCCAGCCGTTGCAGGACCTTCTGCGCGCAGCACATGAAAGGTCGCAGGAGGATTTCATCGACGCGGTGCGCCTGATCGTGCGCTTCGGCTCCGAAACCCGCGCGCTGATTGGGGAGAACGCGCGCGCCGAACAACGCTTTACGCGCGACACCGCGCTTGGCGAATTGTGGTCGCTGGCGCTGAGTTGTCGCTAACACCTACGAATTCGAGCCCGAGCCGGGTTTCGAGAATGAAGACACCCGCACCGACATCTCCGTCGTGCGGGTGTTCTAGGGCGTCTTGACCGGGGTGAGGGGGCCGGGCTTGCCTGGCCCGGCCGGGGTTACGCCGCCCGCCCCGATCTCGCCGCGCGCGAACGCCTCAAGATCGCCGATCCAGCGATCCGAGCGCGCCGCGATATAGACGAAGGGGCCGTCCGGATTCGATCGGAAATTGGAGTCCGTGGCGATCACCGCCGGGCCGGTCTCGGTTTCGATGAAGAAGGGCGACCCGGAATCGCCGCGCGTCGTATCGCAGTCATGGGCGAGCGTATTGTCGGCGAAGACCTCCAACACGCGGCAGTCGAGATTGCCGGACAGCTGGTCGCCGGTGTCCCACGAATAGCCCGCCTGACGCACTCTGAGTCGCGCCAGCGCGCCCGGTTCGTCGCCAAGCGCCTGAACGCCCAAATGGCCGAGCTCGTCGCCCAGGCGCCGGTCGATGCGCAGCAGCGCCCAGTCGGTCCCGTCACTGTCGTCGGTGTCGGAGAAGGCGTCTTCATTCCAGGCCGGGTCCACGTGAAAATCAATGACGCGCGCCCGGCGCGGACCGCCGGGCAGGGTGTCGCCCGTGACGAATTCGCCGCTTGCGTCGATCCGTCCGTTTTCGGTGATGCAATGGGCCGCAGTGATCAGGATGTCCGGTCCCACGAGACTGGCCGTGCAGGTTCCGCCAAGCTCTGTCGAAATGCGCCCGATCACCCGCCAGGGATAA
The DNA here is from genome assembly GCA_046542605.1 of Oceanicaulis sp. Taxonomy (GTDB): domain Bacteria; phylum Pseudomonadota; class Alphaproteobacteria; order Caulobacterales; family Maricaulaceae; genus Oceanicaulis. The sequence continues at coordinate 1,542 of JBKHAZ010000244.1, read as the reverse complement.
GCCGCTGTGTCCATCAAGATGCGGTCGTCACGGCCGAAGAAATGGTCATTGATGGTCAGCGGCCGGGCGCGCCCGGCGCAGTCGGACCGGTCGGTGCGCGCCTCGCAGCGGCCGGTCCCGACGCCGGGCTCGTCGCACGTTCCGTCAAACGCGCTCGGACAGGCGTCGGTGCGAAACCGCAAATGCGAAACATCGCCGCAATCGGTGCGATCGGTCCCTTGCGTGCACGCGCCGGTTCCGAAGCCGGGTTCGTCGCATTCGCCGTCGCCGGACCACTGGCAGCTGTCGTCTTCGGCGCCGGTGAGGATGCGCCAGCAATCGGAATGATCGGTGCCCGCTGGGCAGGCGCCGGTGCCGGCGCCGGGCTCGTCGCATTCGCCGTCATTGGCGTGCTGGCAGCTGTCGTCTCCGCCCGCGCTCGCGCCCGGCTTCTTGATGGTCTGCAGGAGCCGGGCGTAGTCCACGGCGCCGGGCTTGGCGTCGAATCCGGCCGGCAGGACAAGCTGCGCCTGCGCCTGCGCCTGCGCCGCGGCGCAAAGTCCCATCCAGGCCAGCACGGCCGTCAGCCAGATGCGCAGTCCCATGCCCGTTCTCCGAAGCCCAAGGACTTCAAAACTCGCCGGGCCGCAGCGCCCGGTCAAGCCAAGCCGGCGAGGCGTATTCTTTCAGGCCGGTGGCGAGATTTCCACAGCCGCGACGCTGGGTCGCGTCGGTCTTGCTTGTGAGCGCAGCCGACTCGGAGCATATTGATATTCTGCAGTCTGACGTTCCCCTCAAACGCAACAGCTGCAGAAGCGCCTCGCCGACACGGCACGCATCCTCACCTCAAGAGGCGCGCTTCAACGCCGCCGGCCCCCCTCGCCGGCGGCGTTTTGCATTTTCTGCATTCATCTAGCTGAACTGCGCCTGAACCTGAGCGCCACGGCGCGTTCAGGTGCGTTCATCAAGTGTGGAGGGCATCGTGCGCGGACCTGTGTCCGCGCCGCTCAAACGGAGGACGTCATGTCTCTGCCCGCCATACTCGCAGCGGCGGCCGGTCTGGCCGCCCTCGCGCTCGCCGCGCCCGCCGTCGCGCGCGCCGAACCCGCCGTCTCGGCGCTGGCCCAGCATCACGGCGACAGCCGCGCCCATCACCACCGCCGCGAGCGCTGGGATCCCGGCTTCGGCCGCGGTCACGGCCGATGGAACGGTCCGGAGGGGTATTTCGTGGTGCACGCCCGGGCCTGTCCCGATCTGCGCGAGGACCTGCGCGATCACCGCCGCGCCCGCACTTACCGCCATAACCGCCGCGGTTACGAGCCTCATCACCGCGGCTATGGCCGCCCTGACTGGCGCGATCGCCGGGTGCTGCAATGCCCGTCGCGCGCCTGGGACTATGTGCCGAGCCGGCGCGAGGCGCGCGCAGGCCGCGACGGGCGGCGTTTGCATCCCGGCGTGGCGTACTGGGACGCGCGCACCAACCGGTATTATGTGGAGACCCGCTGGGGCGCGGCGCCGGTGCATGTGGATTGGGGCCGTCACGGTTACCGATATGACCGCCAT
>JBKHAZ010000243.1:0-4120 GCA_046542605.1 Oceanicaulis sp. | reverse complement strand
CGGCCGGCGTCGGGATCATCGTTGAGGCCTCCACCGACAACAAGAACCGCGCCGCGGCCGAGGTGCGCACCGCGTTCTCCAAGAACGGCGGCAATCTCGGCGAAACCGGCTCTGTGAGCTTCATGTTCGACCAGGTGGGCGAGATCCGCTTCCCCCAGTCCGTGGCCGATGAAGAGGCGATGCTGGAAGCCGCCGTGGAGGCCGGCGCGGAGGATGTTCAGCAGGAAGACCTGCTTGATGATGACGGCGAACCGGCGCCGGAACATGTCGTCTACTGCGCCCGCGAGGACCTTGCCGAAGTCGCGAGCGCCCTGCAGGAGCGCTTCGGCGAGGCCAAGAGCGCCAACATCATCTGGAAGCCGCAGAACCTCATCGAAGTGGATGGCGAAAAGGCCGCCACGCTGATGAAGCTCATGGAGGCGCTGGAGGACCTGGACGACGTCAGCCGGGTGTTCGCCAATTTCGACATCTCCGACGAGGAGATGGAGAAGATCGAAGGATGATCATCGCCGTCGACGGCCCGCTGGCGTCCGGCAAAGGCACGATCGCGCGCGCCCTGGCCGCGCGATTCGCTCTGCCGCATCTGGACACCGGCACGCTCTACCGGGCGGTCGCGGTGCAGCTTCTGGAAGCGGGTCAGCCGCCGGAAAACGCTAAGGCCGCCGAAGCCGCGGCGCGCGCGCTGGACGTCTCGGCCATCGACGAAACGAAAATCCGCACCGCCGGCGCCGGGCAGGCCGCCAGCGTGGTGTCCGCTCATCCCTCGGTGCGCAAGGCGCTGCTCGACATTCAGCGCGATTTCGCCGCTACGCCCGGCGGCGCTGTTCTGGACGGCCGCGATATCGGCACGGTCATCGCTCCGCGCGCGCAGGTGAAGTTGTTCGTCACCGCAAGCGAGGAGACCCGCGCCTGGCGCCGTCAGGCCGAGCTGGTCAATCGCGGCGAAGCGGTGACGTTCGATCAGGTGCTCGGCCAGTTGCGTCAGCGCGACGCCCGCGACGCCAGCCGGGCCGACGCGCCGCTCATGAAGGCTGAAGACGCCATCGAGCTGGACACCACCGAAATGACGATCGACGACGCGGTGAAAGCCGCGATCAAAATCGTCGAGGCGCGCCGAGGCGCTTGAGGCGCTGCGCGGCGGGCCATGCTGACACTTCCTTCGAAGCTCGGGTTCGGCGTCTCCGGCGCGCACGGCACGCCGCTCGTCGCGCCGGCGTCCACCCGGGCGCTTGTCGAAGCGGCGTTCGAAGCGGGGGTGCGCGTGTTCGACACCGCGCCCGCCTACGGGAACGGCGAGGCGGAACGCCGCCTCGGCGCCGCGCTGCGCACCCTGGGACGCGAACGGGTTTTGCTGACGACCAAGGCGGGGCTGTTCAGCTCCGGGCTCGCGCGGCGCCGGCGTGATTTTTCGCCGGACGCGATCGAGGCGAGCCTGCGCGCCAGCCTGGATCGGCTCGGCGTGGCGGGGGTGGACGTCCTCTTCCTGCACGGCGCGGCGCCGGACGAGCTGGGCGCGGCGCTGGTCGCGCGCCTGGAGGCGCTGCGGCGCGCCGGCGCATTCGTCCATCTGGGCGCGGCCGGGCGCGGCGGCGAGCTCGATGCGGCGATCGAGAGGGTGGAGATCGCCGCCGTCATGGCGCCGATGCATCCGTTTCTGAGCGCTGAGGAGCGCGCACGTCTGGATCGCGCCCGCGCGGCGGGCAAGGCGGTCTTCGCCATCGAGACGGCCGGGGATGCGCCGCCGGGCTTGCGCGCGCCGCGCCGGCCGGGCGACCTGTTCGCCCTCGCCAAGGGTGTGCGCGCTCGGCTCGGCGGCGTGCGCGGCCGTGGGCGCGTCGGCGTCCCAGACGGTCTTGGCGCGGCGCTTCATGGCGGCGCGCATTGCGCCCTTTTCACCACGACCCGGCATGCCCACCTGCGCGCCTGCCTTGCAGCCGGGCAACCCTGCTCGGAATGAGGCGCCGCGGTGGTCCGGCGCGCATGGACGCATGGTGAGCGATCCGTTAAACCGTTGGAGCGAAGGGGCGAGGCATCGGGAGGGACGGCGTGAGACACGGTATTGCGGGCGGCGCCCGGACGGCTCTTCTCTGCGGCGCGCTGATGCTCTCGGCGAGCCCGCTCGCGCTGGCGCAAGGCGCCCCCGTCTCGGCCCCGGCCGACCGTGTCTATCTGGAGGCCGACGAGCTGGAGGAACGCCGCGGCGAGGGCGTCTATATCGCCCGCGGCGCGGTGCGCCTGGCTTCCGGGGGTCGGGTCATCTACGCCGACGAAGTGATCTATGACACCGTGGCCAGCCGAGTCACCGCACGCGGTTCGGTCCGGATCTACGAAGGCGACGCGCCCGCACAGCTCGCCGACGAGGTGGAGCTCGACGACGAGATCCGTGAAGGCGTCGCCTACGGCTTCGCCACCTTGCTTGAAAACAACGGGCGCGCCGCCGCGGCCTCGGCGCTGCGTCGGGCGGACGGCTCGGTGGAGCTTACAGACGCTTATTACACCGCCTGCGAGCTGTGCGAGGACGGCGGGGACCCTACCTGGCGATTGCGCGCCGACCGGGTGATCCGCGATCTCGATGATGACCTGATCTATTATCGCGACGTGCGCCTGGAGGTGGCGGGCGTGCCGGTCTTCTATTCGCCGGTCTTCGCCCACGCCGATCCCAGCGCCGAGCGCAAGTCCGGTTTGCTGCTGCCCATTGTCGACATCTCCGACCGGCTCGGCTTCAGCTACCAACAGCCTTATTTGTTCGTGATCAGCCCGTCGCAGGATCTGGTCGTCGCCCCGCGTGTCATGGGCGAGGTCGCGCCCTTGCTTGAGATGGATTACCGCAAGCGTTTCTACTCCGGCATGATCGATGTGGAGGCGAGCTTCACCTACGAGCAGGAATTCGATCAGGACGGGTTCTTCGGCCCCGAGCAGCTGCGCGGGCATATCTTCGCCGACGGCCTGTTCAACATTTCACCGGACTGGCGCTGGGGCTTCGGCGTCCAGGCGGCCAGCGAAGACCTCTATCTGCGCCGGTATGATTACAGCGAGATGCCGGAGGAGAGTTCGGCCCTGTTCGAATTCGAGCAGGGGCGCACGCTGATCAATCAGCTCTTCATCGCGGGCAAGGGCGATTATTATTACACCGACATCTCCGTGTTGGCCTTCGACCAGCTTCGAGACGGCTTCGATGACGACACGCTGCCCTATGTGACGCCCTACTGGCGCTTCGACGCCGACGGTCAGCTGCCGTACGGGCTCGGCGATTTCGACATCGGCTCCAACGCCGCCAATCTGCGCCGCGAGCAAGGCGACGATTACAGCCGGGTGAGTCTGTCGGCGAGCTGGTCGCGGCCCTGGATCGCACCAGGCGGCGTCCGCCTCGAACCCTTCGCCACCGGCCGTTTCGACGCGTATCGCCAGACCGAGGTCTTCGCATCCGCTCCCGATGAGACGACCAATTTCAGCCGAACGCGCGGCGCGGCGGGCCTGGACGTGTCCTATCCCTTCGTCCGGCCGGGCTCGCGCTTCGATGTGGTCGTGGCGCCGCGCACCGCGTTGATCGCGGCCAATGGCGGGGACCCCGAGGAGCGACCGCTGGTGCAGGACGCCGTGAGCCTCGATCTCGACCGCAGCCTCCTGTTCCAGCCGGTGCGCGCGCCGGGCTTCGACGTGTTCGAGGACGGGGTCCGAGTGGACGCCGGCCTGGAAGTGGAGCTGCGCGACCAGGGCGACGTCTATGGGCTGGAGGCGTTCGTGGGCCGCAGCTATCGGCTCGACGGCGGCGAGGAGCGCTTCGGACCGGCCAGCGGCGTGTTCGAGGACGAGTCCGACTGGATCGCGGATGTGGAACTCGATCTCGGCCCGGTGCGCGCCGGCGCCAATACGCGCGTTGATTCCGAAACCGGCGAGATCAATCGCATGGAGGCCGAGCTGGGCCTTGAGACCTGGCGGGTCAACGCAGACGTCGCCTATCTCGACATTTCCGATGAAGCCGTGCCCGGGGACCGCGAACAGATCGCCTGGACCGGCTCGGTGACGCTCACCGAAACGCTCAGCGCCTTCTATGACGGCCGCTATGACATCGCCCGCAGCGAGGACCGCAGCCAGCGCGCCGGCTTCATCCATCGCGACG
>JBKHAZ010000242.1:0-4127 GCA_046542605.1 Oceanicaulis sp. | reverse complement strand
ACGGCCAGCAGGTCACAGAGTTTCAGGAAGGCATCCTGCCCTGGGCGGTGCAGCGCCCGGTCGCGCTCCTGTTCGACGAGTACGACGCGGGCCGGCCCGACGTTATGTTCGTCATCCAGCGCGTGCTCGAAGCCTCGGGCTCGCTGACGCTGCTGGACCAGAACCGGGTGATCAAGCCGAACCCCAATTTCCGCCTGTTCGCCACCACCAACACGGTGGGTCTGGGCGATACGACAGGCCTGTATCACGGCACCCAGCAGATCAACCAGGGCCAGATGGACCGCTGGTCCATCGTCTCGACGCTGAACTATCTGCCCGCGGAAACCGAGCGCGAGATCGTCGCCGCGAAGCTCGGCGAATTCGGCGCTTCGGATGCGGGAAAGAAGGCCGTTTCCGACATGGTCAACGTGGCCGACATGACGCGCGAGGCCTTCATCAACGGCGATCTGTCCACCGTGATGAGCCCGCGCACCGTACTCACCTGGGCGGAGAACGCGCAGATCTTCGGCGACCCGGGCATCGCCTTCCGCCTCACCTTTCTGAACAAGTGCGACGAGCTGGAACGCCCCATCGTGGCGGAGATGTATCAGCGCGTGTTCGGCGAGAACCTGCCGGAAAGCCCCGTGAAGCCGGGCCAGGCGGCGTAAGCGCTCGTTCCGGCTACCACACCCGCTCGCAGCCGAAGGCGTCGAACACCGGGTCGGCGCTGACCACGGCAAGGCCGCGGCGCAGCGCCTGCGCCGCGATCATCCGGTCGAACGGGTCGCCATGGACAGGCGGGAGATCGCGCACGGCGTAGCAGTCGCCGATATCGATGGGCAGAATCTCGAACGGCTCGGGCGGTCCCACCGCCTTCATCCTGTCAAGCCAGCGGCCAAGCGATCCCAGGCGCAGGTCGCCGTGACTGGCGCGTTTGATGTTGGCTTCCCAGACAGTCGCCATTGAGACGAGCGGCGCCTCCGCGCGCCGCAGATAGGCGCGCGCCGGCGCGCTCAGGCTTGGGTCAGGGATCATGAACCAGGCCGCCGCTTGCGTATCGACGAGCACCGTCAGGAGTCGGCGTCCTCCGGCTCAAGGTCGCGATCGAGAAAGGCGTCCCACTCTTCGTCGGCGCAGGTCGGCTCCATGAGGATGCGATTGGCTTCCTCCGTCCATTCACCAAGATCCGCCCACGCCCCATCCGCGTCGGCGCCCGTCAGCCTGCGTTTCGGCTCGCCGACCGCGTCCAGACGCGCCACTTCGGTCTTGCCGCGGCATATGACGACGGTCTCCCCCGCCTCCACCTCTTTCAGAAGGCGCGACAGATGGGTTTTCGCGTAGTGAACGGTGACGGTTTTCATGGCGGCCAGCCTAGACAAGTTAGCTAAGTTTGTCGATGCAAGGATAACGCGCTGCACCAATCCGGGTTCGCAAGCCGCACATGCGGGGCTATCTGTAGGCCCATGACCGATCAAAGCCCCGCCGAGCAGTTTCGCCGCGCCCTTGCGACCACCACCCGCGCCCTGTCCAAGGAGCGTGAGCTGGAGATCAAGTATGGCGGCGACAAGGCCGCCATCGCGCGCGGCGGCGTGGTGCTGCCCAACCCGCCGGAAAAGCTGACGATCGACGAGGCCTCCAAGGCCCGCGGACGCGCCGATGCGCTGGCGTTGCGCTATGCGCTGCATGACAGCCGCGCCCACCAGCAATCTCTGCCGCCCGGCGACACCGCCCGCAAGATTTTCGACGCGGCCGAGCAGGCGCGCTGCGAGGGGCTGGGCGCGAAAGCCATGCGCGGCGTGGCCGACAATCTGGACGCGGCGCTGATCGACAAATGCCGGCGCCAGGGCTGGAACGTGGCTGAAGACCGCCAGGCCGCGCCTCTGGCCGATGTGGTCTCGATGCTGGTGCGCGAGCGCATTTCCGGGCGCGCGGTTCCCGACGACGCCAAGGGCCTGATGCAGGTCTGGCGCGAGGATCTGGAGAGCGCCGCGGGCGAGGCGCTCAATGCGCTCGCGGACGCGGCGGCGGATCAGAAGAAGTTCGCCGACGCGCTGCGCCAGGTGATCCGCGATCTCGACCTCTCCGAGGAGCTCGGCGAGGTGGAGGAGGATGAGGACGAGGAGGAGGCCGAGGACGATTCCGGCGCCGAGCAGGAGCCGCAATCGGGTGAAGACCCCGGCGAGCAGGACCCCGACACCGGCGAGGACGACGAGCCCGCCGACGCCAAGGGCACCACCGCCGACACCGACGACATCCACTACGCCGAGGAAAGCCAGACCCGGATCGAGGCCGACGACGAGCCCGGCGAGTCCATGGAGGCCGCGCGGCCCAACTGGGTCGCGCCCCGCGACGAGGACGCCGACGCCTACAAGGTCTTCACCACCAGGTTCGACGAAGTCATCCAGGCGCAGGATTTATGCGACGATGACGAGCTGGCGCGCCTGCGGCGCAATCTGGATCAGCACCTGAAAGGTCTTGAAGGCGCGGTGGGCCGGCTCGCCAACCGGCTGCAACGCAAGCTCATGGCAAAGCAGCAGCGCAGCTGGGCGTTCGACCTGGAGGAAGGCGTGCTCGATCCCGCGCGCCTGCCGCGCGTCATCCTCGACCCCATGCAGCCCCTGTCGTTCAAGCAGGAACAGGACATGGAGTTTCGCGACACGGTTGTGACGCTGCTCCTGGACAATTCAGGCTCCATGCGCGGCCGTCCGATCCTGGTGGCGGCGGCGTGCGCGGATATTCTCGCGCGCACGCTGGAGCGCACCGGTGTGAAGACGGAGATTCTGGGCTTCACCACCAAGGCCTGGAAGGGCGGACGCTCAAAAGAGATGTGGCTGGAGCAGGGCAAGCCGCCGAACCCCGGCCGGCTCAACGATCTGCGCCATATCGTCTACAAGAACGCCGACGCCCCCTGGCGGCGCTCGCGGCCCAATCTGGGCCTGATGCTGCGCGACGGCTTGTTGAAGGAAAACATCGACGGCGAGGCCCTCTTATGGGCGCACAAGCGCCTGCAGGCCCGGCCCGAGCAGCGCCGCATCCTGATGGTGATCTCCGACGGCGCGCCGGTGGACGACGGCACCCAGTCGGCGAACTCGCCCGCCTATCTGGAGAAGCATCTGCGCGAGACGATCGGTTTCATCGAAGAGAAGTCCGACGTGGAGCTTCTCGCCATCGGGATCGGCCACGACGTGACGCGCTATTACAAGCGCGCGGTCACCATCGTGGACGTGGAGCAGCTCGCCGGCGCCATGACCGACCAGCTCGCCGATCTGTTCGACAAGCAGCCGCGCGCACGCCGGCGCGGACGCACCGGCGAGGTGCGCAAGGACCGCGGCGGGCCGGGCCTTTCGGCGTTGAAGCGCGCCACCACCACCACCACGCCGCGGCGTTAGGCGCCGGCGAGAACCTGCGCCACCAGCGGATTGGCGAAGCGGCGTTCCAGCGTGATCGCGTAGAAGGTCTCGGCGATGCCGGGCAGCTTCGCCAGCTCGGCCAGCCGGCCGCTGGCGAGCTCGTCGCGCACCACGATGGGCGGCGCCACGGCGAGCCCGGCGTCGTTTCGCGCGAACAGGCGCAGCATGGCCATGTCGTCCACCTCGGCTGCGATCACCGGCGTCACGCCCAGCTGCACGGCGAGCGCATCGAAGCCGGACCGCACGCCGCTTCTTCGCGAGGGCAGGATCAGCGGGTGGCCGGACAGAAGCGTCTTCAGATCGCGCTCCTCGCCCAGCCGGCCCGGCGCGCCAATCAGGCTGACCGCCTGCTCCGCCAGGCGATGCACGGTCCAGGCGCTGTCAGAGCCGCGCAGGGGCGCCTGATTGGCCAGCACCAGATCGAGATTATGCGCGGCGAGCTCGCCCATCAGCTCCTGCAGCGAGCCTGATCGCAGATGCACCTCCACCCCGCCCGCGGCCAGGAGGGGCGCAAGCAGGTCGATCTGGAAATTTCGCGACAGCGTCGCGAGCGCGCCCACATGCAGCGAGCGCCGCGCCGCCCCGGCGCCGGCCTTGAGCACCGCCTCCAGCTCCTCGCCGGCGGTGAAGATCGCGTCGGCGTAATCGAGCGCCACCCGGCCCGCCTCGGTCAGGCTCAGCGTGCGCCCGGTGCGCTCGAACAGGGCATGGCCGAGCTGGGCCTCCAGCTGGCGGATC
>JBKHAZ010000241.1:0-4133 GCA_046542605.1 Oceanicaulis sp. | reverse complement strand
GCACGCCCTGGTCGGCGGTGACGACGAACTCGCTCTTGCAGTCCTCGATCCGGCCGGCGAGCGCTTCTGGTGAAAACCCGCCGAACACCACCGAATGCACCGCGCCGATGCGCGCGCAGGCGAGCATGGCGTAGGCGGCCTCCGGGATCATGGGCATGTACAGCGTGACGCGGTCGCCCTTCTTCACGCCGATCTTTTTGAGCTCGTTGGCGAAGCGGCACACATGGTTGTGCAGCTGGGCGTAGGTGATGGCGTGGTGATAGGCCGGGTTATCGCCCTCCCAGACGAGGGCCACCTTGTTGGCGCGCGCCTGCAGATGCCGGTCGATGCATTCATAGCTGGCGTTGAGCACGCCGTCCTCGAACCAGCGAATGTGCAGGTCGTCCTTTGAAAAGCTGACGTCTGCGATCTGTTCGGGCCGGGTGAACCAGTCCAGCCGGGTCAGCTCCTCGCGCCAGAAGGCCTCGGGTTCGTCGATCGACTGCTTGTATTTGTGCGCATAGACCTCCGGGGTGATGCGCGCATCGGAAAAGCTGTCGGTGATCGGATAGACGTCCTCGGCCATGGCGGTTTCCTCCCGTATCTTGTTGAAAAGAGCTTCGCGCGGGAGATGGGGGAGGGGCAAGGGCGACGTTTGGCGGAGGGGCGGCGAGCTTACGCAGAGCTCACCGCTCCCGTTCAGCTATTGGTGCGTGAAAACGTGAGACTGGTGATGGGAGTCGCCCGTGCGCACGCATTTGCGCTGACAGCGGCGATCGGCGGCCGCGTCGAACGCCCAGCTGGTTTCAATGGAGCTACGCGCGTCGTTGCTGTCGGCCTTTGCGATCCGGCTGACGAGAATGCGCTGGTCCTGATCACACGTCTCTAGCAGCACTTCATCGTCACCAATGTCGAAGTGCGCGTGAAGCAGATGTACGCCGAACCGACCGATTTTGCCGTGGCGCTCCAGAACTTGGCGTACATCATGCAGGCATGCTTCATCAGAAGCATCGACTGGGGAGAGTGAGTCCGCGTTCACGTACTGGCGTTCTCCAACGAGGTGGGTCATGGGGTCCTCCTTATGATTGTAAAAAATATAATTTACAAACAAAAGGTGATTTGCAAGACGTTTTCCGCTACGCCCCGCCCCAGTTGACCAATCCCCCCGCCCCGCATACCTCACCGCTTCATCTTTCTGCGGCAAAGAAGAAGCTCCATGACCGACTACGTCTCGCTTGCGCAATCCGCCAAGGCCTGGCCGTTCGAACAGGCTCGCGCGATCCTCAAGCACGTGGAGAAGGCGGGCAAGAAGGGCGAGCCGGTCATCTTCGAGACCGGGTACGGGCCGTCGGGGCTTCCCCATATCGGCACGTTCGGCGAAGTGGCGCGCACCTCCATGGTGCGCCATGCCTTCCGGGTGCTGACCAATGACGAGATCGAAACCCGCCTGATCTGCTTTTCCGACGACATGGACGGCATGCGCAAGGTGCCGGGAAATCTGCCGAACCAGGACATGCTCGAGCAACATCTGGGCAAGCCGCTCACCGACGTGCCCGACCCGTTTGGGACCCATGAGGGGTTTGCTCAGCACAACAACGCCCGGCTTCGCGGTTTCCTGGACAGTTTCGGCTTCGACTACGAATTCTTCTCCGCCACCGAGCAATACCGTTCCGGCGCTTTCGACGATGTGTTGCTGCGCGCGCTGGAGCGCTTCGACAAGATCATGGACGTGATGCTGCCTACGCTCGGCGCGGAGCGTCAGGCGACCTATTCGCCCTTCCTGCCGATCTCGCCGACCACCGGCCGGGTGCTCTACGTGCCGATGAAGAACGTGGACGCGCACGCCGGCGAGATCACCTTCGAGGACGAGGACGGGACCGACGTGACGATGCCGGTCACCGGCGGGCGCACCAAGCTGCAATGGAAGCCCGATTTCGGCATGCGCTGGGCGGCCCTGGGCGTCGATTTCGAGATGTTCGGCAAGGACCACCAGGCCAACGCCCCGATCTATTCGAAAATCTGCAAGATCCTCGGCGTCGAGCCGCCGGTGCAGTTCGTCTACGAGCTGTTCCTCGACGATCAGGGCGAAAAGATCTCCAAATCGAAAGGCAACGGCATCGCGGTGGAGGACTGGCTGCGCTACGCCCCGCAGGAGAGCCTGTCGCTGTTCATGTACACCAAGCCGAAAACCGCCAAGCGGCTCTATTTCGACGTCATCCCGAAGGCCGTGGACGAGTATCGTCAGCATCTCGCCGCCTATCCGGCGCAGGAGCCCGACAAGCGGATCGAGAACCCGGTCTGGCACATCCATGACGGCGAGCCGCCGGAGTCGGGCGCCTCGATCAGCTTCTCTTTGCTGATGAATCTGGTCTCGGCCGCGAATGCGCGCACCAAAGAGCAGCTCTGGGGCTTCATCGAGCGCTATGCGCCCGGCGCGACGCCTGAAACCGAGCCGTTCGTGGATCGGCTGGCGGGCTATGCGCTGGCCTATTACGAGGACTTCGTGAAGCCGGCCAAATCCTACCGCGCGCCCACCGATCAGGAGCGCGCGGCGATGGAGGATCTGGCCGGGCGGCTGAAGGCGCTGGACGCCGGCGAGACCGATCCCGAAGTGATCCAGACCGAGGTCTTCGCCGCGGGCAAGGCGCACGATTTCGAGCCGTTGCGAGACTGGTTCACCGCGCTTTACGAGGTGCTGCTGGGCCAGAGCCAGGGTCCGCGCTTCGGCGGCCTCGCCGCGCTCTACGGCGTGCCGGAGACGATCCGCCTGATCGAGCGCGCGCTGGCGGGCGAGGACCTCAGCGAAGGATAAGCGGCCAGCCGCATCCCTCGCAGTCGGTCGGTCAGGCTGAACACGTCTTCCACGGTGGCACCGAAATGGCGCGCGACCCGAAGCGAGATCACCGTTGACGGAACGAACCGACGGGTTTCGATCGTGCGGATGGTCTTGCGCGAGACCCCGATCGCCTCGGCGAGCTTGGTCTGGCTCAGGTTCTCTTCGGCGCGCAGGACGCGGATGCGATTGGTCAGCGGAGCCGTCACGCGTCGTCCTCTAACCCGCCGCGCTCGCCTCGGCGCTGTTGGTCGGCCGGAAATATGACATGGGTCCCCGTGACGTGCTTACAGGTTATGAAGTCGCGCGGCGCCCAAAAGTGTCAACATGGTCGAAAAAGGTTTCAGTTCGATGGTCCTGTGGGCCCGGCCGCTTTCAGCACCACTTCGAACACGGTTCCGCCGGGGCCGGTCCTGGCCAGGCGCACATCCCCGCCCATGGCGCGGGCGAGCTCGCGCGCGATCGACAGGCCGAGCCCGGCGCCCCCGCCCGTCCCGGACCGGCCGAAGGGCTCGAACAGGGTTTCGCGCACGCGGTCCGGCACGCCGGGGCCGGTGTCGGCGAGCGTGAGGACCAGCTTCGCCTCCTCCCGCCGGCAATCGGCGTGGATCGTCCCGCCGTCCGGCATGGCCTGAACCGCGTTGCGCACCAGGTTGAGAACGACGCGGTGCAAATGGTCGGGGTCGACGAGCGCCTTTGCATCCTCATCGATGGCGTTGGACCAGTCGGCCGCGCCGGTGGCCGCGAAGGCGTCGCCGGCCGCATCGTCCACCGCGTCGCGCAGCCGCGTCGGCCGCAGTTCAGGCGGACGCTCCTGCGTCTTGCCGTAATCGAGGGTTTCCTGACACAGCCGCACACCGCGATCGACGGCGCGTAAAAGCCGCGCGCCCATATTGGCGACGCGTTCGTCGGCGTTGGTTGCAAGCCGGTCGGAGACCAGCTGCGCGCTCGCCAGCACGTTTCTGAGATCGTGATTGATGCGCGCCACCGCCCCGCCCAGCGCGGCCAGGCGTTCCCTCTGGGCGAAGGCCTCGCGCACTTCGTCCTGCATGGCGGCGAGCGCGGCCTGGGCTTCGCCCAGCTCGTCGGATCGGCGGGCGGGGGAAACGCGGCGCGCCGGATCCAGCGGGTCTTCGGCGAAAGCGGTCATGGCGCGCGCCAGGCGGCGCATGGGCCGCACCAGAACCACCAGAAGCGCCAGATAGAGAAGCCCGCCCGTCACCGCTGCGATGAACAGGGAAAGCAGGGCGATATTGCGCGAGAAGGTGAGCAGCTCGGCCTTCAGCCCGGCCTCGGGTACGATGACGCTGATCTGCTCGCT
>JBKHAZ010000240.1:0-4143 GCA_046542605.1 Oceanicaulis sp. | reverse complement strand
GCGCGCGGTGATCGCGGCGGGCCGTCGGCTGGCCTTTCCCTGGAGCGCGATCGCCGCGCTCGGCGCCTGCGTGCCCGCAGCCTTGCGCGAACCGCTCTATCACCATGTGGCCCGAAACCGCATCAGATGGTTCGGCAAGGGCGATCTGTGCGCCCTGCCGGATCCGGAGCTGAAGCGGCGATTGCTCTAGTTTATTCTGAAGACCGGCGCCCGCTTTTCGGATCGCGCGGTGTCGCGCGCGCGTCAGCTGCCGTGGCGGCCCCAGCGGGCGGCGCGGCCGCGTCCGTCGATATGGACGAACGGGCCGTGCGCCGCGGTGGCGCCGTAGGCGCCGATTCCGCCGGGAACCACGTCGTCGGAGTCCGCGTAGAGCCGCACGGCGTAGTCGTAGAGCCACTCCGCGTCCGCCCGGGTGATGCGCCCGTCCCTGTTGAGGTCGTCGATCACCGAGTCGTCGCCCTCCACGTCCGGGTAGATGTCCGCGGCGTCACCGTACATGTGCCGCGATTTGCGCGCCGATCCGATGGCGGTGTTGTAGAACGGGGTGCGGAACCCGCTCATCACGAAGAAGGTGTCCGCGTCCGTGCGCCCGTCCTCGCGCAGATTCTCCAGCAGGAGTTCCAGCCGGACGAGCATGTCGCCGGAGGTGAGGATGAATTTCGGCCAGTGGCCGATCTGTTGCTTGCAGATGAACTGGCCGATCCTGAAGCTGGGACTGACCTTCAGGTCCATGTCCTCCTGGGCGAGGCGGATGAAACCGTTCGGACGGTTTTCCGGATAGGTCCCGATGCGGTAGCCCTCCAGCACGGTTTCGCCCGCATAGGGCTGAACCACGAACATGGTGAGCTGCTGCGTCTCGCCATCCGCGGTGAAGGCGCGGATCACATGGTTGCCCGGCTCGCGCGGCGCGGTCCAGGTATGGCTGCGCGCTGCCTCCGAGACGATTTCGCCGTTCAGCGACAGGGCGAACGGCGCATCCGCCTCAAGCTCCACCGAGTCGCCGGGCAGGATGGTGTGGTGCCAGACCGGGTAGGGCGCGTCGTCGCCGTCGATGCGGGTCTCCAGCCAGTCGGCTTCGCCCGGCTCGCCGGCTTCCATGACGGTCTCATGGGCGCTGCGCAGGCCGCGCGACGCCTCGCTCGAGCGCGCGTCCTCCGCGCCGGACGCAGTGTCCCGCCCGTTGTCCCGCCCGTTCGCGCGCGGCGCCGCCGCGCCGTCCGCGCCGGTTTCGGCCGTGTCCCCGGTCGCGGCGTCCTCGCCGGGTTCAGGCGCTTCAACCCCTGCGTCGTAACGGCCGCGCTCGGCCAGTTCGGCGCCGGTCTCTCCGCCGCCTTCGCCGTCCATGGTTTCAGTGACGGCCCAGGCGGCGAGCAGCGCCGTGACGCCCGCGCCTGCGGCCCATACCGCCTTGGTCATCATATCAGGCGCCTCCGCTTGCGTTCATCGAGACAGGATTGGCGTTCATCGCAGAGATGAGCGGCGCGTCGCGCTCGTAGATGTCCTCCCAGAACACGGCCTGGCCGTCGTCGCCCGGCTCGACGGTGAAGTAGAGCAGGTAAACCGGAAGCGGCTCTTCGAGCGGAAGCTGTTCGGTCTCCTCGGAGTCCACCGCCTCCTGAATGTCGCCGGCGCTCAGGTCGCCGCCGTTGCCGTCGACGATCCAGTCGGCCATCTCAAGCGGGCGCTCCAGGCGCACGCAGCCCGAGGAAAAGGCGCGCGAGCGCTCGTCGAACAGCTCGTCCGCCGGCGTGCCGTGCAGGTAGATGGCGTGCTCGTTGGGGAACATGAACTTGATCTGGCCGAGCGCATTCTTCTCACCCGCGTCCTGCACGAGGCGGTACCGGTCCTCGACATCGTCGTCGGCCCAGTCGATGTCGCCGTGCGCGACCTGCTCGCCGGTCTCCCGCTCGACCACGAAATAGTCGTTGCTGGGGATGTAGTCCGGATCGCTGCGGATCTCGTCGAGCTTGTCCTTCTCAAGGATGTTCTCCGGCACGTACCATTTCGGGTTCGCCACCATGAATTCGATCTCGTCGGCCATCATCGGCGTCGGCCGGCGGCCCTGGCCGACGATCGCGTCCATGGTGATGGCCGCGCGTCCGTCCTGCCAGCCGCTGGCTTCATAGCCGGCCGGGTTCACGCGAATATGGCGCTCCGGCATCTCGCCGGGAAGCCAGCGCCAGCGCTCCAGATTGGCCTCGATGCGCTCGATCTTGGCCTCCATGCCGGTGTTGAGCGCGGCGATGGTGCGCGGGCCGAGCACGCCGTCCACCCGCAGTCCGTGGTCAATCTGGAACGCCTCCACCGCAGCCTCCACGGTTTCGGTGTATTCGCGCTGCGAGGCGCGCTCGCCGTCCTCGCCGCGGGGCTCATCCACTTCATAGCCCTCCTCGGCCAGACGCTGGCGCAGCGTCTCGACCACGTCCGCCTCCTCGCCCGGATTGACGACTTCGGTCTGCTCGATCTGGGTGAAGCCGCCGTTTTCCTGGTGCCGGCGGTACATCTCCAACAGCTCGATCAGGTCCCGATAGCCCTGGTGGTCGGGGTCGAGCCGGGCGTGATCCAGCTGGCCGGCCCCGGCATGGCCGAGATGCCTGCGCATGGGTTCAGGGGTTGTCCGGTCGAACTTGACGCCGTCCAGCGTGTCCGGATCAATCGCGCCGTTGATGCGGGCGTCGGCGTAGATCATGAAGGCCGCCGACAGGGTCAGGTCGGCCTCGGCCGCCTCCCGGCGCGACGGCTCGCCTTCAAGCGTGCGCGCCGCCGCCTCCACCATCAAGACAAGGTCCGGCGCGACCTCAAGCCCGTATTCGGGCGCATCGTTCAATGCGTCCAGGAAGTCTTCCGCGCCATAATTGGTCCAGACCGGATCGTACACGCGCATCACATAGGTCTGCGCGGCGGCCGAACGCAGGCCGTCGGTCCTGTCGGCGAGCCGGGTTTCCAGAAATCCATCCTCGACGGCGTCTCGAATGGCGGCCGCGACGGAGCCTTCCTGCACCTCGCCGGACGGACCGTCCTGCTCGCCCATGACCTCCGGGTCGTAGTCGACGCGCGCGTCCAGATCCTCAAGGCCTTCGGTGTCGTCCTGCTGGGCGAAGGCGGCGGGCGCGGAGGCGGCGATCAAGGCCGCGCAGGCGGCCGACCGCTTCAGGAGTGTTAGAAATGACATGGCTGTCCCTCTATCGGGGTTGACAGGCTATGGAGAGGGAACTGCGTCGCCGCCCCGCTGTTCCGAAAGCCAACCGGCTCCAATACATGTGAAATGGATTGCAACCTCCGCGGCTGGGGCGCGTTCAGCGCTCCGCTTGGTTCGGGCGGTCGCGGCCGCCGTCGCGCGCGTCGCTCTCTGGCTTTGCCCGAGCCGGACCGCCGCCGCGCTTGCGTGTGGCTTTGATCGTGTCTTCGGCGATCCAGTCCACCAGCCAGAGGATGACCACCGCCAGGATCACCGACGCGCCGGCCAGATCGAACGCGCCGACTCCGCACGCCACGCCGGCCGCGCCGGAGAGCCAGAGCGCGGCCGCGGTGGTGACGCCCTGCACCGAGGCCTTGGCGCGGATGATCGTGCCGGCGGCGATGAACGCCACGCCCGCCGTCACGGCTTCCACGACGCGCACCGGATCGGCGCGCGCCACCCCGCCGGCCGCGGTGGCGCTTTCGACAAGCTTCAGCGACGTCACGGTGAACAGCGCCGCGGCAAGACTCACCAGCATATTGGTGCGCAGCCCGGCCGGGCGGTCGGACAGCTCGCGATTGAACCCGATGAATCCGCCCGCCAGCGCCGCAACGCCGAGGCGCAGCAGGGAGTCCCAGAACGAGTTCGGCTGGGGCGCCAGGCTCAGCCAGTCGAGGAAGGCGGGCATCGGTGTGTTTCTCCGGATCCGGAGAAAACCAACGGTCCGGCGCGCGTCCCAGTTCCGGCTGGCGGCCCGGACCTTGAACCCAGGTCTGCGGCGAGGCGCCGCGCGACGGCGCGCCGCGCGGCGCCTTGCCATATGCCCGGCGCGGCGAAACGGGCGCAAAGAGACCCCATCAAAATTATGGGAAAGGGGAAACACCCATGAAGACCATCCTGCTCGCCACCGCCGCGGCCGCCATGACGGCCGCCGGGCTCGCCGCACCGGCCCAGGCCGAGGCGGG
>JBKHAZ010000239.1:0-4145 GCA_046542605.1 Oceanicaulis sp. | reverse complement strand
CTCCCTGCTTGTGGAGTTAACCCCCAAGGCCCCGCCCCGGTTCGGGGGCGGGGCCGGGGATTGCAGCAGGGGCTAGCGCGAGCCCCCCTTGCGGCCGGCTTCGCGAGCGCGCTCGGACCCTTCAGAGAAGGAACCGGAGCTCATCTCGCCGCCCTTGCGGCCGGCCTCGCGGGCGCGCTCGGAGCCTTGCTCGAAAGAGCCGGAACTCATCTCGCCGCCCTTCTCGCCGGCCTCGCGGGCGCGCTGGGAGCCTTGTTCGAAGGAGCCGCCGGACGCCTCGCCGCCCTTCGACGCCACCTTGCGGGTTTCGGGATCGTTCGCCTTGAACTGACCGTCATTGCGGGCCATGGGGGCCTCCTGTCGGTTGCTTGTCGATCAGGACACGCCGCGCACCGGCGCATCCGATCTGTCGAACACAGGCGCCGCGGCGACCGTTCCAGCGGCCGACGCAGGGCGTTCAAGCGGCCCAAAGGCTCGATTTCCAGATTGGTTTCATGGGCTTGTAGCGGCGCCCGGCGGTCTGAAAAAACGCCGCTATGAGTCAGTTGCGCCGCGGCCCGGCGCGGTCATTTCCGGCCAGAGCGCACGGAGACGGTCGACTTTATCGATGAAATCCGGCGTCCAGGCGCCCGGCCTTGTCGGCGTCATCTCCATGGCGAAGAGGGCGTCGAGCCCGCGCGGCGCGATGAGCGTGTGCCCCCCGTCCGCCTCGCGGCGCAGGCCCGCCATATGGGCGGGCGAGGCGTAGTTGGCGATCCCGTCCGCGGTGGAGCGATAGGGCGGCTTGGCGTAGCCGAACTTCGTCTCAAACCAGAGATGGACGCGCGCCTGGTTTCGCACCTCCACCGGTTTTGGAAGATCGGCGAAGGCGGCCGTGCAAGCCCGGATCACGGCGTCTTCCGCCTCATAGGACAGATCGCCGGCGTCGAAATAGGCGAGGTCGTAATCCTTGATCCCGTAGCCGGGCGGCCGGCCGGTGAGCGCGTTCCAGACATTCTGGTACACCGCTCCGGCGGCGAGCGCCCAGTCGGGCAGGCCGAGATCGCCGGTGCGGTGGAGAATCGCCTCAGCCACCGGGTCGGCGCGCACGGCTTCGATGAGAAAGGCGGGGCGGTCGGGTGGGGGGATCGAGCCTGGGATTGGAGCCATGTCCTTCGGGTCCTTCGAGGCTCACCGCCGCATCCCGGCCTGGCGCCGGGACCGGGGCCCCGCGCCTCAGGATGAGGGTGAATTCGACCATCACGCTTCCTCATCCTGAGGAATCTTTTTCCAAGAATAAGCCTCGAAGGACGCACAGCGCGCCCGCAGCTCAGGGGGGGCGGCCGGCCCGTTCGCCGCCTTGAAAGGGTCCCCCGGGACCCTTTCATCCGCTATGCGGACCAGCGCTCACCCCTGAGACTCGCCCCCGCCTTCTCGCCCGCCTTGACGATCTTCGCCGCCGCCGCCTCGATCTCCTTGTCGGTGAGGGTCTTGTCGGCGGGCTGAAGCGTGACTTCCACGGCCAGGGAGACCTGGCCTTCGGGCACGCCCTTGCCGGTGTAGACGTCGAAGAGGATCGCGTCGGCCACCAGCTGCTTGTCCGCGCCCTTGACCGCCTTGAGCAGGTCGGCGGCGGGCAGGCCGGCCGGCGCCAGGAAGGCGAAGTCGCGGCGCACCGGGTTGAGCTCCGGGATCGACACGGCGGGACGCGCTTTCAGCGCCTTTTTCTTCGGCGCCGGCACGGCTTCGAGGAACACCTCGAAGGCCAGCACGCGTCCGGCGATATCCAGCGCCTTGAGCACTTTGGGGTGAATCTCCCCGAACTCGGCCAGCACGTTGGGACCCAGGCGCAGGACGCCGGAGCGGCCGGGATGCCACCAGGCGCGCGCGTCGGCGCTGATCTGGACGGTGTCCGCGGGACCGCCGGCGGCCGCCAGCGCGGCGAGCGCGTCGGCCTTGACGTCGAACACGTCCGGCGCTTGCGTTCCGCGCCAGTCGCGCCCGGCCACCACGCGGCGCACGCCGGCGATCACGGTCTTCTGCCCCTTCGGGCTGTCGTCGATATAGATGGGCCCGGCCTCGAAATAGCGTGCGTCCTCCATGCCGCGGTCGGCGCTTTTCTGCACCGATTTGAGCAGGTGGATCAGCGCGCTGGGGCGCATCACGTCGAGCTCCGAGCTGATCGGATTGGCGAGCGCCAGGCCCGGCCCCGCGCCGCCGAACAGGGCCGCCTCGTCATGGCGGCAGAACGACCAGGTGATCGCCTCTTGATAGCCGCGCAGGGCCACGGCCCGGCGGCTCGCGCGCACCCGGTTCTGCAGCTCGGTCGCGGGCGCCTCGAAGCGTTCGCCCTCGATGCGCTTGAAGCTCACCACCGGCAGGCTGTCATAGCCGGCGATGCGCGCGATTTCCTCGATCAGATCGGCGGCCTGCGAACAATCGCGCCGCCAGCTGGGAACCGACACCGTCCAGGGCGAGCCGCGCTCCACCCCGAAGCCGAGCGAGACGAGGATCGCCTCGATCCTGTCGTCGCCGAGTTCCAGGCCCAGCAGCTTCTTCACCCGCGCAGGGTCGAAGGCGATCGGTTCGGGCCGTGCCGGCGCTTCGCCCGCGACCGTCACCTCGCTGGCGGTCCCGCCGCCGTACTTCAGGATCAGCGCGGTGGCCAGATGCAGGCCGTCGAGCACGCTTTCCGGATCGACGCCGCGCTCAAACCGGTACTTGGCGTCTGAGTCGATCCCCAGCTCGCGCGCGGTGACACGGGTGACGGAGGGATCGAACCAGGCGCTTTCGATGAAGACCTCGGTGGTGGCGTCGGTGCAGCCGCTGTCTTCGCCGCCCATGACGCCGCCGAGGCCCAGGCAAGCGCGCTCGTCGGCGATCACGCAGTGGTGCTCAAGCGGTTCATAGTCCCGCCCGTCGAGCGCCTCGAACTTATCCGCCGCGCCGCGTCCCCCGCGCGCCGTAATCCGGTCGCCGATCTTTGTCCGGTCATAGACGTGCAGCGGACGCGCCCGGTCGTAGGAGACGTAATTCGTCACGTCGGCCAGGAGGTTGATCGGACGAAGCCCGATGGCGGTCAGGCGCTGCTGCAGCCAGTCCGGCGAGGGGCCGTTCTTCACGCCGCTGATCACCCGGCCGGCGAAGATCGGGCAGGCCTCAGGCCAGTCCAGTTCGATCGTCACCGAACAGGCGCCCTCGCCCCGGATCTCCTCAATCGGCCCGGTCTTCAGCGTGCCTGCGCCCGCCGCGGCGAGATCGCGGGCGATGCCGTGGACGCCGAGCCAATCGGGCCGGTTCGGGGTGACTTCAAAATCGATGACCGGATCGTCGAGACCCAGCGCCTGCGCCGCGGGCGCGCCCACCGGCCAGTCGCCCTCAAGGTCGGCGATGCCGTCATGGTCTTCGCCCGCCTCGATCTCCTTGGTGGAGCAGAGCATGCCGTGGCTTTCGATCCCGCGAATCCTGCGCGGCTTTTTATCCAGCGCGAAGTCGAGGCCGGGAATGTAGGTTCCCAGCGGCGCGTAGATCGCCGTCATGCCGGCGCGCGCATTGGGCGCGCCGCAGACGATCTGCTTCTCCCCGTCCTTCGTCTCCACCGTGCACACGCGCAGCCGGTCGGCGTCCGGGTGCGGCTCGGCGGCCTTCACATGGGCGACAGTGAACTCGGCGAGCTTCTCGGCCGGATTGTCGATCTCCTCGATCTCCAGGCCCGCCATGGTCATGGCCTCGGCGAGATCGTCGAGCGGGAGGTCGGTGTCGAGATGCTCTTTGAGCCAGGAGAGGGTGAATTTCATCGGTCAACTCGTCACTGAAGCCGCGGGGCGGCGATGCGCATCTGGGCGTCGAATTCTTTAAAGGGGAGGCGCAGCTGTGAAGGCCCGCCCTCGCTCATCTCAAGACAGCCCCGTCGCCAGGTTCGCCTGCAAAAGCGGGTTGAAGCCGTAATGGGAGAGCCATCGCGCGTCCGGTTCGAAGAAGGGGCGCAGATCGCTCATGCCGTATTTCAGCATGGCCAGGCGATCCACGCCCATGCCGAAGGCGAAACCCTGATATTCCTCCGGATCAAGCCCGCAGGCGGCGATCACGTTCGGGTGCACCATGCCGCAGCCGAGGATCTCCATCCATTTGTCGCCCGAGCCCACCTTCACCGCGTCGCCGACGCG
>JBKHAZ010000238.1:0-4169 GCA_046542605.1 Oceanicaulis sp. | reverse complement strand
CGCGCACCGGCCTTCGCGGCGTGATCATCGGCAACACCGCGGAAAACATCCTTAACGCCGCGCCCGGCTCGGTGATGGCGGTCAAGCCCGTCGGCTTCACCACCCCGATCCTGCCCTAGCCCCGGCCGGCGCGCCGGCGGAACGCCGCCCCGCCCCACACGTTCGCCCCGCTTCTTCCCCGATACGGAGCGCAGCCATGGCGAGCCAGATTCAGACCATCAACCCGGCCACCGAACAGGTCATCAAGACCTATGACCGGATGAGCGACGAGGAGGCCTTCGAGGCGGTGGAGCGCTGCCACGCCGCCTTCACCGACTGGCGGCTGAAAAGCCTGGACGCGCGCGCCCAGGTCATCCGCGCCATCGGCCGGGAATTGCGCGAGAACGCGGACGACTTCGCAAAACTGATGACCGAGGAGACGGGCAAGCTCCTCTCCGACGGCAAGGCCGAGGCCGAGCTGTGCGCGGCGATCTGCGACTACACCGCCGATCTCGGGCCCACAGAGCTCGCCGACGAGGAGCGGGATTATTCGCCCGGCAAGCGCGGCCTTGTGAGTTACGCGCCGATCGGCGTGATCTACGGCATCCAGCCGTGGAATTTCCCGTGCTATCAGGCGGTGCGCTACTCCATCGCCAATCTCATGGCGGGAAACGGGGTTCTGTTGAAGCACGCGGCATCCTGCACCGGCAGCGGCATTTTCCTGCGCGACCTCTATGAGCGCGCGGGCCTGCCGGACCATCTCTTCACCCTCTTGTTCATCGATCACGATCAGTCCGACAAGATCATCGCTCATGACAAGGTGCGCGGCGTCACGCTCACCGGAAGCGACGGAGCGGGCAAGATCGTCGGCAAGACCGCCGGCGAGGCGCTGAAGAAGACGGTGCTCGAGCTGGGCTCAAACGACGCCTATCTGGTGCTTGAGGACGCCGATCTCGACACCGCAGTGAAGCATTGCGTGCAGGGCCGGCTGTTCAATAACGGCGAAACCTGCGTGAGCGCCAAGCGCTTCATCGTCACCGACAAGGTCTATGACGCCTTCATGGAGAAGTTCGTCGCGGCCATGGACGCGATCAAGATGGGCGACCCCACCGACAGCGAGACCGAGCTCGGCCCCATCGCCCGCGAGGATTTGCGCGACACCCTCGCCGACCAGGTGGAGAAAAGCGTGAAGGACGGTGCGACGGTGCTGTGCGGCGGCCGTATCCCGGACATGACGGGCTTTTATTATCCCGCGACCGTGCTCGCCGACGTGAAGCCGGGCCAGCCCGCCTATGACGATGAGCTGTTCGGCCCCGTCGCGTCGGTGATCCGCGCCAAGGACGACGCCGACGCCATGCGCATCGCCAATGACAGCCGCTACGGCCTTGGCGGAGGCATCTTCTCCAAGGACGAGGACAAGGCGCTGAAAATGGCGCGCGATCATTTCGACACCGGCATGGTGTTCATCAACGGCTTCAACGTCGCCCAGCCCAACATGCCCTTCGGCGGTGTCAAAAACTCCGGATATGGCCGCGAACACGGCGGGTTCGGGATGAAGGAGTTCGTCAACATCAAAGCCATCGCCCTGTTCTAGATGGCGGACCTGACTTGCGACGTCGCCGTGATCGGCGCCGGCACGGCCGGTCTCGCCGCCGAGCGCAGCGCGCGCGAGGCCGGAGCGACGACCCGGCTCATCGACCCGGACTTCGCCGGCACGCTATGCGCCACGGCCGGCTGCATGCCCTCCAAGCTCCTCATCGCCGCCGCCAACGCTGCAAAAGATGTGCGCAAGGCGAGCAATATGGGCGTGGGCGACGGCGCGCCGGCCATCGACGGGAAAGCCGTCATGGCGCGCGTGCAGCGCATGCGCGATCATTTCATCGAGACGACGCAGTCGAGCATCGCCGAGCTGCCCGACGCGGTGAAAATCCAGGCGCGCGCCCGTTTCACCGCTACGACCACGCTTGCGCTCGATGACGGGCGCACGCTTCAAGCCGGCGCAGTGGTGATCGCCACCGGCGCCGCGCCGCAAATTCCGGAGCCTTTTCGAGGCCTGAGCGACCGGGTTCTGACCCATGAGACGATCTTCGACCTTGAAGACCTGCCGGCCTCGCTGGCGGTGATCGGGTCCGGTTCAGTGGGGCTTGAGCTGGCCCAGGCGATGGCCCGGCTCGGGGTGAAGGTCGCCCTGTTCGACTGCGCCGAGACCCTCGCTCATCTGCACGACGCGGCCGTGGCCGAGCGCCTGCACGACGCGCTGTCGCAGGAGTTCGCCATTCACCTGGGCGTGGACCCGCAGCCTGCAGCGGACGCCGACGGCGTGCGCATACGCTGGGACGGCGGTGAGGAGATCTTCGAGCGCGTGCTCGTCGCCGCAGGCCGTCCGCCGATGCTCGACGGCCTGGGTCTTGAGACCACAGGCCTCGAGCTCAGCGACAGCGGCGCGCCGTGTTTCGACGCCGAAACCCTGCAATGCGGCGACGCGCCGGTGTTCATCGCCGGCGACGCCAACGCAGTCGCGCCGGTGCTGCACGAAGCCTCTGACGAGGGCGCGATGGCCGGACGCAACGCCGTGGCCTGGCCCGCCGTGGCGAAGGCCGAACGCGCGACCGCGCTGCAGATCATCTTCACCGATCCGCCCGTCGCCGTCATCGGCGCGCCGCCCGGCGACGGCCATGTCGTCGGCGAGGCCGATTTCCGCGACCAGGGGCGCGCGAAGGTGGAGGCCTGCAATGAGGGGCTTGCGCGGCTCTACGCCAAGACAGGCGAAGGACGGCTCACCGGCGCGGTCATGGCCATGCCCGGCGGCGATCACGCCGCGCATCTCATCGCCTGGGCGATCGAACGGGGCGAGACCGCGTCCGATCTGCTCAAGCTTCCGATCTATCACCCGACGCTTGAGGAAGGACTGAAGGACGCCTTGCGCGCCCTTTGCGCCGCGACCCCGGCGCCGCTTCCCGAAGACCGCGACAGGGGCGATCCGCCAGGCGCTTGACCTGAAGCCGGCGCGGCGTTGACAGCCTGGGGCGGCGCGGTCACCGTCAGGACGGCTGCAGGCCCGGCGCGCCGGGCGCGAGGCTGCTAAGAGGACGCACGCCATGCCCACAGATGCAAGCGACGACGATGACGACCGGCTCTACAGGGTCATCGTAAACCGCGAAGACCAGTATTCGATCTGGCCCGCCGACCGGGAGCAGCTTCCTCTGGGCTGGACCGTCGTCGGCGAACCGCGCTCCAAGCAGGCCTGCCTGGATTATATCGAGGAAGTCTGGGTGGACATGCGCCCGTTGAGCCTGCGCCAGCAGAGGGAGCAGGAGGCCCGGCGGCGCGGGGAGGACAACGCTTGAGCGACTCCGCGAACCGCTGGTTCAGGCTTTAGGCCCCGGCGCTCGTCCCCTCGCCTGTGATCAGGGCGTGCAGACGGTTTCGGCGTTTGCGTTTCTTGATCTGGCGGGTGAGCAAGTCCGGCGAGGAGAAGCACAGATCGCCGTCTTCGCCGCGCTTGATGGCGAGGCGTTTGAACCCGCCATGGAGCTTCTGCGCCTGCTGAGCGGCCATGGCTCCGGTGACGGTGACGGCGCTGCACTCCTCAAGGGTCACCTCCTCGCGCCGGGCCAAGGAGCGCAAAGCGCCGATATCGGCCGCCTCGCCGCCGCCCAGCGGGCCCTGATTGGTGCGGTCGCGAAAATCGCCGGCCTCGGACGGTTCCCGCTTCTTGCGGTCGGTGACCATGGCGGTGAAGGTCTCACGCTCCAAATCCACCAGCACCGCAATGACATGCACCGTGTCCGAGCCCATGTTCGACACGATGCAGCGCGCGTCGCCCTCGCCGTCGTCGGCCATGCCGACTTGGACCACCGCCCGGTCGGAGCGCTGAAAGCTAGCCAGAACAATCTGCAGGCAGGCGAGCCAGATTCCCGCCATCACCCAATTGGCGAAGACGGTGAGCGCGCCGGAATGCTCGGTGATCCAGCTCCACATGGCCTGCGCCTGAACTGCAAAACGTCAGAGCCAACCGCAGGCGCCCGCGCAAGTTCCCTCCAGGCCGCAAGCGCAACCGTCCGCCCGCAAGAGCATGGCTCGCCCATGCGCAGCGAGGATCGACTGAGCGGACGCGAAGGAGACCAGATTGGAGCGGCGCCGGTTGAGGGACTCGAACCCCCGACCTTCGGTTTACAAAACCGCTGCTC
>JBKHAZ010000237.1:0-4171 GCA_046542605.1 Oceanicaulis sp. | reverse complement strand
TTGAAATTGCCCTCGCCAAAGCCTTCATTGCCCTTGCGCTGGATGATCTCGAAGAAGATCGGGCCGATATTGGTGGTGGTGAAGATCTGCAGCAGCAGGCCGTCACCGTTCTCCGGATCGCCGTCCACCAGGATCGAGTTCTTCTTCAGACGGTCCAGGTCCTCGCCATGGCCCGGCACACGTTCGTCGACGAGTTCGTAATAGGTTTCCGGCGTGGACTGGAACTCCACGCCGTTCTCGCGCAGCTGCTCGACGGTCTTGTAGATGTCCGGCGTGGTCAGCGCGATGTGCTGGATGCCCTCGCCATTGTATTCGCGCAGATACTCGCTGATCTGGCTCTGGTCGTCGGAGCTTTCGTTCAGCGGGATCTTCAGCTTGCCGCACGGGCCCGTCATGGCGCGCGAGAGAAGACCGGTGTGCTGGCCCTTGATGTCGAAATAGCGGATTTCGCGGAAGTTGAAGACGTCTTCGTAGAAGCCCGCCCAGGTGTCCATATTGCCGTTGAACACGTTGTGGGTCAGGTGGTCGAGGACTTCGAGGCCCGCGCCGCCGTCATCGACTTCGCCGGTGGGCTCGAATTCCTCGGCGTAGAGATCGTCGGAATACTTATCCACGAGATAGAGCACCGAGCCGCCGATGCCGTGGATCGCCGGGATCTGATCGGTCCACAGCCCTTCGGTGAACGGCTTGGCGCCGCGCTCCAGCGCGTCCTTATAGGCGGCCTGCGCGTCCTTCACGCGGAACGCCATGGCGTTCGCGCTCGGCCCGTGGGCGGCGCGGAACTCGGCGGCCTGGCCTTCATCCTCGCGATTGACCAGGAAGGTGATGTCGCCCTGCTTGAAGCGGGTGATGTTCCGGCTCTTGTGCCTGGCGACCGGGGTGAAGCCCAGGAGCTTGAACAGCTCTTCCAGCTTTTCCGGCTCGGGACTGGTGAATTCGACGAATTCGAACCCGTCGGTGCCCAGCGGGTTTTCGAACAGATCGGCCATAATCGCTCCTCGAGGCTTTCAGGACTGCGCGGGGCTTGAGTTCGCCGCGTCGCGCGCGCATCGTTGCTCGCCGAAAATAGTATCATTTGCAACTAATTTCACCCCCGTGCGGCGCCGCGGGCTGAGGGAGACAGGCATGAAGCTGGTTCTGCATGGTTATTTCCGCTCCGGCACGACCTACAGGCTGCGCCTGGCGCTGAACTGGAAGGGGCTCGATTACACCTATGCGCCGGTGAACCTGGTGGCGGGCGAACAGTCCGCGCCCGGCTATAAGACGAAAAACCCGCAAGGCCTGGTGCCGGCGCTGGAGGCGGACGGACACATCCTCACCCAGAGCCCGGCGATCCTGGAATGGCTGGAGGAGGTGTTTCCCGACAAACCGCTCCTGCCCGCCGATCCGCTGGACCGGGCCAGGGTGCGCGCGTTTGCGGCCGCGATCGGCTGCGACATCCATCCGATCCAGAATCTGCGCGTGATGAAGAAGGTGAAGACCGATTACGGCGCCGACCAGGACGGGGCGCAGGCCTGGGCGCGCCACTGGATCGCCGCCGGGTTCGACGCGCTGGAACAGCTGGCCGAGAACGCGGGCGGAAAGGACGGCTTTTTGTTCGGCGGGTCGCCGACGCTGGCGGAGGTCTACCTTTTGCCGCAGATGTATAATGCGCGCCGCTTCGGCGTGGCGCTGGACCGCTATCCCCGCCTTCTGGCCGCCGACGCCGCGGGGCGGGCCCTGCCCCCGTTCGAACGCGCCGCGCCCGAGCACCAGCCCGACGCGCCGAAGGATTAGCGCGTCAGCCAGTCCCCGCTTTCGATCCGCGTCGCGCCCTGCAGCCCGAGAGCCCAGACATAGACCCAGGCGTTGCGCCCGGCCGGCTCGATCAAGGCGGTCTGTCGCCGTTCATAGCGCGAGCGGGCCGGATCGTCCGGCCAGTAATCCTCCCAGGCGTCGAGCCGGGCCATGACCGAAGGGTCGAGCACTTCGAAGAGTTCGCCGATCACGCGGCCCTCGCCCTGCACAAGGCCGGGATAGCGGCCGAGATCGAAGAGCTCGCCCTTCAGGACGCACGGCCCGGCGTCCCGGAAGGCGTGGGCGAGGCCGAACTGCTCAAACCCCATCTCTCCGGCCCGCAACAGGCCGTAGACGGCGATCAGATCGCCGGCCCGCACAGCGCCCGCCGCCACGTCAGGCCGGCTCGGCTTTCGCCGGACGCGCTTTAAGGATGGGCTGCGGCCTGCCGTAGCTCAAGGAGCGCCAGAGCCACTCGAACGGGCCGAAGCGGAAAACCGCCAGCCAGATTGGCGACACGATGAGCTGGACCGCCCAGACCACGAGCACAAGCTGAACCTGCTGGGTCCGCTCCAGCTCGCCGAACAGGGCGGGGCCGAACACGCCGGTGGCGAGCGCGACCATCACCAGGGTCTGGGTCAGGTAATTGGTGAACGCCATGCGCCCGGCCGCGGCGAAGGGCAGGCGCAGAAGCTTCAGCCAGGGCGCCTTGCAGATCAGCATGATCGCGGAGGCGTATCCGAACGCCATCAGCAGGCTGCCGGCATAATTCGTGGCGGTGTGGCGCCACAGCTCGTCCAGCGCGAAGCCGGAGTCCACTGCGCCGAGCCCGCCCCAGGCCACCAAGGGCAGGCCGAGCCCGAGCCCGGCCGTCATCGCCGCCAGATAGCCCCGCGCGCTCCATTTCGCGGTGAGGAAGCCGAGCTTGAACAGCGCCATGCCGATGAACATCACCCCGATGATCCGCCCGCCGAAGAAGGGAAGCGTGAACAGGCTCATCACCCCGTTCATGGCGTTGGGGATCCGACTCGAAAGAAAGCCCCCGTGATAGGCCGCGACAAGCTCCTGCAGCGCGTCGGGTTCAAGGCGCATGCCGAAGTCCACATCGCTCATGCCCGCCTCTTCCGGGACCAGCGCGAACGAGCCCAGCAGCGCGGTGAACAGCAAGCCGGAGATGGTGATCCAGATCAGCCCCCAGACGATCAGCTTCGCCGGGCTCATGTGGCGGAAGAAGACGATGATGAAGCCGGCGATCGCATACATGGTCAGGATGTCGCCGAACCACAGACCGAACATGTGCACCAGGCCGAACACCAGAAGCCACCGCATGCGCGAGAAATGCAGACGCTTGGACGCGTCGCGCGCCTCGCCCACCATCATCACCACGCCCGCGCCGAACAGGGCGGAGAACAAGGTGATGAACTTGAGTTCGAAAAAGACGTGCATGACAAGCCAGGCGGTGGCGTTCGCGCCGGTCGCGTCCATGTGGGCGGGCGGATAGATATAGGCGTTGGAATACATCATGAAGGCCTGGATATTGACCATCAGGATGCCCAGCACGGCGAGCCCGCGTAAGACGTCCAGGCTCTCGTGACGATCGCCGCCGGCCACCGGAGCGGCGGACAGCGCGGTGCCCGCCGCAGCGCCTTGCGCCGGATTGGTGTTCGCCCCGGTCTCGCTCATCGCCCCCCTCCACCCTGATCGGTTCGCCTGGCTCAAACTCGCCTCGAAACCGGGCGATGGCAAGCCGCCGCACAGGGCCCGGGCGTCCTTCCTTACCAAGGTTTCATGTTGGCGCCGTCGGGTTTCGCTTGCAGGCGGCGGCTTGCGCGCGTATGGCCGATCTATGCAGATCGTGATCGACATCCTCCACCTGGTCGCCGCCGCAGCCCTGTCGCTGATCGGCTTCGGCTATGAGCGTGAGGAAGAGTGCGAGCCGGTGCGCTTCCAGCCCGCCGCCTATGTCGAATACGCCGATGCGCAGGGCGAATACGCCGAAGCGCGCTTCCAGACGGTCGAGGATTGCGGCGCCGCGCCCGCCTCCGCCCGGCTGCCCGTGCTTTAACTGGGCGCAAATCACACGTAAAACAGCCTGGCGCCTCTTCCCGCGGCGGCTTTGCACGCCGACTCAAGGAAGAATGGACATAGGGTGTGGATGACGCCGCGCGCGACGCGGCGGGGAGACGACGAGCCGCCATGGCCGCGAAAGACGCTTCCGATCGCGACGAACACTGGTCGACGGCCGCAGAAACGGCCGAAGATCCCGGATTCGACACGCCCGCCGGCGGCGCGCTGACCGAGCGGCGCGACCAGCCGCCGGCGCGCACGCCGATCGAGGGCTCCGCCGAACCGTCTGCCGGCGGCGGCAGCTGGATCGCCTTCGCCGGCGCCGCGT
>JBKHAZ010000236.1:0-4235 GCA_046542605.1 Oceanicaulis sp. | reverse complement strand
CAGCGGCTCTACGACGCCCGCGTGGCGCTTTGTGAAGACTGGGACCTGAAAGGCGTCGTGTTCGGCGGCCGGCTGTCCGGGTTCAAGCGCAAGCGGCGCACCTACAAGACGCCGGAGGCCTATCTCGCCGCGGTGGAGGCGCGCGAGATCAAGGATCCCGTGCTCGAGTTCCAGATGCGCATGGGCTATGAGCCCGCCGGCGTCTTGCGCAAATACTATCCCGAAGACATCGACAGCGCCGGTCACGCCGCGCGCATGGTCTGGCGCAATCCCAGCTGGGAGGAGGGCGCGTCCGGCCCCTCGCGGCCTTGGGCGTCCACGGTGCGCGTCGCCGCGGTGCAGTACCAGATGCGCGCGGTGGAGACCGTGGCCGAGTTTGAGAAGAACGTCGAATATTTCGTCGACGTGTGCGCGGACTATCGCGCCGATTTCTGCCTGTTCCCGGAGATGTTCACCGTGGCGCTTCTGGCGCTGGAGAAGCGCCGCCTCTCGCCCGAGGAGAGCATCGCCGCGCTGTCGAAACACACCCCGCGCTTCATCGAGCACATGAGCCGGATGGCGGTGCGTTACAACATCAACATCGTCGGCGGCTCCCACCCCACCAAGACCGATGACGGGGATATCCAGAACGTCGCCTATGTCTTCCTGCGCGACGGCTCGGTCCACGCCCAGGAAAAGATCCACCCCACGCCGAACGAGAAATACTGGTGGAACATCAAGGGCGGCGACACCGTGGCCTCCATCCCCACCGATTGCGGCCAGATCGGCGTGCTGATCTGCTATGACGCGGAGTTCCCCGAACTCGCCCGGCGCCTGGTGGACGAGGGCGCGAAGATCATCTTCGTGCCTTACGCCACCGACGACCGGCCGGGCCATTTGCGGGTGCGCTACTGCGCCCATGCGCGCGCCATCGAGAACCAGATCTATCTCGTCACCGCGGGCAATGTGGGCAATCTGCCCGGCGTGGAGAACATGGACGTGAACTACGCCCAGGCCGCGGTGATCACGCCGTGCGACTATCCCTTCGCCCGCGACGGGCTGGCGGCCGAGGCCAGCGAGAACGTGGAGACCATCGCGGTCGCCGACCTGCATCTCGACGCGCTGAACGAGGCGCGCCGTTCGGGCACCGTGCGGAACTTGAGGGACCGGCGGTTCGATCTTTACCGCATCGTGTGGACGGACCGGGGGTAGGCGCCGTTCTTTGTCCTCCCCCTGAGTGGGGAAGGTGTCCGCGCAGCGGACGCAGAGGGCGGCCGCGCCGGCTTTTCGAGAGCCATGACGTCCGGCTAGACCCGCACCGTCATCGCCGCTTCGGGCGAGGCGGTGTTGGTGATGAGGCGGGTATAGGCTTCCAGCGCGCCTTCGCCGCCGGAGAGCTCCTCTTCCTCGAACAGGCGCGCGCCCTCTTCGGCGAACGCCGTCCAGTCCGCGGCGTAGCGCTTGGCGAACTCGCCCGGCCCCCATTCGCAGATGCGCCGCGCCACGTGGTCGGGCGCGAAGAAGAAGACCGGTTTCGGCCCCGGCAGGCCCTTTGGCGGCGCCGCATGCTCCCAATGGGCCGCGCCCACCCGGATGTCGGCGGCGAGCGCGTCGCCGAGCGCGTTGTGGATGCCGGTGGTGATCTGGTGATCGCCGGCGAAATCGACGATCAGGCGTTTGGGGTCGGCTTGCAGAGCATCAAGATCGCCGTAGAGCGTGACCGTGTCGTAGAACCCCGTGTGCGCCACGAAGACCTGCGAGCGGTTCGATGTCATCGCCTCGACCGACACGCCCTCGGGCCGGTTGCGGTGCAGAAGCCAGGCGAGCGCGAGTGCGGTCTTGCTCGATGCGCTGGTGAGCGAGACCCGGCTCGCGCCGAAGACCGCTTCTTCGCGCAAATGAAGATCAATTAGCCAGCTGGTCAGAAACAGCGGCTGCAGCACCATCTG
Source organism: Oceanicaulis sp. (assembly GCA_046542605.1). Classification (GTDB taxonomy): domain Bacteria; phylum Pseudomonadota; class Alphaproteobacteria; order Caulobacterales; family Maricaulaceae; genus Oceanicaulis. The sequence continues at coordinate 2,307 of JBKHAZ010000236.1, read as the reverse complement.
CACCGCTTCGCGCTCGGGCGTGTAGCCCGGATCGCCCTTGCACCGGGTGTAGCGGTTATAGGCCGCCGGCAGATCGGCGCGGTGGGGCGAGGCGTCGATGAAGGAGCCCGCGCCGATGCGCGCCGGCTCCACGATCAATTCGTCCGCCGCCGGAAAATACCCGTAGATCCGCTCTCCCGTCTCAAGACCGTCCGCCCGGGTTTCCGTCACTTCGGCGAAGCCCCAGACCGGCAGGTGTCCGGCGTCCCCGCCGGGGAAGAACTCCCAATAGCGCATGATCGCGCCGAAGGCGGCGTAGGTGATGTTGTTGGCCGTCATGGCGAAGCGGCGCACGGCGAGGCGCGCCTGGCCGTCCTCCAGGGGCGCGCTTCGCGTTTCGATGAGCGTGGCGTCTGATATGTCGGCCTTGTCGATGGCGAGGGCCCAGCCCATGGCGGTCTCCGTCTGCGGCATGAGTCAGGAAGCCAGGAAGTCGCCCGGCCGGTCGCCGGGACGCCAGCGGCGCAGCACGTCGGTATCGGCCGGGTCGATCGGGGCGCCGAGGCCTTCGGCCGGCGTCGAGGCCAGGATGTCGCGGATCACGGCGAGGCGGGCCCGCCGCTTGTCGTCGGCGCGCACCACGCGCCACGGGATCGCCGCGCCGCTGGCGGCCAGCATGGCGTCGCGCGCCTGGGTGTAGGCGTCGAACTTTTCCAGCGCCACCGCATCCACAGGAGAGATCTTCCACCGCTTCAGCGGATTGGTTCGCCGGTCCTCGAGCCGTCGCGCCTGTTCTTCGCGCGAGATGTCGAGATAGTATTTCAGGACGATCAGGCCTTCGTCGGCAAGCAGCCGCTCGAAGGCGTCCACGTCACTCATGAAGCGCGCGTATTCGGCTTCGCTGCAATACCCCATCACGCGCTCGACGCCGGCCCGGTTATACCAGGACCGGTTGAACAGGACGAACTCGCCGCCGGCGGGCAGATGGCTGACCCAGCGCTGAAAATACCAGCTCGACCGGTCGCGCTCTGTAGGTTTGCCGAGCGCAACCACCCGGGTGTCGCGCGGCGACTGGTGCTCCACGATGCGCTTGATCACGCCGTCCTTGCCGGCCGCGTCGCGGCCTTCGAAGATCACCAGCAGGCGGCGTTCTTCGGCGATGATCCGCCGCTGAAGATCGACCAGACCGATCTGCAGCCCGTGTAGCGCGGCTTTGTAGGCATCCTTGTCCATGGCCGTCACACTGGCGCGATGCGGCGGGCGCGTCGAGCCTACTCGGCCGCCTGCGCGGTTTCGGTCTCGACCGGTCCCAGTCTCGCCCGGTCCCCGGCGCGCCCGAACCGGATATGGCCGTCATCCAGCTTGCCGTAGCGGATGGTGAGCATGTCCTTGATATAGTTTTGATACGTCCGCCAGGGCTGGGTCGCCCCCATGCGCGGCAGGCCCGGCAGGGCGCGCTGGACATAGCCGGAGGAGAAATCCAGCAGCGGCAGGGTCTCCAGGTCGGCGGGCGGTTCGGGCACGGCGTAGTCCGCGCCGGTCTTCTCCATGTGATTGAGCATGCGGCAGACCCGCTCGCAGGTCAGATCGATCTTCAGCGTCCAGCTGGCGTTGGTGTAGCCGAACGCCAGCGCCATGTTCGGCACGTCCGACAACATCATGCCGCGATAGGTCACGTGGCCGGGCGCATGGAAGGGCTGTCCGTCTACGGAAATCTCGACCGCGCCGCCCACCTGCATGGACAGCCCGGTGGCCGGGATGATCAGGTCGGCGTCCAGATGTTCACCGGATTTGAGCTGAACGCCGGTCCTGGTGAAGCGCTCGATATGGCCGGTGACGATGTCGGCCTTGTCGGTTTTCAGCGCCTCGAAGAAATCCCCTTCCGGCGCCAGGCAGAAGCGCTGATCCCACGGATTGTAGGCGGGCGAGAAGTGTTTCTCGACCGGGAAGTCCTCGCCCAGTATCTTTCTGATTTCCTTGAGGACGCCCTTCTTCACGAAGTCCGGGGCCTTGCGCGCCAGATTGAAGAAGAAGATCGCCATGAGCACGTTTTTCGCCCGCGTGATCGAGTAGGCGGTCCGGCCGGGCAAAACCTTGCGCAGGGCGTCGGCGATCGCGTCGCGCGAGGGACGCGCGGCGATGTAGCTGGGCGAGCGCTGCAGCATGGTGACGTGGGCGGCCTTTCCGGCCATGGAGGGCACCAGCGTGATCGCCGTGGCGCCCGAGCCGATGATCACCACCCGCTTGCCCGCATAGGGCTGGTCTTCGCGCCATTTCTGGGGATGGACGATCTCGCCGGCGAAATCCTCCATGCCGGGGAAGTCGGGC
>JBKHAZ010000235.1:0-4259 GCA_046542605.1 Oceanicaulis sp. | reverse complement strand
AAGACGGTTGGATTCGCCGCGGCGATGCTGATCCTGAGCGGTCTATTTCTGACCTCGGTCTCCGGGCTCGCCCGCCAGTCGGCCGGCGAGACGGTCTTCACAGCGGAAATGACCGGCGCGATCGGGCCTGCGACCGCGGCTTATATCGCGCGCAGCATCGACGAGGCGGACCGGAACGGGGGCGCGGCGCTGATCATCACCATGGATACGCCCGGAGGACTGGACGCGGCGACCCGCGACATCAACCAGGCGATCTTGAACGCGGGCCTTCCGGTGATCGTTTACGTCGCTCCGAGCGGAGCGCGCGCGGCGAGCGCGGGAGCATTCATCACCTACGCCAGCCATCTGGCCGCCATGGCGCCGGGCACGAGCATCGGCGCGGCGACGCCGGTCCAGATGGGCGGCGCGCCGGGCGGCCCCGCCCCGGCTGAGCCCCCGGCGCCGAACGGCGACGGCGGCGAAGGCTCAAGCGACGGCGAAACGGCGCCCGCGGCGGACAATGATCAAGCCATGCGCAACAAGGTCGTCAACGACGCCGCCGCCTATATGCGCTCGCTCGCGGTGCTTCGCGGGCGTAACGCCGACTGGGCCGAACAGGCCGTCCGCGAGGGTGTCAGCGCTTCGGCGGAAGAAGCGCTCGCCCTCGGCGTCGTCGAGATCGTCGCGACGAGCCTCGAGGACCTTCTTTTCCAGGCTTCCGGACGCGAGATTCAGCTCCAAGACGGCCGCGGCGTCGCCCTGGCGCTCGAAGGCGCGCAAGTCGAAGCGCTCGAAAAGACCTTCGCCGAGGAGATTCTCGCCACGATCACCGACCCGAACATCGCCTTTCTGCTCATGAATCTCGGCTTTATCGGCCTTCTGGTGAGTTTCTATAACGGGCTTGAACCGATCACGGCGATCGCCGGCGTGATATGCCTCATCGTCGGGCTTTACGCGCTCAACACGCTTCCGGTGAACTACGCCGGCGCGGCGCTGATCGTGTTGGGGATCGCTCTTCTGTTGGCGGAAGCCTTCGTGGCGAGTTCGGGCCTTCTCGCCCTTGGCGGCCTGGCCGCCTTCGCCATCGGGGCGGTCATGCTCATGGACACCGAGGTCGAGGCCTTCCAGCTCGACTGGCGCCTGATCGCCGGCTCCACCGCCGTGCTCGGCGTCACGTCCTTCCTACTCGTCAGCTTCGGGCTCGCCGCGCAGGGTCGCAAGGTCGTCACCGGCGACAAGGGACTCATTGGTCTGGAGGGGCGTGTCCTCGATTGGGAGGGCGACGCCGGTCACGTTCAGGTGGACGGCGAACGCTGGCGGGCCACATCAAAGGACAAGCTGGCGCCCGGCGATGCGGTGAAGGTCACCGGTCTTTCCGGGCTGACGCTGAAAGTGAAGAAGGTTTGAGGCTCCGCGCGGCGGAGTGACTGGAGGACGTACCATGGCCGAGATCGGCGTCAATTTGGGCTTCTGGATCGCGCTGGCGGTCATCGCGATTTCGCTACTTTTCCAGGTCTTCAAGATCCTGCGCGAGTATGAGCGCGCGGTGATCTACACGCTCGGGCGCTACACCGGGACCTCGGGTCCAGGCCTGATTATCCTCATCCCCTTCCTGCAGCAGATGGTGAAGGTGGACATCCGCACTGTGGCCGAAGACGTGCCGAGCCAGGACGTCATCAGCCAGGATAACGTGTCCGTGAAGGTGAATGCGGTGCTTTATTACCGCATCATTGATGCCCAGAAAGCCATCAACCAGGTCGAAGATTTCCGCATGGCGACCAGCCAGCTCGCCCAGACCACCCTGCGCAGCGTTCTGGGCAAGCACGATCTCGATGAGATGCTGGCCGAGCGCGACAAGCTGAACTCGGACATCCAGAAAATCCTCGATGAGCAGACCGAAGCCTGGGGCGTGAAGGTGGCCAATGTCGAGATCAAACACGTGGATCTCGACCCGTCGATGATCCGCGCGATCGCCAAGCAGGCCGAAGCCGAACGCGAGCGGCGCGCGAAGGTGATCTCGGCCGAAGGCGAGCAGCAGGCCGCGACGAAGCTGGCCGAAGCCGCCCAGATCCTGGGCGAGCGCGAAGGCGCGCTTCAGCTGCGCTATCTCGGGACGTTGTCGGAGCTCGGCGGGGAAGGCACGAACACGGTCGTGTTCCCGATGCCGATCGACCTGCTGCACCGGTTCTCCGGCGCCGTGGCGAAGCCCGATGACGGTGAAAAGGCATGATCCGCGGGTCTGGCATTTTCATATTCTGCTGAAGGGTTTGGGCTCATCGCCTCTAAATCCGGCTCCCAGCGCTGAAACGGACCCAAGCGCACGCGCGTTGTGGCGAATCATGTCTCCGGCTTAACTGGGGCGATGATGGACATCGAAATGACGAGCTATGTGATCGCCCCGCCCGCCGAAACCGTGCTGCCCGTCGAAGGCGGGGGCCAGTTTCCGGTGCGCCGGGTCTATTGCGTCGGGCGCAATTACGCCGATCACGCGCGGGAGATGGGGTCGGACCCCGACCGAGAACCGCCGTTCTTCTTTTCAAAGCCGCGGGACGCCGTATGCGCCGGCGACGCAGTGCCCTACCCGCCTGCGACGTCGGACCTCCACCATGAGGTCGAGCTCGTCCTCGCCCTGGGCGGCGGCGGGGCGGAGCTGGAGCCGGACACGGCCGGCTCGCTGATCTACGCCTGCGCCGTCGGTGTCGACTTGGCCCGCCGCGATCTGCAAGCCCAAGCCAAGAAGACCGGCCGGCCGTGGGACATGGCCAAGGGTTTCGATTGCTCCGGTCCGGTGGGCGCGCTCAAGCCGTGCCGCGCGATGGACGCGGGCGCGATCGCGCTATCGGTCAACGGCGAGACGCGTCAGTCCGGCGACCTCGCCCAGATGATCTGGACGACATCGGAGATCGTGGCGCACCTTTCAAGCCTGGTGAAGCTCGAAGCCGGCGACCTGATTTTCACCGGCACCCCGGCGGGCGTCGGGCCGGTCAGGCGGGGCGACCGGGTCGAGGCCCGCATCGACGGGCTGATGCCGCTGCGCTTCCGCCTGGTCTGAATCTGCAGCGCTTGCCGTTCGCGCCTGCGCCCGATAGACGCAAGCGCGAGGAGCGCGGCCATGATCGAGAACTTCAAGACCAGCGTCGATCTCGACGGCGAAGGCATTCACTGGGAACCCGAAGGCGGGCTGTCCTACGGGCGATACCTCGATATCGACACGGTGCTCGGCGCTCAGCATCCGGTTACCGGCGAGCACGACGAGATGATGTTCATCATCATCCACCAGGCCAGTGAGCTGTGGATGAAGCTGTGCCTGCACGAGCTTGATGCGGCGATCGAAAGCGTTCGCAGCGACAAGACGCGTCCGGCGATGAAAATGCTCGCGCGCATCGCCCGCATCCAGGAACAGCTCACCCAAAGCTGGGCTGTGCTGGCCACCATGACGCCGGCCGATTATCTCGCGTTTCGCGACAAGCTCGGCCAGAGCTCGGGCTTTCAGAGCTGGCAGTATCGCTGCCTGGAGTTCCGTCTGGGAAACAAAAACCCGAAGCTCGCCCGCGTGTTCGCGAAGGAACCGGAGGCCGAGGCGAAGGTCCGCGCCGCCCTCGATGCGCCGAGCCTTTACGACGAGACCCTGCGCTTCGCGGCGCGCTCGGGCATGGACCTTCCCGCAGAGGCGACGGAGCGCGACTGGTCGCTGCCCTACACCGCCAGCACGGCCGTCGAAGCGATGTGGCGCGCGGTGTATCTCGACACCGCGAAACACTGGGAGCTCTACGAGTTCGCGGAAAAGCTCGTGGATCTGGAGCAGAAATTCCAACAATGGCGCTTCAACCATATGAAGACGGTGGAACGCATCATCGGGTTTCGACGCGGCACCGGCGGCAGTTCGGGCGTCGGTTATCTCGTCAAGGCGCTGGATCTGCGCCTGTTTCCCGAGCTGTGGACGGTCCGCACCTCGCTTTAAGCTGAACGGCCAAGGGAGAGTCGCATGCGTCAGTTCTACATTTTCATCAAATGCGATCTGGGGCGCACCTATGAGGTCGCCTCAAAAATCGTCGACGAGGTCGAGGAAACCCGGCAAATCCATTCGGTTTCCGGCGCATTCGACCTGCTGGCGCAGTTCGCCGTGGACTCCGAGGCCGATATCGGCCGGTTCGTGAACCAGAAGATCCAGACGGTCCCTGGGGTCAAGGACACGCAGACGATCATCTGCTTCAACGCCTTCACCTCCGATAAAGGCCTTGGCGAAGCCTGATGCATTTCGGCGTTTTTGACCTGTTTAA
>JBKHAZ010000234.1:0-4272 GCA_046542605.1 Oceanicaulis sp. | reverse complement strand
TCATGAACTCCACGATGGGGCGAAGCCCGCCGAAGGCGGCGCCGACGCCGAGGCCTGCAAAGCCGTGCTCGGTGATCGGGGTGTCCACGACACGCTTGGGCCCGAACTCCTGCAGCAGTTCGCGGGTCACCTTGTAGGCGCCCTGGTATTCGGCGACTTCTTCGCCCATGACGAAGACACGCTCGTCGCGGCGCATCTCCTCGGCCATGGCGTCGCGCAGGGCGTCGCGCACGGTGATCTCGACCATCTTGGCGCCGTCGGGGATTTCAGGATCGTCGCCCACCGGCGCGGCGTCGGTGCGCTCGCCCTTCGCCTGCTTGCGTTTTTCCGGCTCGGCCGGCGTGGAGTCCGGCTTGGCGCCGTTGGCGCCTGTGTCGATCTCGTCATTGGAGGCGTCGGGCATGTCGGCCGGGCTGGTGTCGGCGGTCTTCGCCGCGCCGCCGGGCTCATAGCCCTCAAGCGCGCTTTCGTCCTCGTCGTCCTCCAGAAGGAGCGCGATGGGCGCGTTCACCTTCACCCCTTCGGTCCCCTCCTCCACCAGGAGCTTGCCGATCTTGCCCTCTTCGACGGCTTCGACCTCCATGGTGGCCTTGTCGGTCTCGATTTCGGCGATGACGTCGCCGGAGGAGACGGTGTCGCCTTCCTTCACGAGCCAGCTCGAGAGCGTGCCCTCCTCCATGGTGGGCGACAAAGCGGGCATCAGGACTTCGATGGGCATCTAGGCGGCTCCGGAGAACGGAAGGACTTGAAGAAGGACGAGCACGATCCCGGCGAGCGCGGCGATCCAGGCGAGCGTGCGCACGACCGGCACGCCGAACCAGTAGAGCGGGGCGTAGGCGGCGCGCCCGATCACGAACAGCCAGCCGCCGAGCGCCGTCATCTCGTTGGTGCGGTCCAGCGCGATCGCCACCAGCATGAGCGGCGCGAACATGAACAGCGCCTCCATCATGTTCTGGTTCGCCCGCTTGGCGCGGGCCGCAAGCTTGCCGTCGGACAGCTGGTCGCGCGGGCCGAGCAGCTCTTTCGGCTTGTGCTCGAGGTTTGAAAACACGCCCTGCACCATCACCTGCACGATGAAGATCAGGACGGAAAGGACGAGAAGGCTTGAGTCGAGGGTCATCGCCCTAGCCCTCCACCAGCACGTCGGTCCAGAGCTCGGACGGATCGGGCTCAGGGCTCTCTTTCGCGAACTCGGCGCTTTCGTTGACGAGCTTCTTGACCTCCTTGTCGAGGTCCTTCAGCGCGTCCTCGTCCGACCAGCCCTGTTCAAGGATCTTCTTGCGGGCGAGATCGATCGGGTCCTTGGTGTCGCGGAACTCGTTGACCTCGTCGCGGGTGCGGTATTTCGCCGGATCGGACATGGAATGGCCGCGATAGCGGTAGGTCTTCATCTCCAGGATGAACGGCCCCTTGCCGGTGCGCGCGTGCTCGGCGGCCTCTTTCGCCGCCTCGTAGACGGCGACCACATCCATGCCGTCGACTTCCTTGCCGGGGATGCCGAAGCTGACGCCGCGCTTGCACAAATGCGTTTCGGAGCTCGCCCGCTTCACGCTGGTGCCCATGGCGTACTGGTTGTTCTCGATGATGAACAGCACCGGCAGATCCCAGAGCTTGGCCATGTTGAAGGCCTCATAGACCTGGCCCTGATTGGCCGCGCCGTCGCCGAAATAGGTCGCGGAGATCTTGCCGTTCTCCTTGTACTTGTTGGCGAAGGCGAGCCCGGCGCCGATGGGCACCTGGGCGCCGACGATGCCGTGACCGCCGAAGAACTGCTTGTCGCGCGAGAACATGTGCATGCTCCCGCCCTTGCCCTTGGAATATCCGCCCTCGCGCCCGGTCAGCTCGGCCATGACCCCGTTGGCGTCCATGCCGGTGGCGAGCATGTGGCCGTGGTCGCGATAGCCGGTGATGACCTGATCGCCCTCTTCAAGCGCGCCCTGCACCCCCACGACGACGGCCTCCTGGCCGATATAGAGGTGGCAGAAGCCCGCGATCAGGCCCATGCCGTAGAGCTGGCCGGCCTTCTCCTCGAACCGGCGGATCACCAGCATGTCCTTGTACCAGGCCAGAAGCTGGTCCTTGGTCACCGGGAGTTTGGTTTTTGAGGAGGACGAGGAGGAGGACTTGCGAGCCGCCATTTAATTCACACGCGAACAAGTTATTGCCCGCGCTCCCTGTTTACGCTGGGTGGAGCGTTTAACAGGTGCGGCGCCGATCCGGCAAGCCAAAGAAAATGTTGCGCGTGCGAAGTAAATGCGCGGCGATGTTCAGCGCGCCGGCGGACGCGCGATGTCCACCACCACCTCGTGGGGATGCGCGAAGCGCAGCTCGTCGCGCACGCGCTCTTCGAGATAATCGACATCGACGCCCGCGGCGTCTTCAGACAGGCGCGCCACCCGGTCCTCCAGCGCGAGGCGCCGGGCCCGCACGGCGGCGAGCTCGGCCTCGGCCGACCCGATGCGCGCCAGCGTATCCATCTGGCGCTTCACCCCGTCCTCATCGAGCCAGGCCTGATAGCTCAGATTGGCGATGATCACCAAAAGCCCGCCAAGAAGGCCGAACCGCTTCAGCGCGTTCATGCCCGTCTCCATCCACCGCCCGCCTTTTGCGGATCGTTCAATCAGAAGACTAGGCCGGCGGCGTAAAAGAAGCGTTAGGGCGAATCGAGTCGCAGCAGCGATTCGATGGGGTGGATTCCGAATGCACCGCAGGCGTGATCCGGGACTTCTTGAGATCCTCTGGATCAAGCCCCCGGCTCACCGCTTCGCGGGTCCCGGGGATTCATCGACGCCATGCGCTGCTCGGGCCGTCCCTAGCCCGCCGCGACGGCGCCGCCGCCGGCGTAGATCGCGGTGGAGCCCAGCTCGGCTTCGATGCGCAGGAGCTGGTTGTACTTTGCGGTGCGGTCCGCGCGCGCCAGCGAGCCGGTCTTGATCTGACCGCAATTGGTGGCCACCGCGAGGTCGGCGATGGTCGCGTCCTCGGTCTCGCCGGAGCGGTGGCTCATCACCGCGCCGTAGCCGGACCGCAGGGCCATCTCCACCGCATCCAGGGTCTCAGACAGCGTGCCGATCTGGTTGACCTTGACCAGAAGCGCGTTGGCCGCGCCCTCCTCGATGCCGCGCGCCAGGCGCTCGGGGTTCGTCACGAACAGATCGTCGCCCACCAGCTGGCAGTCACCGTCCAGAAGCTCGGTGAGGATGCGCCAGCCCGCCCAGTCGTCCTCGGCCATGCCGTCCTCGATGGAGACGATGGGATAGTCGCCGACGAGCTTTTTGAGGTACTGCGCGAAGGCTTCGCTGTCCTCGGTGCGCCCGGCGCCGGCCTGGACGTATTTTCCATTCTTGAAGAACTCGGTCGACGCCACGTCCAGGGCCAGAAGCACGTCTTCGCCGGGGGTGTAGCCGGCGGTCTCGATCGCCTTCATGATCACGTCCAGGCAGTGCTCGGGGCTTTTCAGGTCCGGCGCAAACCCGCCCTCATCGCCCACATTGGTGTTGTGACCATCGGCTTTGAGCTGCTTTTTCAGAGCGTGGAAGATCTCCGCCCCGCCGCGCAGCGCTTCACTGAAGCGATCAAACCCGGTGGGCATGATCATGAATTCCTGAAAATCCACCGGATTGTCGGCATGCGCGCCGCCATTGAGGATGTTCATCATCGGGGCGGGCAGGATGCGCGCATTGGCGCCGCCCACATAGCGATAGAGCGGCAGGCCGGAGGCCTGAGCGGCCGCCTTCGCGGTCGCCAGCGACACGCCCAGAATGGCGTTGGCGCCGAAATTGGCCTTGTTCTGCGTCCCGTCGGCGTCGATCAGCGCCTCGTCGATGCGGCGCTGGTCTTCGGCCTCCATGCCCGCGATCGCTTCGAAAATTTCGCTCTCGACCGCGCGCACGGCCTCCTGCACGCCCTTGCCGCCATAGCGCTCGCCGCCGTCGCGCTTCTCCACCGCCTCGTGCTGGCCGGTGGACGCGCCGGAAGGGACCGCCGCGCGGCCCATGGAGCCGTCCTCCAGGGTGACGTCCACCTCCACGGTCGGGTTGCCCCGGCTGTCGAGGATTTCACGGGCGGCGATGTCGACGATGGCGGTCATGGAAGGTCCCCGGCGCGGATCTGGAATGAGCCGGGGCGAACACCCCGGCGATTGCGCGCGTGATAGCGGAGACGGGTGAAAACGCAAGGTCCGCCGCCGCAGCCCGGACAAGCGCAAACCGCCCGCCGCCTTGCGGCGCGAGGAGATGGGAGTGGCGAGGCGGCGCGGGAGGATCCAGGCCG
>JBKHAZ010000233.1:0-4296 GCA_046542605.1 Oceanicaulis sp. | reverse complement strand
TGGCGCACCCGATAGGATTCGAACCTATGACCTCTGCCTTCGGAGGGCAGCGCTCTATCCAGCTGAGCTACGGGTGCGTCGGACGCTCCTCATAGCCCGGACGCGGCGCCGGTTCAACGGCGCCTTTCGGTAGCGCCTGCGTCAATGAAAGCCGCCGCACGCCTCATGGAAGCCGGCGCCGATCGGGCTGCCGGGCGGAACGCCGGCGCGCGGCGGGCTGACGCTCCCCCCGCGATCGATGCGCTCCAGGCCGGCCTCGATCGTGCGCGACAGCCAGGCGCGGTGGGCGCTTTGCTCGTCACGGCCGAAGCGCACGCCGCCCGCCTGGCGCACCAGACCTTCCAGCCGGCTGCGCGCCAAAGCCGCAACGCGCGGGCTGGCGTGCTCGACCAGGTGCAAAAGCTGGGCGGCGTATTCGGTCTGCACGCCGGCGCGGATCGGCGCCAGCCGCGCCGGCTCGCCGCGTGGCGCGGCGAAGGCGGCCTGCTCGAACCGGTCGAACACCTCGCCCGCCGACAGCTGGGTCGGCGCGCTCGCGTGCTGGTCTGCGGCGCGCGCCAGCTTCTCGGCGGCGAGCCCGGCCTGCAACGTGATCCGGGCCGCCGCGCGCGCCGCGTCGACACGGGAGAACGCCGGGTCGGCGCTGGAGGCGAACAACTCGCGCCGCACCGCCCGGTCATAGGCGGTGAACGGGTCGGGCGCGAGCACCGCTGCGGTCTCTTCGGCGACGTCCAGAACCTGCGGATCGAGCGTGGCGGCCAGCGCCTCCAGCGCCGCGCGCTGCTCGGACGCCGGAATCACCGTGACGCCTTGCGCGCGCCCGTCATTGATTTCGTAGGCGAAGCGGCGCCCGCCGATCGCCTTTGAGGCGGCCTCCACCTGATAGCGGTGGTACAGGTATATCGGCACGAAGGCGGCGCGCAGCTCGCTCAGGGGCCGTCCGCGCGCCAGGCTGTCCGGACCGAAGCGCGAGAGCGCCGCGGCGCGCACCGCCATCACTTCAGAGAGGTGGCCCACCGGGTCCTCGCCATTGTCCCACAGGCTGGCTTCCGGATAGGCCGCGCCGGCTCCACGCGCGTGGGCGTCGGAGATGTAAAGCAGGCCTTGGTCGCGGGTGTCGGCGAGGATCGCCTCCAGGCCCGCGGCCTCCTCGCCGTCATCGGCGAATTCGGCGTAGAGCCAACGGATCGCGGCGATGTCCCAGTCGCCGATGCCGCTTTCATAGGCTTGCGACAAATCGATCTCGCCGTCCGGGCCCAGACGCGCCAGCGGGGCGGGATAGTCCATTACCGAGGCGCGCCCTTGCGTGCTGGCGATGAAGTTGTGAGCAAGGCCCAGCGTGTGGCCGACCTCGTGAGCTGAAAGCTGGCGAAACCGCGACAGCGCGATCTGCACCGGATCGTCCGGCGCGCCGGAGCCCGAGCCGTCCGCGCCGATCAGGCCCTCGAAGATCATCCGGTCCTGACGCACGCGCTGGGAGCCGAGAATCACCGAGCCTTTCAGGATTTCCCCGGTGCGCGGATCGACCACCGAAGCGCCGTAGGACCAGCCGCGGGTCTCTCGATGCACCCACTGGATCGTGTTGTAGCGCACGTCGAGGGGATGGGCCCCCTCCGGCAGAAGTTCGACGCGGTAGGCGTCCTCGAACCCGGCCGCCTCGAAGGCGTCAGCCCACCACATCGCTCCCTCGATCAGGGCCCGGCGCACCGGCTCGGGCGCGCCGCGGTCGACATAAAAAACGATCGGCTCACGCACCGGCCCCGGCGCCGCCGCCGGATCAACGCGCTGTAGCCGGTGGCGCACCGCCCAGCCGGACCGGACCGGCTCGGTCAGGGGCGCGGCGGTGTTCTGAACGCTCAGCTCGAACCCGCCCGAGCGGATGTCCGCGGGCCGGGGCCGGTAGCCGTCCTCCGGCAAGGCGACGAAGGAATGGTGCTGAACCAGCGTCACTGCGCGCGGCTCCGGCGTCACCGAGCGCACTTCCCTTCCGGGCCTGGATCCCGAAAGCGTGACGCGGGCGTCGATCTCCACATTGCGCGGAAAGGCGAGCGCGGTCTCCAGCATCGGCGCGGACCGCGCCGCATCGATGTTGAAATCGCCCTCCTCCGCTTCGCGCAGCGCGCCGATCAGATTGATCGGATCGGAGGTCAGAAAGCCCGAAAGATCGACCAGAAGCCGGCCGTCGGGCGCCGCGGCGGCGATGTCGCCGGCCCAGATCACCGATTCGGCGAAGGACTGGCGCGTGGCGAGGTCTGCGTCCCGGTCCGCGCCCAGCGCGCGGAAGGCGTGGTTCTCCACGATGAAGAGCACGCGCGGGCCGGCGCGCTCGATGCGCACGATGCGCCCGCCGATCCCGTAGCCGCGATCCAGCCCGACCGGGTTTGATCCCAACCCCGCAGTGAGCCGCGCGCTGTGGATATAGCGCCCGTAATGGCCCTCCTGATGCGGGGCGAAGGCGGCGTAGAGCGCGCCGGCGTCGGCGTCGGCATAAAGGTCGAAGACGCCCGGGCGATGCTCGGCCGAACCGGTGATCGCGGCGAAATCCGCCTCATCGGGTTGCGCCAGGGCGGGCGCGCCGAGCACGCCTGCGAGCAGCATCAGAAGGCCCAGCATGGCGCGCATGGCGTCTCTCCCCGTCCCCTGTCGATCATCAGCAGCGCAATACCTAGCAAGCCGGCGCGCCGGTGTCATCGAAAGGCCCTCGGGTTCACGCCGGGCATCGCCACAGGCGCGCCGGGCGTGAAGCTCGCCTTCAGGGAAAACTCCGCGCTCATCCTTCCGGCCGCCTCCGGCCTGATCCTCATGGCGGTGGCCAGCGAGGACCCCCCGGCGCGCCTCATCGCCATGCTGGAGAGCCTGCCGGCCAGGGCCCTCAAGCCGCGTTGGAGCGCACGCCGCTGGCGAGGATCGCCGAAATCGCATCGGCGTCGGGCGCCGCGCGCAAGGCCCGGCGGATCTCTTCACGGCGGAACAGGCGGGAGACCTGGGCGAGCGCCTTCAAATGCTCCGCGCCCGCCTCCTCCGGCGCCAGCAAGAGGAACAGAAGATCGGCCGGACGCCCGTCAACGGAATCAAAATCCACCGGATGCTTCAGCCGCGCGAACACGCCGCACACCCGGTCCACCAGATCGGTGCGGGCGTGGGGGATGGCGACGCCGTCGCCCACCCCGGTCGAGCCCAGGCGCTCGCGCTCGGTGACGGCGTCCAGCACCGGCCGGCACGGCACGGCCAGCGTGCGCTGGGCCAGCTCGGCCAGGGCGTGGAGCGCCTGCTTGCGGCTGGTGGCGGACACGTCCGCAACCACGCCGCCCGGCGGGATGAGATCAGTCAGGGCCATGGATCGCTCGGGCTGCTCAAGACGGTCCCGGCGCGCCGCGTCAAGGCGCGCTCATCTGCTTCGCACACTGTGCGCCGAAAGGCCCGAACGGTTATTCCGCCGCCGCGCCGGCGCTCCCTTTAGCGCCTCTGGACGGATCAATCCAGCCCACATGTCCATCGGGGCGGCGATAGACCACGTTCATCGCGCCGGAGCTGGCGTTCCTGAACATCAGGAAGGGCGCGTCGGCCAGATTCATCTCCAGAACCGCCATGGAGACGGTGAGCGTGCGCAGCTCGGCCACCTGCTCGGCGATGATCACCGGCTCGTCGCCGCCTTGCGCACCGCCGTCATCGTCCTCTTCGGCGTCCAGATCGTCGCGGCGCTCCGAGCGCAGCGTGATGATCGAACCCATTTCCGCGGGCAGGTCCGGCTTGTTGTCGGCGTGGTGGTCCTTCAGCTTGCGCTTGTAGCGGCGCAGGCGTTTCTCCAGATGGGTGGAGGCGTCCTCCACCGCGCCATAGGCGTCCCCGCCCTGCCCGCTCGCCTGCAGGAAGGCGCCGGAGGGCAGATGCACCGAGATGTCCACCTTGAAGCCATGGCCTTCCTTGGACGCGGTGACGAAAGCCTCGGCCGGGCGGTTGAAATATTTCGACGCCGCATCGGTGATGCGCTGGTCGATGCGCTCGCGCAAGGCCGGGGAGACGTCGATGCCCTTGGAGACGAACTGGATTTGCATGGGGGCTCCCTTTGCATGAGGGGCGGCGCTCCAGGCGCGTCGGGCGAGAACCGTCTCGGCCCGCCGCGCCTGACGCGCGGCCCGTGGGTCACGGTGAGACAACGCTACGCCGCGCAAAAAGGCCCCGTCAATCGCGCGCATGACTGTGCAGGCGCAGCAAAACACGGCCCTCCAGACGCGCGAAACCCGCCCGCCGCCTTGCGGCGCGAGGAGATGGGAGTGGCGAGGCGGCGCGGGAGGA
>JBKHAZ010000232.1:0-4299 GCA_046542605.1 Oceanicaulis sp. | reverse complement strand
ATCCCTTCCTGTCGCGCGGAATGCGCAAGGCCGCCGGTCTCGCTGCGCCGGAGCAGCGATTCGGCCTGGCCGCCCACGATTTCGCTCAGCTCGCCGCCTCGCCGGACGTCATCCTGACCCGCGCGCAAAAGCAGGACGGCGCGCCCACCGTGGCTTCGCGTTGGCTCTGGCGGCTGCAGACTTTGGCGCGCGGCGCGCTGGGCGAGGCCGAGGCCGACGCAAGCCTGGCGCCGCGGCTCGATTACCCCGCCCTGGCGCGCGCGCTCGACGATCCCGGCGACCAGCGCTCGCTTGTCCAGCCGCCCGAGCCCGCCCCGCCGCTGGAGGCGCGCCCGCGCCAGCTTTCGGTGACGAAGATCGAGACCTGGATCCGCGATCCCTACGCCATCTTTGCGCAGAAGATCCTGCGCCTGGAGTTGCTGGACGAGCTTGACCGCGATCCAGGTCCGGCCGAGCGCGGTCAGGCCTATCACGCCGCCATCGAGCGCTGGACCCGCGCGCTGCCCGACACCGACACGCTGCCGCGCGACGCCCATGAGCGCCTGGTGCGCCTCGGCCGCGAGCAGCTGGAAGCGGCCGGCTTTCCCGAAGCCCGCCTGGGCGTGGAGCTGCCGCGCTTCGCCCGCATGGCGAAATTCCTCGTGGACTGGGAGGCGAACCGGCGCGCGACGGGCTTCCGCCCCGTCGCGGTGGAAAGCACCGGGGAGATGGTGCTGGACGTGCCCGCAGGCCCGTTCACCCTGACCGGGCGGGTCGACCGGATCGACATGCGCCCGGACGGCGCGCTCGACATCATCGATTTCAAGACCGGCGGCGCGCCCACTAGGAAGGAGGTGGCCGCCGGCTTCGCGCCGCAATTGCCGCTTACCGCCGCCATGGCGGCGCGCGGCGGGTTCGAGGATTGCCCGAGCCACGAGCCCGGCGATCTGGTTTATGTGCGCATTTCCGGCGGCAAGACGCCCGGCGAGGAATGTTCGGTGATCAAGAAGCCGGGGGCCGAGGAAGCCGCCGACCTCGCCGAAGAGGCGCGCGACGAGCTGGGGCGCTGGGTGCAGATTTTCGATGACGAGAAGCGCACCTATCCCAGCCAGCCGCGGGCGAAATACACCAATCGGTGGGGCGATTACGACCATCTCGCCCGCCGCAAGGAATGGGCGAGCGCAGCTGAGGACGGCGGCGAGGCCGGAGGGGGGACATGACGACGCCGGGCTTCGATCTCGATATTGTGGAGAGCGCCAGCGCGGCCCAGCGCGACGCAGCCGATCCGTCCTGCACGGTGTTCGTGGAAGCCAACGCCGGTTCGGGCAAGACCCGCGTCCTGGTGGACCGGGTGGCGCGCCTGCTTCTGGACGGCGCGGAGCCGGACCGGATCTTGTGCGTCACCTTCACCAAGGCCGCCGCCGGGGAGATGCAGACGCGGCTGTTCAAAAAGCTCGGCGACTGGTCGACCCTCTCCGACGAGGCCCTGTCGAAGAAGCTGGACGACTTGTCCGGCGGGGCTGCGAAGCCTGACCTCGCCCGCGCGCGCCGCCTGTTCGCCCGGGCGCTGGAAACGCCCGGCGGGCTGAAGATCCAGACTCTTCACGCCTTCTGCGAAAGTCTTCTGCGGCGCTTTCCGCTGGAGGCCGGCCTGCCGCCAGGCTTCGAGGTTCAGGATGACGCCGCCGGCGCCGCGCTCAAGGCCGAGGCGCTGGACGCGGTCACCGGGGCGGCGCTGAAGGACCCGGCAAGCGAGGACTACCAGGCCATCGCCCGGCTGCTCGACGCGTGCGGTCCCGACGCGCTCGCCACGCTCACGGGCTTTGCGGCGAACAAGCGCCATCGCCTGGAGGCGCTGCTGGACGAGGCCGGTTCGGTCGAGGCGCTGATGGACCGCGCGAGCCTGGCGCTCGGCGTGGAGCCTGAAACCGACGAGACCCACGCTTTGGCGGTGGTCTGGGCGGAGACCGAAACGGACGATCTGGAGGCGGCGCTGAGCGCGCTGCAGTCGGGGACCGGCAAGACCTGCGAAACCAGTGCGGCGGGGCTTGTGGAGGTGCTCGCCATGGGCGCCCAGGACCCGGCCGCCGCCGCCCGGCTCTATATCGACTGGATCACGACGGCGAAGGGCGAGATCAAGAAGCCCGGCTCAATCTACACCAAGAAGCTCGGCGAGACCTATCGCATCCTCGTCACCCTGTTTGGCGAGGACGGCTCCGAGCGTCACCGCATTGCGGACGAGGCGATCCCCTTCGTCGCCGCCGCCAAAGCCAATCAGGTCACCCGCGCCGCCCTGCTGATCGCCTCGCGCTTCCTTGGTGAATACGCCGCGCGCCTGGCCCGGCGGCGGGTTGTGGATTTCGCCGACCTCGTGGAGCGGGCTCGTGCCCTGCTCACCGACAGCGAGGCGAAGGTCTGGGCGCTCTACAAGCTCGATCAGGGCCTCGAACACGTGCTCGTGGACGAGGCTCAAGACACCGCGCCCGAACAGTGGGCCGTGATCAACGCGGTCACCGAGGAGTTTTTCGCCGGCCTGGGCGCGCGCGAAGCCGTGCAGGATCCGGCCTCCGGCGTGCTCGCCCGCTCGGTGTTCTGCGTCGGCGACGAGAAGCAGTCCATCTACTCGTTCCAGAACGCCGATCCGCGCGAGTTTCTCGCTCAGCGGGCCCGGCTGGAGACCCAAGCGAGCGCGGCCGGCCTCGCCTTCCGCTCGCCGCCGCTGAACGTCTCCTTCCGCTCCGCCGCCGAAGTGCTGGCGGCCGTGGACCGCGCCTTCGCAGCCGAAGCCGCGGCCGTGCGTGCGCCGGAGACCCGGGACGCCGCGTTCGCGCTGGAGACCAAGCTCTTGATGGCCGACCCGGAAACGGAGACGGCCCGCGACGCGCTCGCCTTCCACCGTTATGAGGGCCATCGCGCGGCGCGCGCGAACATGCCGGGCTGCGTCGAGGTCTGGCCGCCCGTGCCCAAGCCGGACATGCCCGACGAGGAGGAGCTGGACCTGCGTCCGGTGGACGCCGAGCGCAAGGACTCCGCACGCAATCAACTCGCCGAGGCGGTGGCGAGCGAGATCCGCGCCGTGCTCGATCGCGGCGACGCGGTCTGGCAAGAGGAGGGCGGCTGGAGAAAGCGCGCGGCGACGCCCGGCGACATTCTCGTTCTGGTGCGTCGGCGCGGCGGGTTGTTCGAGGAAATCATCCGGCGCCTTAAGCTCAAGCGTGTGCCCGTGGCTGGCGCGGACCGCATGACCCTCCCCGACCAGCTGGTGGTGGAGGACCTGATCTCGCTGGCGAAGTTCGCGCTTCTGCCCGAAGACGATCTGTCGCTCGCCGAGGTGCTCAAGAGCCCCTTCTTTCAGCCCATGGGGACGGACCGGCCGGTCATCGACGATGCTGCGCTGTTCGATCTGTCCCGCCGGCCCGGGCGGCGGCTCTGGGAGAAGCTGCGCGGCTTTGACGACCCCCGCTTCGCCGAAGCCCGCGCGGCGCTGGAGGCGGCGCGCGCCCGGGTGGATGCGGACGCGCCCTACGCCTTCTTTGCGCGCTTCCTAGGCGAGGCGTCGAACACCGGGGAAAGCCGGCTCGCCCGGCTCTACGCCCGGCTTGGCGAGGAGGCGCGCGACCCCGCCGAAGAATTCCTCTCCCGCGCCCTCGCCCATGAACGCGACGGCGCGCCGTCGCTATCTCGTTTTGTCGCCGAAATGAGCGCGGACACTGTGGAGGTGAAACGCGAAATGGAGGCCGGACGTGGCGAGGTGCGGGTGATGACCGTGCACGGCGCGAAGGGCCTTGAGGCGCCGATCGTGTTTCTGCCCGACACCACCCAGATCCCCAAGGACCGAGCGGGCGGGCTCTACGCCCACCCGGCCGCAGGTTTGGTCTGGGGTCCCGATTCCGCCAGCCGGCCGCGCCTGATCGAAAGCCTTAAAGCCTCCGCCCAACTCGCCGCCGACGGGGAGTATCAGCGCCTGCTCTATGTCGCGATGACGCGCGCGCGCGACCGGCTCGTGGTGTGCGGGCACACCCATGGAAACGGCGGCAAGATCGACGAGGGCAGCTGGCTCGATCGGTGCCTGCGCAGCTTCCAGGGCGAAGGCTGGCGCGAGGTGCGCACAGCCCTCGACGCCGTGGCCGAGGAAAACGGCTGGGAGGCGCCGGCCGGGCGCCGCTACGGCCCCGACCCCGAGGCGCTGGGCCGTTCGGCCGATCTGATCCGGCCCGCCCCGGACCTGCCGGCCTGGGCGCTTAGGCCCGCGGGCGCCGAGCCCGCCGCGCCGCGCGCCGCGGCGCCTTCGCGGCTCTTGGGCGAGGAGGAGAGCGGCTT
>JBKHAZ010000231.1:0-4328 GCA_046542605.1 Oceanicaulis sp. | reverse complement strand
GTGATCAGCTCGGCATCGGGGTGCGTGTCGAGCCGGGCGCGCGCGGCCTCGGTCTTCAGCGCTTCAGCGCGCTGGCGGGCGGAGTCCGCGGCGCGGCGCGCTCCATCGCGGCGAGCGCGGATATCGGCGCTGCGGGAGCCGGCTTCGTCCAGCTCGCGCTCTGCCTTCGCACGTCCGGCTTCGGCGTCTTTCAGCACGGCTTCGGCGCGGGTCTGGGCGGCGGCGTCCGCGCCGGCTTCATCCTTCAGCTTCGACAGCGACGACTTCAACCGCGCCAGCGCCTGGGCGGCTTCGTCATGGAGTTCGGCTTCGCGGGTTTCGCCTTGCGCGAGCTCTCCCAGTCGCGCCGACAGCCCGGTGATGGCTTCGCGCGCCGCCTCCAGATCGCGGTCGAGCTGATCGCGCGTGCGCTCGGCCAGGCGCAGGGCGGCGGCGGCTTCGGCTTCAGCGTCGCGCAAGGGGGCGACCTTGCTCTGGGCGGCTTCGGCTTCGCGGGTTTTCACCGCCGCCTCCACCATCGCCTTTTCCGCGACGGCGTCAGCCGCCTTCAAGGCCGCGCCGGCCGTTTCGGCGGCCTCTTTGGCGTCGCTCCAGCGACGCAGCCAGAGCAGGGATTCAAAGCCGCGAATGGTCTGGGACAGCGCGCGGTAGCGGCCCGCCTGTTTGGCCTGGCGCTGCAGGCTGGCGAACCGGGTGTCGAGATCGGAGACGATCTCCTGCAGGCGCTCCAGATTGGTCTCCGCCGCGTTCAGGCGCAGCTGGGCCTCGCGCCGGCGCGCGCGCAGCCCCGCGACGCCGGCGGCCTCCTCCAGCACCCGGCGGCGGTTTTCCGGCTTGGCGCTGATCAGTTCGGAGATCTGGCCCTGACGCACCAGGGCGGGCGAGTTGGCGCCGGTGCCGGCGTCCGCGAACAGGAGCTGGACGTCCTTGGCGCGCACGTCCTCGCCGTTGATCTTGTAGTCCGAGCCTTTGCCGCGGGTGATGCGGCGCACGATCTCGAGGATCTCAGCGTCGTTGAACTGGGCGGGCGCACGGCGGTCGGAATTGTCGATGGTCAGCGTGACCTGCGCGCTTTCGCGGGCCGCCCGGTTGTCGGCGCCGGCGAAGATCACGTCCTCCATCCCGCCGCCGCGAAGGCTCTTCGCCGACGTGGCGCCCATCACCCAGCGCAGGGCCTCAAGCAGGTTGGATTTGCCGCAGCCGTTCGGGCCGATCACCCCGGTCAGGCCGGGATCGATCCGAAGTTCGGTCGGGTCAACAAACGACTTGAAGCCGGCCAGTCTGAGCTGGGTGAACTTCAATCAGCGCCTCCAAGGGCGCCTTCCGGCCGGTTTTCCGGTCTCGGCGCGGCGCCGCCATCCGTAAAGCGCCGCTTACTCTCCGGCGCGATCTTTGAAGTAAAGAATGATTCGTTCGAAAGTCTCGCCCTCGAACGTGGCGGGAATGGGACCTTGCTCGTCCACCAGCGCCTGACCGTCCACCCCGTAAGCCTGGCCGGAGCCTTCGGGACCGGGGACCGCTTCGAGCTGCTCGCCGTTGACGAAAAAGGTCGGCGTGGCGCTGACGCCGGCTTCGCTGGCCGCGTCATTGGCCGCGCGCACCGCGTCGAGGGCTTCCTCGTTCGACATGCACTGGCGGAATTCTTCGTTTGAGAAGCCGAGCGTGCGGGCGATCTGCTGGAACTGGGCCTGAGCCTGGCCCTGCTGCATCGCCGTGAACAGGGCGCGCTGCTGTTCGAACAGAACCTCGATCACGTCGAAATACTGATCTTCCGGCGCGCAGCGCGCCAGCATGAAGCCGGCGGTCGCCAGCTGGGGCTGACCGGTGATCATCTCACGGAAGACATAGCGGACATCGCCGGTCTCGACATACTCGTCCACGGTCGGCATGGCCGATTCATGCCAGGCCGCACAGCCGCCGCAAGCCACCGAGGCGTACTCGATCATCGTCACCGGCGCGTCGGGGGAGCCTTTGGCGCGATCGCCGGCCTCTTCGTACCGGGTGCGGTCCTCGCCGGCGGCGGAGCCGTTTCCGCAGGCGGCGAGAGCGAAGGCGCCGAAACAGGCGGCGGTCAGGGCGGCGATGCGGTTCAAGGTCATGTCAGTCCTTCCCGTGGTCAGTCTGGTCGTTCGGCCGCGGCCGCAGCGCGCCGGCGCCTTCGCGCCGGGCCACCGCGGCGGCCCAGTCTTCAAGCAGGGCATCCAGGCTTTTGCGCCCCTCGTCAAGGCGCGCCACCTTGGTGATCCGCGAGCGGCGGACCGGCTTGGGCGCGAAGCTTTCCTGGATCGGGCCCTGGACGATCTTCAATTTCACCGCGTGCTTGCCCGAATAGCGCGCGGCGCGTTCGAGAATGCGCGGCGCCTGGGCTTCGGCGAGCGCGGCGGCCGGCCCCTTGGCGCGGATGCGCAAGGTCAGCCCGCCTGCGCCGCCATGGTATTTCTCCGGCCGGGTGTAGCGCGCCAGCGACTCGCCGACGATTTCGGCCCAGCCGGCTTCGAGCTCGGCCATGGCCGGGCTCAGTTGCTTCTCCAGCGGACGCACCACCTTCACCGCCGCCCGCCCGACGCTGGGCGGCGCCTTTGCGGCCGGGCGCGCGCGGTGGCTGCGCGCCCAGGCCCAGGCGGCGTCCTCGTCGCCGGCTTCGGCGCGCGCCACCTTGCGGCGAAGCGGCGGCGACGCGCGGCCTGATGTCGGACTTGAAGGCGTGCGGTTTCGGCTCATGCTTCGACCATCGCGCGCGGGCGGGCCGGGCGCAAGCATGCAGGGACGCCGCGCGTGTCAAACCCCCGTGATATCGAAACCCTCCGGCGCGCGCTTCTGGCCTGGTACGAGCGCGCCGGGCGGACCCTGCCCTGGCGGGTCCGTCCCGAGGACCGCACGCGCGGGATGACCGCGGACCCGTACGCGGTATGGCTGTCGGAGATCATGCTGCAGCAGACCACAGCCCCCCACGCCGCGCCCTATTGGGAGCGGTTTCTTCAACGCTGGCCAACGCTCGAGGCGCTTGCGGCGGCTCCGAGAGACGACGTGCTCGCAGCCTGGGCCGGGCTTGGATACTACGCCCGCGCCCGCAATCTGCACGCCTGCGCCGAAATGGTGGCGCGCGAGCTCGGCGGCGCGTTTCCAAGCGATCTGGAGGCGCTTCGAGCGCTTCCGGGGATCGGGGACTACACCTCGAACGCCATCCGGGCGATCGCCTTCGACAAGCCGGCGAGCGTGGTGGACGGCAATGTGGAGCGGGTCCTGTCCCGGCTCTTCGCCGTGGAAACCCCGCTGCCGAGGTCGAAACCGTTCATCAAGGCGCGCGCGGCCGAACTCGCCGATCCGCAGCGTCCGGGCGATTATGCGCAGGCGCTGATGGATCTCGGGGCGACGGTCTGCACGCCGAAATCGCCGGACTGCGCGGCCTGCCCCTGGTCGCACGCCTGCGCCGCGCACGCGGCGGGCGATGAGACGCGCTACCCGCTCAAGGAGAAGAAAAAGCCGAAGCCGGTGCGCCGCGGCGTGTGCTTTCACGTGCTCGGCGCCGGCGGGCTCTGGCTGCGACGGCGCCCGGAAACCGGCCTGCTCGGCGCGATGATGGAGCTGCCGGGCACTGCGTGGAGCGAGGCGGGTCCCGCCCCCGGCGACATCGCGGCGGCGGCGCCCTTCGATGCGGACTGGCGCGAGGCGGGCGAGGTGCGCCACGTCTTCACCCATTTCGCCTTGCAGATGGCGGTCCGGTGCGCCGCGGCGCCGGGGGGCTGGGCCCCGCCCGAGGGCGTGCTTGTTCCGATCGCCGAGCTCGATCAGGCGGGGCTTCCCAGCGTCATGATGAAGGCGGCGCGGCTGGGGCTGGAGGCGCGCGGCCGGTTGGTGTGAGCGCTCAGGCCGCGTCCTTCTGGTCGGTGACCTGAAGCGCCGCCTCGAAGTCGGGCAGGAGGTTGAACGCCTCCATGGCGCTCATCGACGTGGTGCGCTGGCCCCTGGTCCAGAAACGCCAGAACGACGAGACGTGCTGAAGCCTCCCGATATCTTCGCCCATCTCCACGAACAGCCCGGGCGCCTTGGCCATGAAGGTCTTGAGCGCCGCCGGATCACCGCGTTCCACAAACTGCCGGAATTCGCCGTGATAAGCGTCAAGCCGGGTCTTCAGCCGGTTCCAGCGGCCCATGGAGAGCTGGGCGATGGAGGCGAGAATCGTGCGGATTTCCGCCCGGTCGCCGTCCGACAGGCCCACCACGCGCAACCCCTTCAGATCCTTGAGAAACCCGGTGAGGTCGGCGTGGCAGTCCGTGGAGCGCCAGGAATAGTAAAGCGTGCCCTTCCAGCCGAACACGCCGTCGCGG
>JBKHAZ010000017.1:0-22314 GCA_046542605.1 Oceanicaulis sp. | reverse complement strand
AACCGCTCCAAATCGGAGTTCCTCGCCGCCGTCAGTCACGAGCTGCGCACACCGCTTAACGCCATCATCGGCTTCTCTGACGTGATGAAGCAGCGCCTGTTCGGTCCGCTGCCGGCGCGGTACGCGGAATACGGCGATCTGATCCACGAGAGCGGCGCCCACCTTCTGGAATTGATCGGCGACGTGCTGGACATGTCCAAGATCGAAGCCGACCGCTACGAGCTGGTGCTGGACACGTTCGACGCCCGCGACGTGGTGGAGATCTGCACGAAGATGCTGCGGCTTCGCGCCGAAGAGCAGGGGCTTGCGCTCTACTGCGAGACCGGCGACGCCGCGCTTCATGTGACCGCCGACCGCAAGGCGCTGCGCCAGATCCTTCTGAACCTCCTGTCGAACGCAGTGAAGTTCACCCCCGCCGGCGGCGCTGTCGTGGCCATGGCGCGCGCCCAGGACGGCGAGCTGGTGCTTGCGGTTGGCGATAGCGGCGTCGGCGTCGCGGAAGACGAGCTGGACCGGCTGGGCCAGCCCTACGCCCAGTCGCGGTCTGGGCGCGACACCGCCGAGCGCGGCACCGGGCTCGGCCTGTCTCTGGTGCGCGCACTCGCCGAGCTGCACGGCGGAACGATGACGGTGCAAAGTGCACCGGGCGAGGGCACCACCGTGACGGTGCGGTTGCCCGTGCTCGCCGGCGGTGCGGCGAAGGTCGAACCGGCCGCGCAACTGGAAGTCCATGCGCGGATCCGCGCCGCCCAGGCGGCCGGGGCGGAGATCGGCGGAGGAGCGGTCGCGAGCGCCTAGTCGGCCGACGCGGTCTGGGTGTTTTCCGGTTCAGGGAGCGGGAGAGCCTGGACCGCCATCGCCGCATTGAACATGCCGGCTTCAAACCACACGATATCCAGAAGCTCGCCGCGCGCGCCGGTCAGCTCGATGCGCACGCCTTCGCGCGGAGCGAGGCGGCGCAGCGCCTCGAGCGCGTGGTCGGGAAATCCGAACGCGTAGGCGGCTTCACCGCTCGCGGGGGCGAGCCGGGTTGCGAGGGCGGCGTCAAGCCGCTTGCTCGCCGGGATGCGCCGCTCCGCATCCGCAGCGCCGCCCCAGGCGCTCAGCGCGTCCTCGAATGGTGCAGGCAACAGCCCGCCCGCGGTGAAATCCAGCGGATGGGGCTGGCGCGACGGGTCGCGCGCAATCAGAACCGCCGACGCCGGCGCCGATTCGCTGCGCACGGCGAAGGCGAGACCGTCGCCGGTGTCCCCGTCGCCGGCGTGAACGCCGAGCATCGCCGCGTGGCCGCGCGCGGCCTGGCGCACCCGCCAGAGGGGCGCGTTGCGGTGACGGCGCTCGCTGATCCAGTCCTGGTAAAGCCCGGGAAAGGCGATTTCATGGGTCTGGGCGAGGGCGGCGGCGTGCTCGCGATGACCAGCCGCACCTGCGAAAGTCTCATTGCAGGTTTCCGGCGCGCGGCGATGACGGGCTTCAAACCGGTCAAGCTCGGCGGGGGTGTCGCCGGCTCGGGCCGCGTCGTCGCGGCTGCGCGCGGCGAGTGCGTCGAGCAACGCGCGCTCGGCGCGACTGAACACGGCGCACGCGGTGTCGGCGGCGACGAGCGCCACGCGCTGGGCGTAAACCTCGGCCGAACCGGTCGGTGGGGGCGCGGCGGCGAGCGCGGCGGCGGAGAAAAAAGCGGCGAAAGCGGGCGTCATGCCCGCCTTATGACACGCGCCGCCTTGCCGTCCGGTTTACGCCGCGTCCCATGAGAAGCAGAAAGACGGCGAGCGAGAATGCGCCCAGGGCGAGCCATTCATCGTTGGCGCGCACAAGGCTCGACGCCCATTCCGCGGAAAAGCGCGGCGCCTCGCTGGGCCCGAAGGGCGTGACGCGTGCGGAATCCCACAGTACGGCGCGGCCTTCCAGGCCCTCCCATAACCCGGATCGGGCCAGGCGCTTGGCTGCGCGGGCGTAATCAGCGCCTTCCGGGGCGGTGATCAGCGCCACGCGGCGCCCGTCGCCGTAGGCGTAAAGCGCGGCGACGCCGGTGATTTCGGCGCTGCGTTCATCGGCGTCGGCGTAGGCTGTGGATCCATAGAAGCGGCGCTCACGCGGAGCGCGGTTGGCCGCCGCGTTGGCCGCTGCGCGCACTTCCGGCGGCGCCGAGGCGATCAGTCGCGGATCAAGCTGATCTTGAGGCCCGAGCACCAGAAGATCGTGGTTCAGCGGCGCGTCGGCGGCGTCCTCCCCGTACCAGGCGTAAAGCCAGGCTGATCCAGACGCCAACGCGGCGCGGGCTACGACCGCGAGCGATGCCGCCCGGGCCTCGGTGTCCCCGGCCGCGATCACGACGGCGGCGCGGCCTCCCTGATCGGCGCCGAACGGTGCGCCGCCGGCCGAAAGCGCCTCCAGCGCGCCTTCGCGCCGGGCGGCCGCACGCGGCCGGTCCAGCCGGCGCGCCGACAAGGCGCTGGTCATGTCGAAGCGAACGGTGTGGGCTTCCATCGAACGGGCCGCAAACAGGCGCGCCGCGGCGATCAGCGATCCAGACCCGCCTGCAGACAGGCGCAGCTCGGACGGACCGGTCAGATCGATCGCCGGAGCCGCCGCTCCGGGCCGCAGCTCGGCCGAGATCGTGAGCTCGGCGACGGACGGATCGCGCACCAGGATCGGCGCTTCACCCATGCGAAGCGCCAGGCCCTGGGCGATGAGGGCGGACACCGCCAGCTCATCCTCGCCCGCGGCGGAGGCTTCGATGTGCACGCGACGCGGCGCTGCGAAGTCGGCGCCCAGCGCGGATTCGATCTCATCGAGCGCCGCATACCCGCCGGCCGGCGAAGCGGAGACGCGAAGGCGCGAGGCCGAAGCGTCGATGTCCCAGCCCGCGCCGGCCTCGCCCGACAGCCGCAGCACCAGCACGTTCTCTCCGGCGCGCAGGTCGTCGGAGAACAGCGCGAAGCGCGCCTCGAACGGTTCGGACCGGGGCTGGAGCTCCACGGCTCGTGAGCGGTTGACGAAGGCTTCGATGCGTCCCGAAGCGTGCGATCCGGCGGGGCTGGCCGACAACAGCAGCTCGACGCCCTGCGGCGCGGCGTTGGGTGCGATGGAGAAGGGGATTCGGATTTCGTGGCTCTCGCCATCAAGACGGAGCGCCTCCACCGGAACGAAGCGCGCGATCAGCGCCTCCTCCGATCGGGCGGGCCGCGGCGCGGAGCGCTCGTCGGCCGAGATGTCCTCGCTTGCGCCAAGCCCCGGTCCGGAAAGACCGAACATGAGACCGCAGGCAACGATAAGGCCTAGAAGACCCCGTTGTATCGACATGGCACGCTCCCCTCGCTTAAGACATTATTAAGCAACTCTCCGGCCATCAAGCCTCATGACGGACCTCAAGGCGAAATTCTGGATCGACGCGCTGCGCTGGCGGGCGGAGGCGGCGGGCGCATCCGTCTATGTCGCAAGGCGAGGCGACCCTGACGCGGGAGCCGTGCTGGTGAAAGTCCTGCTTCAGGAACGCTCGGCGCGCCTGTTCGCTCCGGTGCGCAATTTCGAAGGCGACCGGGTCTGGGCCCAGCCGTTGGGCGAGGGACCCGTGCCGGAGGCGGACGCGGCCGCCTACGCCGAGCGCCGCGCCGAGCGCGATCCCGATCTCTGGGTAGTGGAGATCGACGATCCGGCCGGTCGCCACTTTCTGGAGGAGCCGGTCGAGGCGCCCTGACGGTCTTTATGGTGGCCGCCGGCTTAACGCCGTGATTGAGAAGTCTTAACGCCTGGGCGTGCACACTGTCAGGCATGGTTTTCGGCTATGCGGGCGATCGCGATGTTGTTTCTGTTCAACGATGCGGTGTTTGATCTCGGCGATCCGCGCGACACGGCGCTGGAGACCGGCGCCGCGCACGGCTTTTCCGAAGAGACGTTGCTGACCATGCGGGTGGGCAAGGCGGTCAAGCTTGTGCGCGAGGCGGTGTTCGACGAGCCGCAAATCGCCCGCACCAATCCGGAGGTCGCCGGTTTTCTTGGCGCGCTGATCGCATGGAAGACCGACGAGGCGAACGCCCTGCTCGCCGTGGCGCCGCGTCATATCCAGCTGGCGAGCCAGGTTCAGCTGCGCCTGGCCTCGGTCTCATTGATCACCATCCAGCAGCTGCGCGAGCTTCAGACCGCCGGCAAGCTCTCCAGCCATGTGGCCAACATCTCGGTCTGGTCCCAGGCGCCCCAGCGGCTGAGGGCGTAAAGTCCGGCCAGCTTGCCCTTCGCGGCCGCCCGCGCTAGTCCGCTCGCCTGTCATCTTGCGAAGCGGATCATCCCATGTCTTCTGCTGCTGACGGCGCGCAATGGGCGCGCCGGCGCACCTACGCCATCATCTCCCACCCCGACGCGGGCAAGACCACGCTGACGGAGAACCTTTTGTTCACCGCCGGCGCGATCCGGCTCGCCGGGCAGGTCCGCGCGCGCGGAGAAAACCGGCGCACCCGGTCGGACTGGATGAAGATTGAGCGCGAACGCGGCATCTCGGTCAGCGCCTCGGTGATGACCTACGAGCATGACGGCCTGATCTTCAACCTGCTCGACACGCCGGGTCACGAAGATTTCTCCGAGGACACCTACCGCACGCTCACTGCAGCCGACAGCGCCATCATGGTGCTCGACGCGGCCAAGGGCGTGGAGCCGCGCACCCTGAAGCTCGTCGAAGTCTGTCGGCTGCGCGACATTCCGATCCTGACCTTCATCAACAAGTTCGACCGCGAGGCGATGGACCCGAGCGAGCTGTTCGACGACATCCAGGACAAGCTCGCGCTCGACGTCGCGCCGATGCAGTGGCCGGTGGGCTCGGGCAACCGGTTCAAGGGCGTGGCCGATCTCAAGCGCAACGAGTTCATCGCCTATCGCCGCCCGGTGGATGACGAGTTCGTGCCGTCCGAGCGCTTTTCGCTGGACGGAAACGCCATCACCGAGGAGCTGAGCGAGGAAGAGCTGTCCGAAGCGCGCGAGGGCGCGGAGATGGCGCGCGAGCTTTTGCCCGCCTTCAACGCGCAGTCCTATCGCGAAGGCCATCTCACCCCGGTGTATTTCGGCTCCGCGCTGCGCCGCTTCGGCGTGCGCGAGCTGCTCGACGCGCTCGCCGAGATCGCGCCGCGGCCTGAAGCCCAGCCCGCGGCGGCGGGCCCGGCCGACCAGCTGGAGCCCGGCGGCAAGGAAGTCGCCGGCTTCGTGTTCAAGATCCAGGCGAACATGGACCCCAATCACCGCGACCGCGTGGCGTTCATGCGCCTTGTGTCCGGCGAGTTCAAACGCGGCATGAAGCTGAAGACCGATGCGGGCAAGGCGCTCACCGTCTCCGCGCCGGTGATGTTTTTCGCCGACGACCGGGAAGTGGCCGACGAAGCCTATGCGGGCGATGTGATCGGCGTGCCGAACCACGGCGCGCTGCGCGTGGGCGACACGTTGAGCGAAAGCGGCAAGTGGAAGATCGCCGGCATCCCGAACTTCGCGCCGGAAATGCTGCGCCGCGCCAGGCTCAAGGATCCGCTTAAGGCCAAGCATTTGAAAAAGGCGCTCGAAAGCCTCGCCGAAGAGGGAGTCACCCAGCTCTTCCGGCTGCAGCTGGGCGGCGACTTCGTCATCGGCGCGGTGGGCGCGCTGCAGATCGACGTCATGGCCCAGCGCGTGGCCGACGAATACGGGCTGGAGGTCACCTTCGAGCCGAGCCCCTATGATACGGCGCGCTGGCTGTCCGGGCCGGACGCGAAGGTTTCCGAATTCATCGACCGGCATAAATCGGCCATGGCCGAGGATATCGACGGCGATCTCGTCTTCATGGCCAAGTCGGCCTGGGAGGTGAACTACTCCCAGGAAAAATGGCCCGATCTCGCTTTCTCGCGGACCAAGGAGCGGGCGTGAGCGCGACGGCGAACAGCTTCATCACCGCGGCCGAAGAGCTCTGGGCCGTCGTCGTGGAGGTCTGGAACACCAGCTTCCTCGGCTATAATGTCGGCGATGGGCTGGCGGCGCTGCTCATCATCGCGCTCGCCTTTCTGGTGCGCGGAATATTTTCCCGCGTCGTCATGCGCCGCTTCATCGCGCGCGCGGAAAAGACCGAGAGCAAGCTCGACGAAAAGTTGGTCAAGGGGCTCGCCGGTCCGGTCAAGCTGATCCCGGTGATCATCGGGATTTATGTCGCCTTTCATTTCCTCAATCTACATTCCGACGGGTCGCCTCTGGACGGCGGTCAGCTCACCGAGAGCCTGGTGATCATCGCCTTGTTCTGGGCGCTGCGGAACGCGGTGGAGCCGGTCGCCTATCTCTCAAAACCGATCCGCAACACGCTGAACCCGGTCATGATCGACTGGCTCGCCAAGGCGCTGAAGATCTTCTTCGTGGTGGTGGGGGCCGCCGCGGTGCTTCAGGTCTGGGGCATTCCGGTCGCCCCGGTGATCGGCGGCCTGGGGCTTTTGGGCGTCGCCATCGGACTGGGTGCGCAGGACCTGTTCAAAAACCTCATCGCAGGCCTTCTGATCCTGGCGGAGAAACGCTTCGTGCCGGGAGAATGGATCCTGGTGGACGGGGTGGTGGAAGGCCATGTGGAGCAGATCAATTTCCGCTCAACCCTGGTGCGCCGGTTCGACAAGAGCCCGGTCTACGTGCCCAACGCCGATCTCGCCGACAATGCGGTGACGAACTTCACCCGCATGACTCACCGCCGGATCAAGTGGGCGATCGGGGTGGAGTACAGGACCACCACCGCGCAGCTCAAATACATCGGCGACAAGGTGCTCGAATTCATCTTGAACCATCCCGAATTCGCCAAACCGCCGGAGGTCTCCACCTTCGTTCGGGTGAACGGGTTCGGCGCCAGCTCGATCGATTTTCTGGTCTATTGCTTCACCAAGACCACCAATTGGGGCGAGTGGCTGCGCCTGCAGGAAGAGCTCGCCTATGCCGTAAAGCGGATTGTCGAGGATGAAGCCGGGACCGCCTTCGCCTTCCCCTCCACCACCATCTACATGGATGACGGGACCGAAGCCTTCGTACCGCCCGATGTGACCGCGCACGTGGGCGGACCGAGCCAGACCCCGGCCTCGATCCAGTCCTCCGCGGCCGGCGAGACCGGCGTTTGAGCCCCTACACGCAGACAGGACGACCGTGATGACGACTTTCAGTGAAGCAGCCTGGGCGCGCGTCGCACCGGTGCGCGAGGCGATCTACACCATGCCCTTCAATGTGGAGCTGGCCGAAGGCCGGCTCGATTCGGGCCGGTTCGCCCATTATGTCGTCCAGGACAGCCTCTATCTCGCCCAGTACGCCAAGGCGCTCGCCGCAGCGGGATCTAAATCGCCCGATGGCGCCGCGCTTATGACGTTCTGCGGCGCGGCCACCGGCGCCATAGAGGTGGAAAATGCGCTGCACGCCTCCTTCTTCGAGCAGTTCGGCATCGACAAGGCCGAGGCCGCCAGCGCCGAGCCGACTCCCACCTGCCTTGCGTATACGAGCTATCTCCTGTCCGTCGCCGCCACCGGCTCGTTCGGCGAGCTCGCCGCGGCGATTCTGCCATGCTTCTGGGTGTACCAGGACGTGGGGACCCGGATTCATAAAACGGCCGCGCCCGACAATCCCTACCGCGCCTGGATCGACACCTACGCCGACGCCGATTTCGAAGCGGCCACCAAGGCCGTGATCGCGATCACCGACAAGGCCGCCGGCGCCGCCGGGGAGGCCGAGCGCGCGCGCATGCACGAGGCGTTCCTGCGCTGCACGCAATTCGAGTGGATGTTCTGGGACGCCGCCTACCGCCGGGAGACCTGGCCGGTGGCGCCGTAATGCTGATCACCGACGTGATCGGCATCGCAGGCGTGGCTTGCGTGCTCGCCGCCTATTTCCTGCTGCAGATCGAGAAAGTCAGAGGCGACAGCGTTCTTTACCTGATGCTGAACCTCACCGGGGCGTGCCTGCTGATCGTTTCGCTGATGGTGACGTTCAATCTCGCCAGCTTCATCATCGAGGTGTGCTGGCTGGCGATCTCCCTGTTCGGCCTCGCAAAGCTCGCCTGGCGCAGATGGGGAAGGGCCTCAACGTCTTGACGCAGGCGCCCGGCGCGCGGTGAACTCCGTCGTCATGAGCACCATAAACATCTTCAAAGAACGGATCGGTCAGACGAACACGTCTGACTGGTTCACCATCGACCAGCCGCGCGTGAACGCTTTCGCCGACGTGACGCTGGATCATCAGTTCATCCATGTGGACCCGGATCGGGCCAAGGCCGAAACGCCGTTCGGCGGGCCGATCGCGCACGGGTTCCTCACGCTGTCCATGCTCAGCCATTTCGCCGGGCAGGCCCTGCCGGCGTTCCCGGACAAGGCCATCGGGATCAATTACGGCTTCGACAAGGTGCGGTTTCTAAGCCCGGTGCCCGTGGGCGCGAAGGTGCGCGGGAAGTTCACGCTCGCCGATGTGACCGAGCGCAAGCCCGGCCAGATCCAGCTTACGCAGAATGTCGAGGTCGAAATCGACGGCCATGAGACACCGGCGCTCGCAGCTCAATGGCTGAGCCTGGTGGTGACGGGGTAGGGCGCCTTTCCCGGTCTCTCCCCGGACGTAATCCAGGGGAGAGACCCGGACATCGGGTTGATTCTGGACCAGACCCGGCGGGCCCGGCGCGGCTGCTCCCGACCCTTACCTTTACCTCTACCTTTACCTTCTGAACGCCCCCGGCCTCGGACCCGGAACAAGTCCGGGCCGCCCGCCGGGGAACGTGTACCTATTCTTCTTCATACTCGCCCCAGGAGGCGTCGATCAGGCCGGAGAAAAAGATCGCGTTCATCAACAGCTTCTCGGTGCCGGGATAGGTGCCGCGGAAGACCGGGTTGTCGGCCATCAAGATCACCGAACCGCGCCCGAGGCGCCGGGCGACGACCGAGGGCGTGCCGGCGATCTCCTGCACGCGCTTGTCCGAGGCGTAACCGGTAAGCACCGGGTCCTCGACGTATTGCACAGGAACCGCGAAAGGATCCTCGGGCCGGTCTAGCGTGAAGGTCTCGTTTCTATGCATGGCCAGGAAGCGGTCGCGATAGCCGAAGCCGAGCGGGTGGGAGGTGTCGAGATCGCCTTCGAACATGGCTCCGCCGATAATGTGCTCGGCGTCGCGCAGGCGCATCTCCGACACGTTGTAGCGCGGGGTCGGATCGCTCTCGCCGTCATCAGCGCCGTTCGCTGCGGCCTCGCCGTCCTCATCGCCGCCGAACAAGGCGCCCTGCGCCCATTCCGCTCCGTCGCGGGTCGCGATGAGGGTTCCTCCGCCGCGCACCCAATCGCGCACCGCCTCGGTGAGGCTGTCGGACAAGTCCGCGTCACCGCCGGGAAGGATGAGGTGGGTGTAGTCGGTCCAATCGATACTCGACAGCCGGCCTGAGTCCACCAGCGTCACCGGCATGCGGTGGCGATAGTCCAGCGTCCACCAGACCTCGCCGGCGTCGTACCAGGACACGCCGGCGCCGACCGCCAGCACGACCTTCGGCTCTGTGATCGCCTCGAACACGTTCCAGGCGCCAAGGTCCCGGCCCTCGATCGGGGTCAGGCCGGAGCGTGCAGCGTGAACCTCCACGCCGTCCTCGGTTGCGATGGTCTCCATGATGGCGTGGATGTCAGCCGCGTCCATGTCCTGACGCGCCAGGGGCACCACGATCGCGCCGCGATCCAGCGAGGCCACCCCGCGTGTGGTCTCGACGGTGAACGGTTCGCGCGCGGCGCGGGCGAACAGCTCTTCGGACAGCACCCGGTTCAGCGCGCGCGGCGCGTAGGTGTGGCCCCAGTCGAAGACATAGGCGTAGGGCGCAACATCCGGCGCCGGCGCCGGAGTGAAGTCGCCTGTCGCCGGCGCGCCGGCCGGAAGCCGGCCACGCAGCGGCGCGTAGTCGAGATCATAGGCCAGCGGCAGCGTCCAGCCGGAAACGTCGTAGAAGATATTCTCCTCAAACTCGGTCAGCCGGTCGAAAATCCCGCGGATCATCGCAAACTGCTGCTGCGCCAGCGGGACCACATACGCTTCGCCCGCGTCAAACATTTTTCCGTCCGCCTCGACATCGCTTTCCAGCGCGAACACCTCGATGTCGTGCATGTTCAAAAGCCGCACGAAGCGCCGCGCCCGTTCCGGGTCTCCCTCTGCACCGAACACCCAGCCGGTTTGACGGGACTGCTCTGCGGCTCGCCGGTTCGTTGCAAAGAAGTCGCGCTGGTAGGCGGTGATCTCGTCGCGCAACTCCAGCGAGCCCTGGATCGTCGTCAGCGCGGTGCGGAACTGGGTGCGCACATTGTCGGCGGTTTCCACCAGCCCGCGCTCGGTCATCACCGCGCCTCCGCGCGCCGCGCCGGCTTCAAACAGAATGCCCAGCGATCCGTTGATCTGCGGATAAGTCGAGCCTTTGCCAATGTAGAAATTGTCGAAGACCTCCTGGGTGGAGTAGAGCCTCGCCTCGCTGTCCAGGAAGGCCGCATGGCGCTTGCCGATCTCTATGGTGAGTTCGCGTGCGCGCGGCGGGATCAGCGGATTGCGCCGCAGCGGCTCGCCGGGGTGGAAGTAATACGGGCTGTCGGAGCCCATCTCGTGATAGTCGGCCGAGACCATCGGCTTCCATTCATGCCATTTGCGGATCCAGGCCTGGCTTTCGGGCTGGGTTACAAGCAGCCATTGACGGTTCAGGTCGAACCAGAAGTGGTTGGTGCGCGCCTCAGTCCACAAATTATGCGCTTCGTCGGCGGCGTCGGTGTTGTCGGCGTAGGACCAGTAGGTCTCGACATGGTCGATGCGCCGGGCGTGGCCGTCCGGGTTGAACGTCACGGTGAAGAGCATCACCGCATCGTCGAGCTTGGCCTGCACCTGCTCTCCGCGGCCGGCGGCGAAGTGGTGGAGCAGCGGGATCGCCGCATCCATGCTCGAGGTTTCTGCACCGTGAACGCCGAAATTGATCCAGAGGACCATGGGCGTATCGGCCGGTGCGGCTTCGCCGCGCGCGCGGGCCAGATGGTTCTCCCGAATCTCGTCGAGTCGGGCGTGATTGGCTTCGCTGGTCACCGTGAAGGTCAGGATCGGACGGCCCTCGTGGGAGTAGCCGATGGTCTCGACCGTGATGTTCGGGGAGTCCTCGCTCAGCATGCGCAGATAGGCCAGCATGTCGGCATAGCGCACCGGCCGTTCGCCGATCTCATAGCCCATGACGTCTTCGAAACCGGGAACGGCTTCGTCGTAGGTCACGCCGTCCACATGGAAAAAGCTCATCGGCTCGGCGAAGGCCGGCGCAGATAGGCCGGCGAGTGCAGCCGCAGCGGCGGCGAGCATGGGCTTGAACATGAAGGTCTCCCCTATAAACCCTGAATTCGGCTCAGGTTTTGTCTCGGTCTGATCGCGCGCAAGCGTAAATGGGTCCGCGCGCGGTTTCCAGTGCTGGCTTAATGTCCCGCACGCCTGTATGAGGGCGCGCAAACCCAGCTCCCCGCCTTCAAAGGACTTAAGACCATGACCGCTCCGGTCGAGCGCATTCGCAATATCGCCATCGTCGCCCACGTCGACCACGGCAAGACCACCCTCGTCGACAAGCTGTTGAAGCAATCGGGAACGCTGGGCGAGCGCTCCGGCGAGATCGAACGGGTCATGGACTCCAATGATCTGGAGAAAGAACGCGGGATCACCATCCTGGCCAAGAACACCGCCGTGACCTGGGGCGAGTACAACATCAACATCGTCGACACGCCCGGCCACGCCGATTTCGGCGGCGAGGTGGAGCGCGTGCTCTCCATGGTCGATTGCGTGTGTCTGCTTGTGGACGCGGTGGACGGTCCGATGCCGCAGACCACCTTCGTCACGAAGAAAGCGCTGGCGCTCGGCCTTAAACCCATCGTCGTCGTCAACAAGGTCGACCGCCCCGGCGCGCGCCCGGATTGGGTGGTGGACCAGACCTTTGATCTCTTCGACCGGCTCGGCGCCGACGACGAGCAGATGGACTTCCCTGTCGTCTACGCCAGCGCGCTGCAGGGTTGGGCGAGCCTGGATGCGGACACGCGCGGCGAGGATCTGACCCCGCTGTTCCAGACCATCGTCGACCGGGTCTCCCCGCCCAATGTCGATCAGGACGCGCCGCTTCAGCTGCAGGTCTCGGCGCTGGATTATTCCAGCTATACCGGCGTCATCGGGCTGGGGCGCATCCGCC
This sequence comes from Oceanicaulis sp., assembly GCA_046542605.1. Classification (GTDB taxonomy): domain Bacteria; phylum Pseudomonadota; class Alphaproteobacteria; order Caulobacterales; family Maricaulaceae; genus Oceanicaulis. Next base: position 10,135 of record JBKHAZ010000017.1, on the reverse strand, counting down.
GCGGCACGCTGAAGAAGAACCAGCAGGTCGTGGTCGTCGGCGCCGACGGCGAGAAACGCAAGGCCAAGGTCCTGCAGGTGTTCGGCTTCCATGGCCTGGAGAAGGTCGAGCGCGACCAGGCGAGCGCCGGCGACATCATCACCTTCAACGGCGTCGATCCGCTGAACATTTCCGACACGCTGTGCGATCCCGAGCATGTGGAGGCGTTGCCGCCGCTCACCGTGGACGAGCCGACGATCTCCATGACCTTCCAGGTCAACGATTCGCCCTTCGCCGGCCGGGAAGGCAAGTTCGTCACCTCGCGCCAGATCAAGGACCGGCTCGACCGCGAGCTGATCCATAATGTGGCGCTTCGCGTGGTCCAGCAGGACAACGCCGACAAGTTCACCGTCTCGGGCCGCGGCGAGCTGCACCTGTCGGTGCTGATCGAGACCATGCGCCGGGAAGGCTTCGAACTGGCCGTGGGCCGGCCCCAGGTGATCACAAAGGAGATCGACGGCCAGATCTGCGAGCCCTACGAGACGCTCACCATCGATGTCGAAGAAGACCATCAGGGCGGCGTCATGGAGCGGCTCGGCATGCGCAAGGCCGAACTGAAAAACATGGTGCCCGACGGCAACGGCCGGGTGCGCCTGGAATACATGGCGCCGACGCGCGGCCTGATCGGCTTCCGCTCCGAATTCCTGACGCTCACCCAGGGCTCAGGGCTGATGTTCCACGCCTTCGACCACTACGCCCCGCGCGCGGCCGGCGAGGTGGGCCAGCGTCCCAAGGGCGCGATCATCTCCATGGACACCGGCAAGGCGCTGGCGTTCGCGCTCTGGAACATCCAGGAGCGCGGCAAGCTCTTCATCGGCCACGGCGTGGAGGTTTATGAGGGCATGATCATCGGCGTGAACGCGCGCGAGGAAGACATGATCGTGAACCCGCTCAAGGGCAAGAAACTCACCAATATGCGCGCCTCCGGCACCGACGAGGCGGTGGTGCTCACTCCGCCGATCCGTCTGACGCTTGAGTTCGCGCTGGAATTCATCAACGACGATGAATTGGTTGAAGTGACGCCCCAGTCCATCCGCGTGCGCAAGAAGCTCCTGCTGGAGCACGAACGCAAGAAAGCCAGCCGGGCTGCCAGCTAGGCCTTTGAATTCCCGGACGAGCCGAAGGCGATGATCCGGGACATCTATCAGGACCAGGCGCTAAATTCTGAAAGAGGTCCCGGCTCGGCGCGCTGCGCGCTTGGCCGGGAATTCAGCTTCTAGAACCGTCCCCCGCGCCCTTCGCCGTCCTTGAACCGCGTGGCGCCTGCGACCGTCTCGCCGCTGGAGAGAGTCTCCATTCCGAGCCGGGTCTCGTTCACCATGGCGTCTTCGAACGAAACAGACGCCGCCCCGTAAACGCTGCGCCGGTCATTCCTGAGACAGACCTGCGGAAACGCGGCGATCTGCTCGGCCAAGGCGATCGCATCGCCTAGCGCCTCGCCGGGCTTCGCCACCCGGTTCGCGAGCCCGATGGCAAGCGCCTCCTCCGCCTGCACCGGTCGGCCGGTGAGGATCAAATCCATGGCCCGGCTTTCCCCGATCAGGCGGGGCAGGCGCACCGTGCCGCCATCGATCAGCGGCACGCCGAAGCGGCGGCAATAGACGCCGAACACCGCGTCTTCGGCCATGACCCGCAAGTCGCACCACAGGGCGAGTTCCAGACCGCCCGCGACCGCGTGACCCTCCACAGCGGCGAGGACCGGCTTGGAAAGCTGCAGGCGTGTGGGGCCCATGGGGCCGTCGCCATCCAGCTCCACCCGGTTCGGCGAGCCCTCAGCGATCGCCTTCAGATCCGCGCCGGCGCAGAACTCGCCGTTCGAGCCGGTCAGGACGGCGACGCTCAGCCCATCGTCCGCATCGAAGTTGCGGAAGGCCTGGCTGAGTTCGCCAGCGGTGTTGCGGTCCACCGCATTGCGCCGGTCGGGGCGGTCGATCGTGACGATGAGGACCGCCCCGCGCGTGTGAGTGCGGACGTTCATGCGCTCTCCTCCCAGACCTGTCGGACCCAGGCCGCAGCGCGCTCAGGCTGCTCCATCACGGCGAGATGTCCGACCCCGTCCATGAGGTCGATCGCGGCGCCGCGCCGGGCGAGGCCTTTTGCGTTCAGGACGGTGGAGCCGTGTTCGGCCTTGAACACGCGTACTGGCGTTTGAACGTCGCGCATGGCGGCCAGAAGATCATGGGCCTGGGCTTCATAATTGGCCGCCTCCCAGGCGGGTTCGCAGGCCAGGGCGACACCGCCGGATGTCTCGACCAGCCCGTCCGAGAGGTAATCCTCCAGGACGCCCGGCGCCCAGCGGGCGAAGTTCGGCTTCGCCCGGTAGCGCTCACGCACCGCGTCGATGTCGGGCCAGGCGCTGGTCCGATTGCGCGCAATTTTCGAGATCTTCATGGATCGCTTCACCAGCCCCCAGACCGGCGTTCGCGCCGAAAGCGCCACCGGACCGGGAAGCACCACCGGCTCGATCAGCGCGAGCGGCGGCGCCGTCTTCAGACCGGCGGCGGCGAGAAGCGTACTGGATGCGCCCATGGAATGGCCCGCAAGAAAGTCGGGCGGCCGATCCAGACCGGCGTAAACCTGCGCGAGGTCCCGGGCGTAGACCGCCCAGCTCTTATGGCTCGAGGGGGCCGCGGGCAGGCGTGTGCGTCCATGTCCGCGCAGATCGGGCGCCAGAATATCGAAGCTGTCGCTCAAGGCGGCCAGCATGCGCCGCGCCGCGCTGGCGCAGAAGCCATTGGCGTGGGCGAACACCAGGCGCGGCTTGTCCCGCGCCGGCCAGCGCAGCACCGCGACCTCGCCTTCGGAAAGGGCGAGCGTGTCGCGGATCGGGGCGGAGATGTCGCTTGCGTCGGCCATGATCACAAACTGGCGAGATTCAAAGCTGCGGCAAGCCTTCGCCGCCGCGCCGCCCTAGATAAGCGTCTTCGGTCGCCGAACGGAGTCCCGCATGCGCGTCGCCGTCGCCATGATTCTCGCCGCCGTCTTGAACCTCTCCGCCGTCGCGCAGGACCTCCATGGGCCTTTCGATGCGATCCTGGCCGAGTATCTGGAGCAGACCGCAGACGGGGTGAACCGGTTCGACTACGCCGCGCTGCGCGCCAATCCGTCCGACCGCGCCGCTTTGAACGCCTATGTGGCCGCTCTTGAAGCCGCCGCGCCCTCACGGCTGGGCGAGGAGGCGCAGTTTGCATATTGGGCCAATCTCTATAATGCGGTGACGGTGAAGCTGATCGTCGATGAAGCGCCCGAGCGCTCGATTCGCCAGATCAGGCCTCATCCCTTCGCGATCGGGCCGTGGGGCGTCGAGCGGGTGAGCGTGGAGGGCGAATCGCTCTCGCTCGATGATATCGAGCATGCGATCATGAGAGCGCGCTTTGAAGCGGCCATGGTCCATTACGCAGTCAACTGCGCATCGATCGGTTGCCCGAACCTGAAGCCGACAGCCTGGCGGGCCGCGACGCTCGACGCCGACCTCGATGCGGCGGCGCGCGCCTACATCAATCATCCGCGCGGGGTCACGCCGGTGGAGGGCGGACTCAAAGTCTCTCGCATATATCATTGGTTTCGCGAGGATTTCGGCGGCGATGAAGCCGGTGTCATCGCCCATCTTCTGGACTTCGCCGAGCCGGAACTGGCTGTTCATATCCGGGCCAACCGCGACATTCGCGGCCACCAGTACGATTGGGCGCTCAATCGGACGAACCCGCCGTAACGTTTCCCGAACAAATGAGCGGAACCGCATCTGAACCTGCGCCTTGGCGACGCGTTTGAGGTGTATGGATTCTCAGCTTGGACTTCACGTCATGGCTTTACGCCGAGCCCGCTACGCTTGCGCTTCGGTCGCGGCTCTGGCGCTCGCCGGCTGCGGCGGCGACGACACCGCCGCCAACGGCGGAGGCAACGGCCACGCGGAGGTCGTTGAGACCGGGCTTGCCGCGATACAGTCGCGCGGAGAGCTGGTTGTTCTCACAACGCCCGGCCCCACCACCTACGAGGAGGGTGAGGACGGTGCGCCGGCCGGCTACGAAGTCGATCTTGCCCGCGCCTTCGCCGAGGATCTCGGCGTGGAAGCGCGATTTGTCGTGTTCGACGAGCTTTCCGGCGTGTTCGAGGCGCTTGAGGCGGGCGAAGGCGATATCGCGGCGGCCGGCATCACCCGCACGCAGGAGCGCGCCGAGCGGTTCCTTTACGGACCGTCCTACAAGAACATTTCCGAAATGGTGGTGACCCGCCGAGGCGGCCCCGATCTCGACACGCCGGCCGATCTCGCCGGTGTCGATATCGCGGTTGTCGCCCGGTCGAGTTACGTGGAGACCCTGCAGGGACTGCAGGAGGAGATCCCGGGGATCGAGTGGGAGGCGGTGGAGGCGCCCTCTGCGCGCCCCCTCATGATGCGCGTTCAGAATGAGGAGCTCGCGTCCACGGTGTCGGACTCCAATCTCGTCGCCCATGTGCGGCTTGGGTATCCCGAGCTTCTGACGCCCCTGAATCTGACCGAAAACGACCGCAGCCTCGCCTGGCTGACGGGTCAGGCCAATCAGGACCTCGTCGATGCGATGGAAACCTGGTTTTCGCGCGCCCACGACGAGGAACTGCTCGAAGAGCTCGACGAGCGCTGGTACGGCCATGCGAGCCAGGATTTCGACTATGTCGACACACGCCGCTTCATCCGGGCGATCGAGCAAGACCTGCCACGGTATGAACAATGGTTCAAAGAGGCGGCCGACGAGTACGGCCTGGACTGGCGATGGCTCGCCGCCCAGGGATTTCAAGAAAGTCATTGGGACGCCGGCGCCAGAAGCCCGACCGGCGTACGCGGGGTGATGATGCTGACCCTGCCCACCGCCGGTGAGCTCGGAGTCACCGACCGCACCGACCCGCGCCAGTCGATCTTCGGAGGGGCGCAGTACATGGCCAACCTGCTGGGCCGCATTCCGGAGGGTGTCGAAGGCGAGGAGCGCCTGTTCAAAGCGATGGCGGCTTATAATGTGGGCATGGGCCACGTCTACGATGCGCGCGGCATCGCCGAGGAGCAGGGCCTGGACAAGAATTCATGGCCCGATGTGCGGCGCACTTTGCCGCTCCTGTCCGAGCCGGCGTATTATGAAGGCACGCGTTACGGCTACGCCCGCGGCGGCGAACCGGTGCACTATGTGCGCAATATCCGCCGCTACAAGGCGTTGCTCGACCTTCATCTGGGGGACTAAGCGCAGCGGAACGAAAGCGCGGGCGACCGTGTTTCTCTCCCATGCCCCTGGTCGACTGGAAACTCGTCACATCGAAGGATTTGCTTGGCCGCATCGCCATGGCCGCGCCGCCGCGCGAACAGGCCAAGGCCTTCTTGCAGATCGCGGGCATAGTGCGCACCGAACGCCTGTCAGGTGTAATCCTCGACATGGACAACGCCGCGGCGTGCCTGCCCGGCGAGGGGGCCGATTTCATCGCCGACGTGCTCGCCGATACCCTCGCCGAGGCCGGCCTTAAGCGTTTCGCGCTCGTCGATCACGCCATCAAGGGCGCATGGTGGAGCCACCTGGTCGATGAATTGTCGGACCTCGGCGTGACTGCGCACACTTTCGACACGGTCTCCGATGCGCGCAGCTGGATCGAGGCGGACACTACGGGTGCGCCAGGCTAGAGCGGCGAGAATCCCAGCCAGAGCATGAATGCGGCGAGCGCCGATCCGGAAAGGCCGATCAGCGCGAAGCCGGCCAGCGTCCCGAACCGGATTCGGCCCGATCCTCGGGCGCGCACCAGCAGAATCAGCGTGACAAGCCCGAGCAAGCCGCCGGCGAGGATCAGCCATAGGCCGGTCGCCGCAGGCGCCAGAAGCCCGGCGACAAGGGCGACCGGCGTGATTTCGTACGCTGCGTATCCGCCCGAACCCATGAGTGCGAGACCGGTCAAGGTCGCCGCCGTCGTCAGAAATGCGGTGACGCGCGCCCCGGACGTGTCGGCGGCCAGTTCCGTGGCGGGATGGCGGTCCACCAGGCGGGCGAGGAAACCGAACACGATCAGCATGAACCCGAGAACCAGGACGAGGATCGGCGCGCCCGCCCAGATCGCGGGCGCGGCGAAGCTCTGCGGCGCGCCGGCCATCAAAGCGAGACCCCGCTCCGGGATGCGGGTGTCGAGGAAGTCGGGATAGACCGGCGCATCGACGCCCGCTTCCAGGCAGGAAGCGTCCAGCGCATCGAGATCGGGCGTGTCGAAGAAATCGGTCATCACCTGAGCCGCGCAGTCCGGCATGGCGCGCGTCGGCCCGTGACCAGCATGCGGCGCGATCACCAGGCGCGAGCCGGGCATGCGTTCATGGATGTATTCGGCGAGCCAGGGCGGCGTGACCGGGTCCCACTCGCCGTTGACGATCAGGGTCGGCATTTGCGGTTCGGGAATGTCGTAGGCCGCGCCGGTGCGCCGGGTCAGGCCGAAATCCTCGCAGACCTGCAGCGTCGCACGCGATCCGGCCTCGCTGAAGAACACGCCTTCAAAACGGCTGTCGGGGTTGGCGAGCTGATCTTGCAGGCTTTGGGCGGCATAGCCGTCATTGCACCGGATCGCGTCGCTCATGCCTTCCGCGATCGCGCCGAACGGAGCCGGGGCGCCGCCCTGGGACAGTGCGGCGCCGAGGCCTTCCAGAAGCGTTTCGTCAGGATCGTTGAACAGGCGCGAGAGCGCATCGGTCACCGCCGGAACGGCGGGGTGTTCCTCGTGCTCATACGCCAGCACGAAGGCGGGGGCGACCACGATGGCGGGCGGGATCCAGACCTCGCCGGACGGCGCGGCCTCGGGATCGTCGACTTCGATGACGATCGGGTTCTCCTGCATCCGATCGATGCTCTCGAACATGCGGTCCACGAAGCCTTCGCAGGAGGCTCCGGACGGGCAGGCGGACTGGTAATTGCCGAGCACAGTGGAGATCATCCGGCCCATATCGCCGAACCCGCCGCCGAGATCGTTGGGCACGATCGCGTCCAGAAGCATGGCGCGCACGCCCTCGGGGTCTTCGTGCATCACCATCTGGCCGAGGTGAGAGCCGTAGGAGATGCCCCAGATATTCCATTGGTCGAAGCCGAGCGCCTGGCGCAAGGCCTTCACGTCGCGCGCGTTCTCCTGGGTGTTGTAACCGCGCAGATCGACGCCGCGGGCGCTGGCCTCCGAAAAACACAGCGCCATGCGCTCGGCCATGGCCTCGCCCAACTCTTCGAAGGTGCGCGGGTCGGCAAGCGCCGGGCTCAGGCTGGAATATTGCGGGCAGAACGTCCCGCTGTTGGCGATGCCTCGCTGCTCGAGAATGTAGAAGTCGCGGGTTTCGAAGACCGGGTGATCGCGCAGGCGCTCCACATAGGTCTCCACCGGCACGCCGGGCCCGCCGGTAAGGTAGAGAATGGGATCCTCCCGGCGCTCCTCGGCGTCGCCGGTGGCGGGTATGTGAACGTACATCAGCCGGATCGTCCGGCTGTCGGCGGCCTCGCGGTTTTCCGGAACAGTGATCGTACCGCACGACAGCTCGCCCGATTCATACTCGATCCGGCCCTTGAACGGGCAGACGAGCGCGCGCGGATCGGGGTCGGCGGTCAGCAGCTCCAGCGCGCCGTTATCCGCAGGCGCCTCGACGGGAAGATCGAGGGCGTCCTCAAGCGCGGCGCCGGCGGCGTCTTCGACCGGTTGCTCCAGACCCTGATCCTGAAACGCGGTCAGCGACAGGCCGGCGGCGAGCAAGGATGCGATGAACGCCATGATACCCCTCCCAAATCCCTCATCGGCGATTGGGCCTCAAGGCGTGGGCGAGGTCAAGGCCGCCACGGGTCAGGCGGCGGGATAGAGCGTCGGCGATCCAGGACCGACCGGGAGCCCCAGAATGAAGGTCCAGGCGAAAAAGAAGATCGACCAGAACACCATGAAGAAGATGGAGTAAGGCAGCATCATCGCGATCATCGTGCCGACGCCGAGATCTTTATCGTAGCGCACCGCCCAGGCGAGGATCAGCCCGAAATAGCTCATCATCGGCGTGATGATGTTGGTGGTGCTGTCTCCAATGCGGTAGGCGGCCTGAATGACTTCGGGCGAATAGCCGATCAGCATGAGCATGGGTACGAAGATCGGCGCGGTCACCGCCCATTGCGCGGAAGCCGACCCGAGCGACAGATTGATGATCCCGCACATCACGATGAAGAGGAAGAACAGCGCCGGCCCGGTCAGACCCGTGCTTTGCAGGAAGTTCGCCCCGCTCACCGCGGTGATGGCGCCCAGATTGGTCCAGCCGAAGAACGCCACGAATTGCGCGGCGAAAAAGACCAGAACGATATAGAGCCCCAGCGAGGAGAGCGCGGCGGACATGGCGTCGATGACGTCGCGGTCGGTCTTCATCGTGCCCGCCGCGCGCCCGTAGGCGTAGCCGGTGACGATGAAGAAGATCAGGATCCACACCACAAAGCCGCGGAAGAACGGCGAATTGATCCGATCCCCGGTCTCCGCATTGCGCAAAACACCCCATTCGGGCACCAGGGTGAGGGCCATGAAGGCGAGCACCCCCACAAGCGCGACGCCGGCCCAGAAAAGGCCCTTGCGCTCGGTTTTGGAGAGCGGCTCCATCATCCGCTCGTCGAGGATTTCCGGGTCGGCGCGCTCAGGCGCGTACGTGCCGAGTTTGGGCTCGACGATGAAGGTGGTCACCGCAGCGCCGATGCCGGTGATCAGGAAGGTGGAGGCGACCATGAAATACCAGTTGGCTGTGGCCACCACCACGTATTCGGGATCGATCAGGCGTGCAGCCTCTTGGGTGATGCCGGCCAGAAGCGGGTCGATGGTGCCGATCAGTAGATTGGCGCTGTAGCCGCCCGAAACGCCCGCGAACGCCGCCGCCATGCCGGCCAGCGGGTGGCGGCCCAGCGCGTAGAAGATGGCCCCGGCAAGCGGGATCAGCACCACATAGCCCACCTCCGATGCGGTGTTCGAAACGATCCCGGCGAACACGATCGCCACCGTCACCACGTGCTTGGGCGCGGACAGGACCATGGCGCGCACTGCGGCCGACAACAGGCCGGAGCGCTCGGCCACGCCGACGCCGAGCATGGCCACCAGAACCACGCCCAGCGGTGCGAAGCTGGTGAAATTGGTGGTGAGATTTTCGAAGATCCGGCGCACGCCGTCGCCGTTCATCAGGCTGACGGCGCGAATCATGCCGTCCTCGGCGACGCCGCGGGCGCCGGCCGGGCGTGGGTCTTCGACCGCAACGCCGAGCCAGCCGAACAGGCCGGAGACCAAAACGATCGCCACGGCCAGAATCGCGAACAGCGTAACGGGATGGGGCAGGAGATTGCCGAGCCATTCCACCCCGTCGAGGAAGCGCGTGAACGCGTTGCGCTTCTGGGCGGTCGGGGTCTGCTGGTCGGCCATGTCCGGCTCCTTCATGCACAAGTGCGCACACAAGAGGCCGAAGCGCGTCTGAATTCAACCGCAGCCCGGAAAGGGTTATTCGGGGCTGAAAACCTCCAGGCGCCGATGAGCGGATCTACGAGTTCTCGCGCCGCCGGTCTTTGGATCGGAATAGGGCTCTTATGCCGAGGTGAAGCGGCGAGTAGCGCATAAGAGGTGATTTGAGGATGCCGACCCGGCGACACTCTCGCTGTCGGCCTCGCTGTCGGCGCGGATGCCGGGACCGCACTGTCCGCGCTGCGGCGCCTATGACCGCTGGCCCTGATGAAGTCCGCGCGCCGGGTCCCTTTCAGACAATCGGGCGATGACGCCCTGACAGCACCTCGGGTTTTCCCGGCAGCGGCCCCGTTTGATCATCATCACTTACATTCGCCCTTGCAGCAGCTACGCGGCCGATGATCTCGGCCGCGGTTCCTTGCGGCTACGCCATGGCTGGCGTCCGGTAGGTCACACTGCGCGATCGTGGCCGGCCAGCAGCTCAACCGATCGGGCGAACGCCGAGCGTGGTTCAAGCGAGTTTGCTTGACGCGTCACGCTGCGCCGGTCACCGGAACTGACGCCGCGTTATTCCAGATCGAGGGCTTCGGCGATGTCGCTCCACGCCACGATCTTGTAGTTCTGGCCTTCCTGCGGTTCGACGTTGCGGCCGTCATGGACC
>JBKHAZ010000230.1:0-4406 GCA_046542605.1 Oceanicaulis sp. | reverse complement strand
GCTCCGGGGCTGGAAGGACGCACGGCCCGCGCCGCTACGCCTCGATCGTCTTGCCCGGCGCGATGTCGGCGAGGCTCTGCTTGACATGGATGAGCGCCGGACGCCCGGCGTTCAGCGCGGCCTCCAGCGCCGGCGCGAAGTCCTCGGTCCTGTCAACAAGGAACCCGGCGCAGCCGCAGGCTTCGGCGAGCGCCTTGAAGTCGGGATTGGCGAGGTCGGTGCCGCTGACCCGGCCGGGGTAATGCTTTTCCTGGTGCATGCGGATCGTGCCGTAGGCGCCGTTGTCAAACACGCACACGACGATGTTTGCGCCATGCTGGACCGCTGTGGCGAGTTCGGGCGCGGCCATCATGAAGTCCCCGTCGCCGCACACGGCGATCACCGGCTTTTCTGGATGCTGCAGCTTGCCGGCGATGGCGGCCGGCAGGCCGTAGCCCATGGCGCCGGACGTCGGTGCGAGCTGGCTCGGGCAACAGCGATGCACCCAGAAGCGATGCAGCCAGGCGGCGAAATTTCCCGCCCCGTTTGTCATGATCGCTTCGCCGCCGAGCTTGGCGCTGGTTTCGCGCCAGATCACCGACGGGTTCACCGCGCCGGTGACGCTCACCGGCTCGATCCAGGCGTCGTAGCTCGCCCTCGCCTGCTTGACCCAGCCGGCGCGCGACGCCGCATTCTTCGCTTCGCCCGCCTCTGCGATCGCCCGCATCGCAGCGCCGGGATGGGCGGTGGCGGAAAGGCGCGGGCGATAGACCCGGCTCATCTCCTCGCCGCCGGGATGGATATGGATCAGGCGGTCCGCAGCGCCCTCGGGCACGTCAAACAGATCATAGCTCTGCGTCGTCATCTCCCCAAGGCGCGGACCAATGGCCAGGATGCAATCAGACTGGCGCAGCGCCTCGACGACGGCGGGACAGGCGCCGATCCCGGCTTCGCCCCCATAATGGGAATGCGTGTTGTCGATCAGGTGCTTGACTCGAAAGCTGGTCACCACGGGACAGTTGTAGCCTTCTGCGAACACGACGATGGCGGCGCGCGCCTCGGCGTTCCAGAACGGCCCGCCGACCATCAGGACCGGGCGCGCGGCGCCGTCCACGCGCGCAGCGATCTCCGCGGCGGTGGAGGCGCCCAGCTCGCTCATCGCCGGGACGAAGGGCGCGGGCGCGGCGGCGGCGGCCTCCTGTGTGAGCATGTCCTCTGGAAGGCCGACGACGACCGGTCCGGGCCGCCCGTTCATGGCGAGCGAAAACGCACGCATGATCTGCTCCGGCACGCGGGCGGGATCGCGAATCTCGAACGCCGCCTTGGCGATCCCGGCGAACGCCTGGGCGTAATCGAGTTCCTGAAACGCCTCACGGCCCTCGTCCTCGCGGCGGACCTGGCCGACGAGCAGGATCATCGGGGTGGAATCCTGCAACGCCGTGTGCACGCCCACCGCAGCCTGCGTCGCGCCCGGCCCGCGCGTGACGAAGCACACGCCCGGCCGGCCGGTGAGCTTGCCCTGGGCTTCGGCCATGTTGGACGCACCCGCCTCGTGGCGGCATTGGATGAAGGGGATCGACGCCTCGGTCAGGGCGTCGAGCGCTGCGAGGAAGCTTTCGCCGGGGACCCCGAAAATCCGCTCCACGCCATTGGCCGAGAGGGCGTCGATCAGGTGCTGGGCTCCGGTGCGCAGGGGCATGAGGCGTCTCCGTTGAATGAAGGCGCGAGCTAGCCCGGAGCGCGCTGTAAGTGCAAGGCTCAGTCCTGAACAGCCGCCATGAGCTGGTCGAGAAAGGCGTTACGCTGATCGCCCCCGATCCAGCGTACGACCGCGACGAGATCGTGCTCGGGGCTGATGAAGACCACGTTCGAGCCGGCGCCCAGATAGGCGAAGGCGCTTTGCGGCGCGCCGTCGACACGGATCGCGGCGCGCTCGTCGTCAGGGCGATTGAGGAAGAAGTTCATGTAGCCGTAGCTCGGAAACGGCTCGCTCGGCGTCAAAGAGCGCGCGTACCAGCTTTCAGGCAGAATCTGCTCACCGCCCCACGCACCCATGCGCGACCCCAGAAGGCCCAGGCGCGCCTGATCATAGGCGGTGAGCCACATGCCGCCGCCCCAATGCCCGCCGCCGGAGACCGACTGCATCACTTCGCCGTCAAGCGTGACATGGGAATTGTCATAGCCGTGCCAGACCCAGTCGCTGGTTACGCCCATGGGTTCCATCAAACGCTCGCGCAGAACCTCGGGCAGCGGCCCTTCAAAGACGTGAAGCGCGGCGAGCGCCAGCGCATTCACGCGCACGTCATTGTATTCCCAGTGTTCGCCGGGCGTCGGCGGCCCGGCCTTCAAATCCGAGGCGGGATCGTCGCGTGAAGGCCGGTCGGCCCAGGCCGGCTTTCCGAACAAGTCGCCCCACCAGCCGCTGGTCTGGCGCAGCATCTGATCCCAGGTGATCGGCGCGTTGTGCGCGGTGTGAAAGCGCGCGTCCTCCACATAGGCCGAGACCGGGTCGTCGACGCTTTCGATGAGCCCGTCCTCGACCGCGAGCCCCACCACGTGGCTTAGGAAGGTCTTGGTCACCGAGAACGTCATGTCGACGCGCTCCGGCGCGCCCCATTCGGCGACGATATAGCCGTCCTTTAGGATGATCCCCGTGGCCGGCCCGCGGCTCTTGAACGGGCCGATCGGGCTGGAGAACGGCTCATACGCCCAGGTGAGCGGCACTGTCACCGCGAGGTCGGCCGCTGGAGCAATCGCTTCAAGCTCGGGCTCGTGGCGTGTCTCATGCTGTACCGCGAAATCGATCGCCGCCTGCAGGGCCGCCGGATCAAGACCGGCGCTTGCCGGCGATCGCCGCTCCCAGGCGTCATCGCCGGCGGGCGGGACGTACTGAGCGTGGGCGGAAGCGGCGAGCGCGACCGTGGTCGCAAGAAGGGCGGCGATCAGTTTCATGACAATTGCCTCAGCCGGTGATCCTGATCCCGAACGATACGCTTCTCGGTTCGCCGGGGAAGTAGCGATAGCCGCCGAAGGCGAAGTCGGCGCGTTCGGCGTAGCGGGTGTCGAACACGTTGCGCACTGCGGTGAACGCTTCCCAACGGCCGCCGAATGCATGGGCGGCGCGCAGGTTTAATAGGTCATGGCCTTCATACTCGGCGGTGTTGGCGGCGTCGGCGAAATACTCGCCCACATGGACCCATTCGGCTTCAAGGTCGGTGTCCGGGCGCGGCTCCCAGAGCAGGCGCGCGTTCCAGAGCCATTCCGGCGCGGTGTCCAGCCGCGCGCCATCGACAATGGTTTCAGAGCCGCGGCTCACCGGGCGGTCGAAGGCGTATTCATGGATCGCCCAGGTCGCCGAGCCGGCGAAGCTCAACGTGTCGGTGAGCTCCAGTCCGGCGTCGAGCTCAATCCCGTGATGGCGCGAGGCTCCGTCGGTGACATTGAACCCGTCGGCGTCGCGGAAGAAGACGTTGCGCTTCTCCATGGCGAACCCGACAAGCTCGATCCGGCCGCGATCCGAGATCCGCCAACGAAGGCCTGCTTCGAGGCTGTCGAGCTCTTCCGGATCGATGCCTTCGATCTCCTGGCCCGGCTGCAGCCGGTATAGCTCGGCGGTCTGCGGCGCACGCACGCCGCGCGCGGCGCGGGCGAAGAGCTGCACGTCCCCGCTCGCCTGATAGGTCAGGCCGGCGTTCGGCGTCACGGTGGTGAAGTCGTCTGTTCGGTCCGGCACGCGCAGATACCGCCCGACGGCGCCGTCGGGTGCAGCGTTGTCGTAATCGTAACGCGTCTGCTCGACCCGCACCCCGCCTTCGATGGTCAGGGCCGGCGTCAGCTGACGGCGGGCCTGAACGAACCCGGCGAGCACGCGTGCGGCGACGTCGTAATCATAGTGCAGGCCGCGCACGAACGGGCCCAGCGTCGGCTCGTTCTGGAATTCATAGAGATAGCCGTCGGTGAAATCGGCGTCGGCCCCGACGATCACCCGGCTCTGTTCGGTCTCCCGGACCAGCGCCGACTGCACGCCGGCGCTGTCATGCCCGGTGCGCTCCAGCGCAAGGCTGGGCAGGAAGTGCAGGCGGAAATCCATCTGATTGGAGCGCGCGTAGACGACCGCGTTCGCGCTCCAAGCGCCGTTTATCTGATGATCGGCGCGCAGGTTCGCGCGCGCGGCGCGCACGTTTCGAAACGCCAGAGGATCGGCGTTGCGCTGTGACAGGGCCTCGTCTTCATAGGCCTTGAACCCGTCCACGAAGGTCGCGGTCTCCTGATCAATATCGATGAGTGCGGCGCGCAGCGACCAGTCGGTGGCGCCGGTGGTCCAGTCGGCGCGCCCCTGCACGGCGGCGCGCATCAGCCCGGCGTCGTCGCGCCAGCCGTCCTCGTGGCGCACGCTGGCGCCCGCCCAGGCCGCGCCGAACCGGGTC
>JBKHAZ010000229.1:0-4413 GCA_046542605.1 Oceanicaulis sp. | reverse complement strand
AGGAACGGCTGGCGCGGCTCCTCCCGGATCAGGCGGTGCTTGAGCATGAACTCGTCATTCGCCACCTCCGCCTTCGTGACGCCGGGGATCTCGATCTCCTCGAACTCCTCCCGGAACCGGGTCTCCGGGTCATGCCAGAAGACGATCCGGTGTTTCCGGAAGCTCCGCTCGAGCCCGGTCTGGATCCGCTCACGCATCCTTCGCCTCCAGCCCCTTGATCGGCTTCAGGACCCCGGGGAATTTCGGGTAGTTCGCCTTCACCCCGTCATCCAGGTCGATCCGGATCCGCTCCACCGCCAGCGGGTAGAGCAGGTCCCGCTCCCACTCGGTCACCTCGGCGATCTGTTTCGTGAACCGGTCGATGTCCCGCTTGGCCCGGTTCTTCTCGGCCGCCGACGCGTCCGGGTTGATCTCCAGCGCCTTCGCGGCCCGCATCGCCGCCTCCAGCTTGTCGCGCAGGGCCCGGACGTAGTCGTTCAGGGTGATGTTGAGCGTGTCGGGGGTGTAGCGGTGCATGTAGATCAGCGCCTGGAACGCCCCCTTCGGGCTGGAGACGAGCCAGTAGATCGGGCGCTTCTTGTAGCGCTGGACGTGGTCCGCGTAGAAGTCCTTCGCCAGATAGGCCCGGACCTCCTTCCCGAGCGCCTGGCGCATGAACTCGAGGTTCTCGACCAGCCGGTCCTCCCCGAAGGTGAGCGACAGGAACTCCCGGAACCGCTGATAGGCGTCATCCTCGAACCAGTCCTCCTCGAAGAGCGGGATCACGTTGTCCCGGTCCGGCATGAAGCTCGGCTCCGGGATCCGGTCCAGGTAGGTCTGGATCGTGTCGCCCTGGTTCGCGAGGATCAGGCCCGGCGCGCCGATGAGCGCGCGGGCTGCGGCGACACGCTGCTGCTGGCCGACGGACAGCGCGCTGGCGCGCCGGGTCCAGACCTCTTTCGGGTCCAGCCCGAGCCGCGCGAGCAGGCGGCGCGCCTCGGCGTCCGCACCGCCGGCCGCCGCCACCGTCCGCCCACGCCGCGCCGAGAACCGGCACGGCAGGGTGACGTTCGCGCCCACCGGCAGGTAGGGCAGAAGATTGAACATCTGGAAGATCACCCCCAGACGCGCGGCGCGGAAGCGATCGCGCGCCGAGGCGCGCATCGCGGCCAGGTCTTCACCGAGCACTTCGACGGAGCCGTCGCGCGCTTGAAGTATGCCGGCGATCAGCCCGAGCAGCGTGGATTTGCCCGACCCGCTGGCGCCTTTCAGGAAGACCCGCTCGCCCGGCGCGATGTTAAAGTCCGCCAAGTCGACGATATCCGGCCCGCCGCGCGCATAGGCGAAGCGCAGGTCGGAAAGGCGAAGGGCGGGCGCGGTCATGACCTCGAAATAAACCAGCCAGGGCGGCCAGCCAAGCCGAACAAGAGCTTCAGAGCGATCGATAAGCGGTCGCCGCCCCCGCTTCTGTGAACAAGTCGAGCCAGAAGGTGCGAAGTTCTTCTGTTTGTCGGCGGGCATAGGGCGGCTCGCGTCGCTCAACAAGCATCACATCGACCTGCACACCCCAAAGCCTTGCGGGCCTATAGGCTGGCGCGCTTCGGAATGCCGCCGCCTGCGGACGGTTCGCCGCGAACACACTGTATCTAGTCGTGTTTTCCAGCATATCCGACACCACAATCAAGCGTCGGCGCGCAACGAGTTCGGAAAAATCCGGACGTAGTGCGGCGGCTGAGACCGCGTCGAAGATTGGCGAAAAATCTTCTCCACCGCCCGCGGTTATTTCGCCCTGTACCGCTTGCAGCGGATCGCCGAAGCCCGCGGCGAAAGCTTCGGCGATACGGCGCGAGTTCTGATAAAGGTCGTTGCCCGTTTCGGGCGGCTTGCAGAGCGAGAAGTGAACGATCGGCTCGAACCCGTTGCTCGCGTCGACTTCCAGCAAGGTCAGCTTGTCGTCGACCTTGAGTGTTTCGCGCACCTGGTCGATCAGAACCTCAAGGCGCGACGCCGCATCGGCGGGCAACGGGTCGGTTTTGTCCACGAGAATGATCGTATGTCCGGCGGGCAGCGGCTGGTCGAGCCTGCAGAGCGTGGCCAGATCGCGTTCCGGCGCGCGTGTGGCCGATTGAAACCAGACGAGTCCCGCGCCAAGCATGGCGACGATTGCAATCATAGCGAGGCCGACCGCCTGCTTGATCGGGCTTTCCCCAGTCCGGCGCCGCTGGGTGCGTCGTCGCCTTTGCCTCATGCCGGCTCGGGCCTGTTCGCTGTCAGTTCGGTGTCAGCGGACTTCTCTGCGCGTCGGCGTGCCTTGTCCGCGTCGGATTCGACGCTTGCAATGCGCTCTGACGAGAGATCCACGAGGTGTGTTTCAAGCTCTTTGAACGCGCGTTCGTTGTCCTCGATGCGCGCCTGCAGATCACAAAACGCTTCGGTGACGGGCTCGAATGAGACGACCTCGATAGAGAATGCTTCAGCTATTCTAAAATGAGCCGGCGAGGGTGTCTCGCGTATTTGCTGATTCACTTCTCTATAAAGCGAGATGAGGCGAGACGCCTCGTTTCGGAGCGCTACGGCTGAATTGGAAACCTCTGTCTTGAGGTCGTTCGCGCGGCGTCTCAGTTCGCGCGCCCGTTTGAGCGCCGTTTCA
The DNA here is from genome assembly GCA_046542605.1 of Oceanicaulis sp. Lineage (GTDB taxonomy): Bacteria > Pseudomonadota > Alphaproteobacteria > Caulobacterales > Maricaulaceae > Oceanicaulis. The sequence goes on along the minus strand of JBKHAZ010000229.1, from coordinate 1,784 downwards.
CCTTGCTCAAGGCGGATCCGGCACTCCTCCAGCGCGGCGTCAACCACGTCGGCAGCAGCATCACGCAGCGATTGACGCGCATCCTCTCGTTCAATCTCGGCCGTGCGGTGGTCGCGAGCGACCAGGTCATAACCAGGATATACATCCCAAAGTCCTGCATGGCCCTTCCACGCGCCGAGCGCGGTGATGCCCACGCCAATAATGAAAAGCGCCACCGCTTCCAGAGTGTCCAGCGCCCACCAGCGCTCGATCAGAGCCATCACAGCTTCGCGCCAGTCCGCATCGGGATCGGCTTCCAAAGCGTCACGGTAGTGGGCGACAAGCAAACTGAATAAAACAGTCAGAGACATCCCGAAACCGATCAGGTTCCAGCCGACGATTCTGCGCCCAACATTGACGTGAACAGCGTTCCGAATTCCGAAAAATCCGATCATTAGGAAGCCGAGCACCAACGCGTTCACAAGGCTTACGATGACGGCGACCGACCAACCGCCGATCAGCCCTGCGTCGCTCGCCTGGCCGAACATTGTGGCGTTTGCAAACGACTCCAAAGCGATCACGGCGGCGAGCAACCCGACCGTGAAGACCGGTTCGTCCTTGTATCTGGCGTCCTCGGCGCGATCGTGGCGGATCTTGAAGGCCGCGAGCGCCTTTTCCTTCCGTCGTGCATTGATCGCGGCCGCCTCGTAGCGATCGAGCTCCGCGATCAAGGCCTCGTTAAGCTGCGCGCGCGCGTTTTTCGTCTGAGATTCCACATCGATGCGCGTCGGCGCCATGCCGTCGATTTCGTCGCGCGCGTATTCCACGACATTCCGCGCGATCCGTTCCAGATCGCGCGCCTTTGTCTCGAATCGCTCGACTAAGGCCTGTTCTGTCGCCGAATAATGGTCTGCATCGGCTGAAGGCTTCTCTGCTCCGCCGTCCGCCGCCGCGGCGCGCCTGACCTTAAGCTCGCGAAAAATGACGATCCTTGACGCCCGCAGGCTGCGAGGAAGCGGAGCAATCCGCGCCCGCCTCTGTGCAGCGTCAGATTTCGGTAGCCAACCTGAGATGATATCGCGCAGTCGCATACGGCCCTCCCGTGCAGGGGGCCAATATACACGTTTAACGATATTCGCAACCGATACGTGTTTTTATCCCGCTTACGCCGCGTCGATCGCCTTTTCCGCGTCTTCCTTGGCCTTCACGCCTTCGGTCTTGCTTTCGTCGGGGCCGTTGAGGGTGGCTTCCTGTTCGGCGAGCCAGCGTTCGGCCTCCAGCGCGGCCATGCAGCCCATGCCCGCGGCGGTGACGGCCTGGCGGTATTTGTCGTCGGTGACGTCGCCGGCGGCGAAGACGCCGGGGATCGATGTGGCCGTGGAGTCCGGCTTGGTGATCAGATAATCGCCGGTCTTGGTCTCCAGCTGGTCCTTGAACAGCTCGGTCGCCGGCGCGTGGCCGATGGCGATGAACACGCCGTCGGCGGGCCGTTCGGTGATTTCGCCGGTTTTGACGTTCTTCAGGCGAACCCCGGTCACGCCTTTGACCGGCTTGTCCTCGCCGGTGATTTCTTCAAGCACGCTGTCCCAGACCAGCTCAACCTTCGGGTGGTTGAACAGGCGGTCCTGCATGATCTTCTCCGCGCGCAAGCTGTCGCGGCGGTGCACCAGGGTGACCTTGCTGGCGAAGTTGGTGAGGAACAGCGCTTCCTCCACCGCCGTGTTGCCGCCGCCGACCACGACGACTTCCTTTTCGCGGTAGAAAAACCCGTCGCAGGTGGCGCAGGCCGACACGCCGAAGCCCTG
>JBKHAZ010000016.1:0-22628 GCA_046542605.1 Oceanicaulis sp. | reverse complement strand
CATGGCGCAATTCGAGCGAGCGCTGGAGGTGGTGCTCAAATGGGAAGGCGGGTTCTCCAACAACCCGGCCGATCCAGGCGGCGCGACCAATCTCGGGATAACCCAGGAGACGCTCCGCCTGTGGCGCGGCGCGCCCGTGGGCGTGGAAGACGTGCGCAACCTGACGCTGGAGGAGGCGCGCGAGATCTACAGAACCCTTTACTGGGACGTCTGCCGATGCGCCGAGATGGAGTGGGCGGCCGCTCTCATGGTGTTCGACGCTGCGGTCAATCACGGGCCGCGCCAGGCGGCGCTCTTCCTGCAGCGCGTGGTGGACGTGGAGGCGGACGGGACCATCGGACCGCTGACCCTGGCCGCCACCAACGCCAACCCGGAGACCGTCGCCGAGGAGGTGGGGGCGCGGCGCATGGCGTTTTATGGCGAGCTCGCCAATTTCGGGATTTTCGGGTTCGGTTGGTCGCGCCGGCTGATGAACATATTGCGCGTCTGCGTTCAGCCTTTCACGCCGGAGGCCGAGCCCGTCAACGCGCCTGAAGACGCCGATCCGCCCGACGCCGATCCGCCCGACCCCGACGCGCCCGCGCCCAACGTGACCATTCCTTACGCCCCCGGGCGCGGACCGGGCCGGGAGCCCTCCGAAGCAGCGGCGCGCTGGGCGTTCTTGAAGCCGCCGCCCTCATGACCCGCCGCCAAGGAGATCGAGCGATGACCCGGACCCAAACCGCCCGCGCCGTACTGGATACGTGCGGCCTCGGCGCCGACCGGCGGAAGCTCAGCCGCGCTCAGGCGCGAGAAATCCTCGACATCGCCCGCACCGTCACCGCGCAAGACGGACTTGACGGCGTGCTGTCCGCCCTGCGCGGCGACACCAATCTGCGCACCGCGCTGCGCGATCTCCTCCAGCGCTTCGGCGCGCAGGAGCGATTCGGCGCACGCAACCGGGAAGGCCGGCGCATGGGCTTTTTCGGCGGCGTCGCGTTCACGCTGGCCGCCGCCGTGCTGGTGGCCGCCGGGCCGCGCCTGTTCCCCGACGCCGCCGACGCGCTGCCCGAACTGCTTCAGGACCCGCTGATCCGCGATGCGGCCGCGGTGGTGCTCGGCGGGCTGTCCATGCTGGTCAAGGACTCGGTGTCCTGGATGGGCGGCGGCTACGCCCGGCCGGACCGCATGCCCGAGCCGCGCGGCCGGCGCATCTCGTCCGCCGTGGCCGGAGCGGCCGGGACCAAAGCCTATCCCGTCTGAGCCCGGCCCGCCGGCGCGGCTTGCCGGGGGCGGGGGACGCTGTTACATGAGCGCGCGAATTTCCAAGCGCCGCCCTACGCGAGCGGGCGCCTCCGCCGTTTCGGCGTTTCAGGGACATCAGCGATGAAAATCAACGGCAACGAAATCAAGCCGGGCAACGTCATCAAGCACCAGGACACGCTCTGGGTCGCGGTGAAGGCCGACCACGTCAAGCCGGGCAAGGGGGGCGCCTTCGCCCAGGTCGAGCTGAAGAACCTGCTCGACGGGCGCAAGCTGAACGAGCGCTTCCGCTCCGCCGACAAGGTGGAGAAGGTGCGCCTGGAGCAGAAAGACCACCAGTATCTCTACCCCGAAGGCGACATGCTGGTCTTCATGGACACCGAGAGCTACGAGCAGATCTCGCTCCAGACCGATTTCGTCGGTGAAGACCGCGCCGCCTATCTCACCGACGGCATGATGGTCACGCTGGAGTTCTACGAGGAAAAGCCGATCGGCATCGAACTGCCCCAGCATGTCGAGCTTGAGGTCACCGAGACCGAGCCGGTCGTCAAGGGCCAGACCGCGGCGAACTCCTACAAGCCGGCGATGCTGTCGGGCGGCGTGCGCACCCAGGTTCCCCCCTTCGTGGGCGTGGGCGAGCGCATCGTCGTGGCCACCGAGGACGGCAGCTACGTGCGACGGGCCGACTAGTGGGGCAAGTCTCCGCCCTGATGCAGGTGATGACCGGCGCGGCCCGCAAGGCCGGGCGCCGGCTGGCGCGTGATTTCAACGAGATCGAGCATTTGCAGGTCTCCAAGAAAGGCCCCGCGGATTTCGTCACCAACGCCGACGTGAAAGCCGAGCAGATCGTCTTCGAAGAGCTGTCCAAGGCCCGGCCGGGCTACGGCTTCCTCATGGAGGAGCGCGGCGCGATCGAGGGCACCGACCGCTCCCATCGCTGGATCGTCGATCCGCTGGACGGCACGCTGAACTTCATGCACGCCCAGCCTCATTTCGCCGTCTCCATCGGGCTGGAGCGCGAGGGCGAGCTGGTGGCCGGCGTCGTTTACAATCCGGCGACGGACGAGCTCTTTCACGCCGAAAAGGGCCGCGGCTGCTACGTCAACGACCGCCGCCTGCGCGTCTCGGAACGCAGGAGCTTCCAGGAAGCCGTCATCGGCTGCGGCGCGCCCTTCTTCGGCAAGAAGGGCCATGCCCGCTTCCTCAAGGAACTCCACCAGATCATGCCCCTGTGCGCAGGGATCCGGCGTTACGGCTCGGCCGCGCTCGATCTCGCCTATGTGGCCGCCGGGCGTTTCGACGGGTTCTGGGAGCGCGATCTGAAAGCCTGGGACATCGCCGCGGGCATCGTACTGGTGCGCGAAGCAGGCGGTTTCGCCGGCTCCATCGAGGACACCGGCGACGTCCTTGAAACCGGGAACATAGCGGCGGGCAACGAACATGTGCTCGCCGAGCTCAAGCGGCGCCTGGCCAAGGCGGGCTAGGCGGGCGCCCGGCGGAGCAGTGCGCGCCGCCGGGCGCCGCGCATCCTAGCTGCTTTCTCCGGGTGAGCCGGCTTCGGCCTGTTCGAACAGGTCTTCAAAGCGCGTGCGCGCCCGGCCGGGATGGCGGACCTCGGAGGCTTGCTCGAGATTGGGGGCGTCGCCCTCGCCGACCTTGATCAGCGCGACCATGCCCGCCCCGTAGTGCGGCATGCATTTGATCCCGTAGACGCCTTCCTGCTGCGGCGTGAACGAGACGTCCTGACGCATGCCGCCGCGGAAGCCTTCCGCGCCCTGAGGCACCATGCCGTCGATCGTCTGGGCGTTGTGAGCGCCCTGGACGTTGACGAAGGTGACCGTGTCGCCCGGCTCCACTTCCAGATAAGCCGGTTCGAACACCATGGGTTCGCCGTCGGGTCCGGCGTTGAGCATTTCAATGCGATGGTCCTCGGCGAGCGCGCCCGGAGCCGCCAGGGTCGCCGCCAGGGTCGCCGCCAGGGCGGCTGCGGCGGCGGCGGTGGTGAGACGCAGTGTCATGCGATGTCTCCTTTTGCTGCAAAGACGCGCAGGCCTCCCCTGCGCGGCACGGACGGTGAGCTAGCCCGCGCGCACGGATTTGGATGCGTCAAATTCGCCGGGTCCGCTTCGGTTTCAGGCAGGGTCGCCGCCTCACTTCGTTGCACTGCAGCAATGTGCTATAGTCAGGAACCAAAGAGGGGCCTGGGCTTTTTCCTGCCGGCTAGGCTCAAGCGGAGCGGTTGAATTTATTGATGGGTTCCAGCAAGAGACTGGTCATCGTCTCCAACCGGGCCCCCGCCGAAGGGCTTGGCGCCGGGGGGCTTGCAGCCGCCTTGCAGGACGCGCTGAGCGACCGCGAGGCGCTCTGGTTCGGCTGGAGCGGCGAGGTGTGCGGGACCGCCGTCTCGAACCCGAACCGAACGCGAGATTTCGAAGATTTGACCGTCTCGCTCATGGACCTCACCGAGGCTGAGCGCGACGGGTATTATCTGGGCTATTCGAACCTGACCTTGTGGCCGGCGCTGCATTACCGCCTGGATCTCTCCGCGTTCGAGCCCGAGCATCTGACAATCTATCGCGCGGTGAATGCGCGCTTCGCCGACCGGCTGATGGAGCAGGTGCGCCCGGACGATCTGATCTGGGTGCATGACTATCACCTGATCCCGCTGGCTGCGGAGTTGCGCCGGCGCGGCGTGCGCAACCCGATCGGATTTTTCCTGCACATCCCGTTTCCGCCCGAAGAGTTGTACAACGCGATCCCTGGCGGAGACGCGCTGGTGGACGATCTTCTCAGCTTCGATCTGGTGGGCTTTCAGGCCAATCGCGACCGCTCGAATTTCGAGCGCGTGGCGCTGTCCCAGGGCGCGGCTTACGGGCCGGACGGGCGTCTGTCGAAGGCGGGCCGGCTCACCCGGGCGCGCGCCTATCCCATCGGCATCAACGCGCAAAGCTTCCGCACCCTCGCCGAGGAGACTCCCGGCCAGGCCGTGCTCGCCGGCGAGGGCGTGACCGCCATGATCGGCGTGGACCGCATGGACTATTCCAAGGGCCTGCCCGAGCGCATGGAGGCGATCGGCGCGTTCTTCGAAACCCACCCGGACGCGCACGGCGCGCTCTCGCTGGTGCAGATCACGCCGCCCTCGCGCGGCGACCTTCCCGCCTACGCCGAGCTTCGCCGTACCCTGGACGAGGCGGTGGGCCATGTCATCGGGCGCTTCGCCACCGTGGACTGGACTCCGGTGCTGTACATGGCGCGCGGGCTGGAGCGCGAGAAGCTGGCCGCGCTCTACCGCCAGGCCAAGATCGGCCTGGTCACGCCGTTGCGCGACGGGATGAACCTGGTGGCCAAGGAATATGTCGCCGCTCAGGATCCCGACGATCCCGGCGTTCTGATCCTGTCGGAGTTCGCCGGCGCCGCCGAACAGATGACAGAGGCGCTTCTGGTCAATCCCCATCACCCCGAAGCGGTCGCCGAGGCGATTGCGCGGGCTCTTTCAATGGAGCTTGGCGAGCGCAAGCGGCGCCACGCCGCCCTCTGGCGCGCGGTCAGCGAGCAGGACGCGGCCTGGTGGTGCGACCGCTTCGAGACCGATCTGGAAAGCGTCAAGTCCGAACCCTCGGGACCGGGCGGACGGTTGGCCGCCGCGCTCGGCGCGTTTTCCTCCGTCGGCCTTTAAGGCGGAACCGGATATTTCAAATCCGGGGCGTCTTGCGCGCCCCCGACAGGAGGCCGCCGCGCGTGCACGCCCTGACCGACGCCTATTTCCTCGATTTCGACGGCACCCTCGCCGATCTCGTGGATGATCCCGACGCGGCCTACGCCCCGCCGGGCTTTTGCGGCGTACTCACCTCGCTGAGCCGGGCGTGCGGGGGCGCGCTCGCCATCGTTTCGGGCCGCCCGGTCGCCTGCCTGGACCGGCGCCTGCCCGCCGGGCTGTGGCGTGTGGGCGGGCATGGCGCGGAAATCGCCGCGCCGGGCGAGCCCGCGCCTCCGCCGCGCACCCTGCCCGACACGCTTGTGGAGGCGGCCCGCTTTCTGGAGCAGAGCTATCCCGGCGTACGCATCGAGACCAAGTCCACCGGGCTCGCCGTGCATTTCCGCGCCGCGCGCCATGCCGAAAGCGCCTGCCGCGAAGCCTTGCGGCGCGCGGTGGCCGCCGATCACCGCTTTGTCCTTCAGGAGGGCAAGTGCGTCGTGGAGGCCCGCCCCGCCGGAGCCGACAAAGGCACGGCGCTCGAGACGCTGATGCGGCGCGCGCCCTTCAAGGGCCGGCGCCCGCTGGCCATCGGCGACGACGTCACCGACGCGGCGATGATGCGCGCGGCCAAGGCGCTTGGCGGCGAAGCCTTCGCCGTGGGCGCGGACATGGAGTGCGCCCGCGCGCGCTTCGCCGCCCCGGTCGAGCTGCGCGCCTGGCTCGCCTGCAAGCTCGGCCCGCCGGCGCGCGGTCCGCAACCCGGACCGCATCCCTCGCTTCTGGGCGCGGCGCGCGGCGCGCTGTAAACCGCGGCGGTCAAATTTCGGCCAAGAGACTTGCGTTTGCTTCGCCCTGAGGCCAAGCCTGACCAGCCAGATGCGCGAGGGGATGATGAGCGAGACACGCAAACGCAATCAACGCTTCACCGGGCCGGGCCAGTACATCCTGTGGATGGCGGTGTTTCTGGGCGCGGTCGTGCTTCTGGCGGCGCTGCTGCATCAACCGCTCATCACCGCGTTCGAGGCGAACCCGGCGATCAACGGGGTGATCCTCGGCGTCCTTCTCATCGGCATCGTCTACACCTTCCTTCAAGCCCAGGCGATCGGCCCCAGCGCGCGCTGGCTCGTCCGCCTGAACGACGCCGATCACCCCGACGACCTGCCGCCGCCGCCCTCGCTGATCGCGCCCATGGCCGCGCTTCTGTCCGACGCCGCGGACGGGCGCTCGCGCATCTCGGCCGCCTCGGCGCGCGTGGTGCTGGATTCCGTCGCCGCGCGCATGGCCGAAAGCGGCGCCTTCACGCGCTATTTCGGCCGGCTCCTGATCTTCCTGGGCCTGCTCGGCACGTTTTACGGGCTTTTGCTGGTGGTCTCCGATGTGGGCGACGCGGTGCGCGCGGTGTCGGCCACCGCGTCCGGCGCCAGCGAGGACCAGGCCGCCGCCCTGATGACGGCCATTGAGGAGCCGATCTCCGGCATGGGCACGGCCTTCGCCTCCTCGCTGTTCGGCCTGGCGGGATCGCTGATCATCGGTTTTCTTGAACTGCAGGCGAGCCGGGCGCAGAACCGGTTCTACAACGAGGTCGAGGAATGGCTCTCCTCGATCTCGCGCCTGGCCGCGGCGGGCCCGCAGGGCGCCGGCGCGGGCGAGGAGATGGGCGGCGGGGCTTATGTGGGCGCGCTTCTGGAGCAGTCGGCCGAAGCCCTCGACCGGCTCTCCCATAATCTGGAACGCCACACCCGCCAGCTTGAAACCATCATGACGCGCTTCGCCGACGAGGCCGCCGAAAGCCAGCGTGAAAGCGCCCGCATGCTCAGGGACGAGATCAAGGTGCTGGTCCGCGCGCTTGAAGCCCAGGCCCGGCTGAACCGCGAGCGCGGCGAGCGCGGCGACCAGTCCGGCCCGCCGCCGCCGGGGCGGGAGCGCTAGGCCATGGCGCTGCCCCGCCATCTCGCCTTCTCCCAGAGCGACTCCGGCGATTACTGGCCGGGCTTCGTGGACGCGCTCGCCACGCTGTTGCTGGTGATCGTCTTCCTGCTGGCGGTGTTCACCGCCGGTCAGTTCGCCCTGTCCCAGGCGCTCACCGGACGCGACGAGCAGCTCGCCCAGCTCAACGCCCGGCTGGCCACGCTGGCAGAAGAGCTCAACCTGGCCCAGAGCGAAAACCAGCGCCTGTCCCTGCGGGTGGAGGGGCTGGAGGCCGATAACGCGGCGCTCGCCGAACAAAACGACGCCCTTTCCGCGCAGGTCGCCGGCCTGCAGGAGGGCCTCGCCGCGGCGACCGCGAGCCTTGAGGAGGAGGAGGCGCTCAACGAGGAGGCCCAGGCCACCATTGCGCTGCTCAACAATCAGATGGCCGCCCTGCGCGAGGAGCTGGCCCGCCTGAACGAGGCGCTGAACGCCAGCGAGGCGCGCGAGGCCGAGCTGGAGGCCGAAGTGGTCAATCTGGGCCGCCGCCTCAACGCGGCGCTGGCCAGCGAGGTGGCCCGCCTGGCGCGCTATCGCTCGGAATTTTTCGGCCGCCTCATGGAGATCCTCGGAAATCGGTCCGGCGTGCGCGTGGTGGGCGACCGCTTCGTGTTCGAAACCGACGTGCTGTTCGCGTCGGGTTCGGCGACGCTGGCCGAAAGCGGGCGCAGCTCGCTCGATCCCATCGCCGACGCCATCATCCAGCTGACCGAAGAGATCCCCGACGATATCGACTGGGTGCTGCGCGTGGACGGCCATACCGACCCGATCCCGCCGGGACCGAGCATCCCGTTCGCGACCAACTGGGAGCTCTCCACCGCGCGCTCTTTGTCGGTGATCGAGTACCTGATCGACCAGGGCGTGCCGCCCCGCCGCCTCCTCGCGGCCGGGTTCGGCGACAATTATCCCATCGCCGAGGGGCGCAGCGCCGAAGCCAATTCGCGCAACCGCCGCATCGAGCTGAAGCTCACCGATCGGTAGGGGCGGTGCGTTCGCCTTATGGAGGACAGACAAGCCGCTGACGGGGTTTTGCGGCGCTTTATCCGGCGGGTCCTTCGAGGCCCCCGGACCAAGTCCGGGATCGCACCTCACGATGGGGTGGGATAAAGCTCCGGCCTTCCTCATCCTGAGGAGGCTTTTCTCGGAGCGGAAAGCCTCGGAGGACGCACGGCTTTTTCCAGGGCTCGCCGACCGTGCGCGCACCCTCAAACCAAAAACGCCCGCCGTCACCGGCGGGCGTCTTCACATCCAGAGGAGGCGCGGCGCTTACGCGGCGGCGTCGGCCTGGGCCTTTTTAAGTTCGCGCTTCACTTTCAGCGCGCCCGGCGAGAGGTTCTCATCGCGGGCTTTCATGAGGAAGGGATCGAGCCCGCCCACATGGTCGACGCTGCGCAGGGCGCGCGCGGCGACTTTGAATTTGAACGAGCGGCCCAGCGTTTCCGAGGCCAGGGTCACCTGGCACAGATTCGGCAGGAAGCGGCGCTTCGTCTTGTTGTTCGCGTGGGACACGTTGTTCCCGGAGACCGGGCCCGTGCCCGTAAGTTCGCAGCGGCGCGACATGGCTTCCACCTTGATTAGGTCAGTCGTAAAAACCGGTGTGCGACCGCGGTTTCGGGCGAGCCCTCGCGGCGCAAGAGCGGGCGATCTAAACGAGCCCTGCGCGCGCGTCAAGCCGCGCCGCCGTGTTCCGGCCATGGTCAGCTGCAAGAAAGCGAGGGGATGACAGCAGTGCGGCCGGGTGTTCATCTTGCAGCCAGCCGCCCCGATGTCCCATATCGGCATGACTTGCAATCGGGAAACCCCGCTCATGACGTTCAACGCCCTGTCCCGCGCCGCCCTCGCCGCCGGTCTTGTACTGACCGGGGTCCAGAGCGCAGGCGCGCAGCTCGCGCCCGCCCAGCCCGGCGGCGTGGAGCCCCCCGCCGCGCTCTATGTGGAGTATTCCGGCGCGGTCTATTTCCTGTCGGTCGCCGACATCTCGCTGAACGCCCGCTTCAGCGCGGTGGATTATTCGGCCGCCGCCACGTTCGAAAGCGCCGGCCTTTTGCGCTGGTTCGACGACACCAATATCGAAGCCACCGCCACCGGCTATCGCGGCGACGCCGGGCTGCTGCCCTATCGCTACGAGCACATCAATTACGCCAGCAACAAGGGCCGCGTGGTGGGCATCGACTTTCCCGGCCGCGTGGCGACCCCGGACATCAATCCGCCCTTCGGCTCCATGGGCGAGCCGCCCGCCAGCGACGCGGAACGCGCCGGCGCCATGGACCCGGTCTCGGTGATGCTCGGCCTGGCGCTGGCCATGCCCGGCGATCGCGACACGCCGTGCAGCGGGACCCTGCCCGTCTTCGACGGCAAGGCGCGCTATGACCTGCGCTTTGAAAACAGAGGGCTCGACGAGGTGCGCACCCGCGCCTGGCGGGGTTCGGCGGTGGAATGCCACGCCTATCTTGAGCCGGTCTCCGGCTACGATGAAGGCGACCGGCCCACCGAGGAGGAGACCGCCGAGCCGGTGCGCATCTGGTTGGCGGAGTTCGGCGACATCTACGTGCCCGTGCGCTTCCGCGCCGCCACGCAGATCGGCGACATCAACGTCTCGGCCCGGCGCATCGCCATCGACGGCGCGCCGGCCGGCGACTGAGTCTTTCTCGCGTCAAGACTTATAAGCGCCCCCGTCCCGGCCTATCTTTGTGGAAACTCCGGACGGGGCCTGCCTCATGACCAGACCCAGCGCCGGGCGCGTCACCGCCGTGCTCGGCCCGACAAACACCGGCAAGACCCACCTCGCGCTGGAACGCATGATGGCGCGCGCCTCCGGCGTGATGGGCCTGCCGCTGCGGCTTCTGGCGCGCGAGCTTTACGACAAGGTGGTTCGAGCCAAGGGCGCCCATCAGGTCGCCCTGATCACCGGCGAGGAGAAAATCCGCCCGCCGAACGCGCGCTATTTCCTGTGTACGGTCGAGGCGATGCCGCTGGACATGCGCCCGGCCTTCCTGGCGGTGGACGAGATCCAGCTCGCCTCCGACCCCGACCGCGGCCACATCTTCACCGACCGGCTTTTGAACGCGCGCGGTACCGAAGAAACCATGTTCATGGGGGCGGCGACCATGCGGCCGCTATTGCGCCGCCTGGTCCCGGACGCCGAGATCGAGGAGCGCGAGCGCTTGTCGGTGCTGACCTACGCCGGCGCGAAGAAGCTCTCCAAGCTGCCGCGCCGGTCGGCGGTCGTGGCGTTCTCGGCTGAGGACGTCTACTCCATCGCCGAGCTGATCCGGCGCCAGCGCGGCGGCGCGGCGGTGGTGATGGGCGCGCTCTCACCGCGCACCCGCAACGCCCAGGTGGAGCTCTACCAGTCGGGCGAGGTGGATTTCCTGATCGCCACCGACGCCATCGGCATGGGCCTGAACATGGACGTGGACCATGTCGCCTTCGCCGCGCTCAACAAGTTCGACGGCCGCAAGCGCCGCCGGCTCTTCCCCCACGAAATCGGCCAGATCGCCGGACGCGCCGGACGCTTCCGGTCCGACGGCACGTTCGGGGAGACCGCCGACGCCAAGCCGCTGGAGGCCGATATCGTCGAGCGGGTCGAGACCCATCAATTCTCGCCGGTGGACAAGCTGACCTGGCGCAATTCCGACCTCGATCTCTCCAGCCTCCACAATCTGCGCATTTCGCTGAACATGCCCCCGCCCGATCCGGTGCTGGAGCGGGTGCGCTACGCCATCGACGAGGAAGTGCTCGACATCGCCGCGCGCGACGAGGAGTTGAGGGAGCGGATCAAGTCCCGCGCCGGGCTCTACCGGTTGTGGGACGTCTGCCGGACGCCGGATTTCCGCAAGACCACGATCGACGACCACGCCCGCCTGATCAAAACCGTGTTCGGACACCTCACCTCGGGCGACGGCCATCTGCCGGAGAGCTGGCTCGACGCCCAGCTGAAGCGCGTGGACAAGACTTCCGGCGATGTGGACACGCTGTCCCAGCGCCTGGCCCATGTGCGCACCTGGGCCTACGCCGCCCACAGGAGCGACTGGACGCGGGACCCCGAGCACTGGCGGGGCCGCACCCGCGAAGTGGAGGACCGGCTCTCCGACGCCCTGCACGAGCGCCTGACCGCCCGCTTCATCGACCGGCGCACCAGCGCCCTGATGAAGGGGCTGAGGGAAAAGGCCGACCTCGAAGCCGGGCTCGCCCATAACGGCGAGGTCACGGTGGAGGGCCATTTCGTCGGCCGGCTGACGGGTCTGACCTTCAAGGCCGACACCGAAGGCGGTCCGCTGGCGCGCCGCGCGGTGGCGAACGCGGCCATGAAGGCGGTGCGCCCGGAAGTCAACCGGCGCCTGGGCGCGCTGGCGAAAGCGCCCGATGAGGATCTGCGCCTCGACGATGCGGGCGCGCTTTACTGGAAGGACCAGAAGATCGCCCGCATCCAGCCGGGCTCCGATCCTTTCGCGCCGGGCGCTCAGCTGATCGGCGGCGAGCTGGGCGCTGGCGAAGCCGTGGCGCGCGCCGAACGCCGGCTGGAACGCTTTCTGGCTCACCAGGCCGAGACGGTGCTCAAACCCCTGCTGACCCTTCGCCGCAAGGTGAACGGAGCCAAGGGGCTCGAAGGTCTGGCGCGCGGGATCGGCTACCGACTGGTGGAAGGGTTCGGTGCGGCGCCGCGCTCGGCGCTCGCCCACGATATCGCCCAGCTCTCCGTCGCCGAGCGACGCCAGCTGAAAAGCGCCGGCGTGCGCATCGGCGAACACGCCGTGTTCCTGCCCGCGCTGGTCAAGCCGCGCCCGGCGCGCTTGTCCTCGCTTCTCAAAGCCGCCCACGCCGGCGCGCCGGAGGCCGCGCTCCTGCCCGAGCCGGGTCTGACCACGCTTCCAATCGAGCCGGGGCGGGCCGAGGCCGATTACGGCGCGGCCGGCTTCCAGCGCTGCGGCCCGCGCGCGGTGCGCCTGGACATGCTGGAAAAGCTCGCCGGCCTGATCCGCGAGGCCCGCGATCCGGCGCAAAAGCACGCCTTTGCGCCCTCGGCGGCCATGATGAACAGTCTCGGTTGCGGCGAGGAGGAGCTGAAGGCCATGCTCAAGGCGTTGGGCTATAAGCGTGTGCGCAAGGCGGCGGGCGCCGGCGCGCAGGCCCAGGACGAGCTGTGGGGCGGCAAGGCGCGGTCGGCGACCCCCCTCGCCAGGCCGGCGCCCGAACCGGCGCGCGGCGACACGCCCTTCGCCGTGCTCGCCGAACTTTCCGTGGCGCGCGCGGCGAAGACCGCCCGTCCAAAGCGCAAACCGCAAAAATCCCGCCGCTCCGATCCGGCGGCCCAAAAAACGCCGGCGGAAGACGCGCCCGCTCCGGCGCGCCGCAAGCGCACACGCAAGGCGAAGCCGGCCCGGCCTCCCGGAGAGGCGTCATGAGCGCGGCCGAGGCGAGCCAGCGTTGCGATGTCTGGCTGTTTCGCGCCCGCCTGTTCAAATCGCGCTCGGGCGCGGGCAAGTTCATCGAACGGGGCGGCGTTCGCGTGGAGCGAAGCGGCGCGGTGATACGTTTGAAGAAGGCCAGCTGGCCGGTGCGCCCCGGCGACAGGCTGGTCTATATCCGGTCTGGAAAACTGGTGCGCGTCGCGGTCGAGGCTCTGGGAGCGCGCCGCGGCCCCGCCGGCGAGGCGCGCGCGCTTTACAGGCTTGAAGACGTCTCGACCGAGGCGCAGTGAAAGGACGATCATGTTCGACGCGATCAAGAAGATGTTCTCCGGCGGCGACCGGACGGACGAGCGGGCCGAGCCGGGCCAGGAAGTGGCTGCTGCGGTGTTGATGGTGCAGGCCGCGCTCGCCGACCGGGTGTTCTCGCCGGCCGAGCGCGAGAAGATCTGCCAGATTCTGCGCGAGGGCTTCCGTCTGGCGCCGGAACGCGCCGATGCGGTGCTGAGCGAGGCCGAGGAGATCGCCGGCTCGGCGGTGGACCACCACCGCTATACGCGGGTCGTCAAGGACATGCCGCTGGCCCACCGCAAGACCTTCATGACGCATTTGTGGATGGTGGCGCTGGCAGACGGCAAGAAGGACGACGCCGAAGACACGCTGCTGCGCCGCCTGTCGCCGCTCCTGGCGCTCTCGGACCGCGACCGGACCGATGCGCGCCGGGAGGCCGAGCGGCTGGCTCAAGGATGAGATTTCCGCGGCGCCCTTGGCGGAGCGCCTTGCACGTTCGGCCCACCGCGACGACTCTAGGCCCATGACCGACACCTCCAACGCTCTCGACGCCTGGTTCAAAAGCTCCGGCCTCGCCGATCTGTTCGACGCGGCGAAAACGACGCCAAGCCTGCGCGACGCCATGGGAAAGGCCCGCGACCTGGTCGAGGCGCCGCCCGTTCCCGTGGAGCAGAAATCCGATATCGACATCGCCGGCGGGGACGGTCCCATCGCCGCGCGCATCTACGTGCCCTACGGCGCCGATCCCGCCCCTGCGCCGGGCCTGGTCTTCTACCATGGCGGCGGGTTCACGGTGGGATCGCTGGACACGTACGACCCGCTTTGCCAGCGCCTGGCCGCGGTTTCGGGCGTGCGCATCTGTTCGGTGGCTTACCGGCTGGCGCCGGAACACCCCTATCCCGCTGCGGTGGAGGACGCCCTGGCCAGTTTCGACGCTGCGCGGGCCGGCGCCCTGACCAGCTTCGGCTTCGACCGCGAGCGCCTGGCGGTGGGCGGCGACAGTGCGGGCGGCAATCTCTCCGCCACTCTTGCGCGCGAGCGCCGCGACCAGGTGGTGTTCCAGCTCCTGTTCTACCCGCTGCTGCAACTGGTGCAGGTGAAGAAGGACAGGCCGCGCTGGCAGGAGGGCCCGCTTTTGTCCACCGCCACGCTGGAGGAGATCAAGAAGCGCTATCTCAAGGGCGCCGATCCGGCCGATGTGCGCGTTTCACCCTTGCTCGCAGGCGATCTGAAGGGCGTGGCGCCGGCCTGGATGCTGGCCGCGGAGTTCGACCCGCTTCTGGAGGAGGGTGAAGCCTACGCCGCCAAGCTCGCCGCGTTCGGCGTGCCGGTGGAGCGCAAGCTCTACAAGGGCGTGCCGCACGGCTTTCTGAATCTGTCGCGCATCTTGCCCGCCTCCATTCCCGCGCTTGAAGACGCCGCCAAGGCGCTCGCCAAGGGCGTTGCGCGCCCGGCCCGCCGCGCCGCTCCGGCCTGATCGTTGCCGCACCTTGAAGGACGCCATGACCGCGCCCTACCGACCCGATCCGAAATTCGCCGCCCTGGGCGACACCTTCTCGACACCGGTGAATCCGGCCGATTTTCCCAAGGCCGAACCGGTCTGGTGGAACGCGCGCTGGGCCCGCGCCGTCGGGCTTGATCTCGACGCGGATGCACGCAAGGCGCATTTCCACCGGTTTGATCCGTTGCCGGACAATCAAGGCGAGCCGCGCGCCATCAAGTATCACGGCCATCAGTTCCGGGTTTACAACCCCGAGATCGGCGACGGGCGCGGCTTCCTGTTCGCCCAGCTGCGCGACGGCGCGGGCCGGCTTCTGGACTTCGGCACCAAGGGCTCGGGCCAGACCCCGTTCTCGCGCTCCGGCGACGGACGGTTGACGCTGAAAGGCGCGGTGCGCGAAATCCTCGCCGCGGAGATGCTTGAGGCGCTCGGCGTCTACACCAGCAAGATCTTTTCCGTGTTCGAGACCGGCGAGCAGCTCTATCGCGGCGACGAACCCTCGCCCACGCGCTCGGCGGTGATGACCCGGCTGCAGCATTCCCATGTCCGCTTCGGCGCCTTTCAGCGTCACACCTATTTCGAGGATCGAGAGGCGGTCGCGGCGCTGGTCGATTACAGCCTCGAGCATCTCCTGCCCGAGGCCGACCACGACCGGCGCGACCGGGCCGCCGCGCTGATGGACGCGGCCGCGCGCAATTCCGCCCGCCTTGCGGCGCAGTGGATGGCGGCGGGCTTCGTGCACGGCGTTCTCAACACGGACAATCTGGTCGTCACCGGCGAAAGCTTCGATTACGGGCCCTGGCGCTTCCTGCCCCATTTCGAGCCGGGCTTCACCGCGGCCTATTTCGACCAGACCGGACTTTACGCCTACGCCCGCCAGCCCGAGGCGGTGTTCTGGGCCCTGCAGCAGCTGGGCGGTGCGCTGTCCGTGGTGGGCGAGCGCGAGGCCTTGATCGAGGCGCTGTCGGCCTATCCCGAGCATTACAAGCGCGAGATCCGCACCGCCTTCCTGCACCGGCTCGGGGTCGCCGAGCAGGATGAGGAGACCGACGCGCGCCTGGTGACCGGGCTGCTCGACTTCATGAAGGCGAGTGAAATCCCCTTCGAGGCCATTTTCTTCGACTGGTTCTGCGGCCCCGCCTCCGCCACCCGCGCCGATGCGGGTCCGCGCGCGGACTATTACCGGCGCGCAGACTTCCAGCCTGTGCGGTCTGCATTCGAACAGCGCCAGCCGGTGCGCCCGGAGCGCCTGTCGCATCCCTATTTCGCCAAAGCCGAGCCGCTGCATATGACCATCGACGTGGTGGAAGGGTTGTGGGCGCCGATCGCGGCCGAAGACGACTGGTCGGCTTTCAATACCGTCATAGCCGAGATCGCCGAGGCGCGCGCCGCCTACGATCTCGGGTCCGGGCGCACCGGCTTTCTTCCGGAGACGGCGTGATGAGCGATCTGGATCGTCTCGCCGCGCCCGGCTTCGGCGATGCGCGCATCGTGCACGCCTTCACCACGCGCAAGGGCGGGGTGAGCGAAGGGCCGTATGAAAGCCTGAATCTCTCCTGGTCGCGCGGCGACGACAAAGCCAATGTGGAGGAGAATCGCCGGCGTCTGGCGGCGGCGCTGGGCGGCCCGGATCTGGTCTTTCTGAATCAGGTGCACGGCGCCGACGTGGTGAAGGTGGACGCCAAGCCTAAAGGCCGGTGGTCCGCCGGCGAGGCGGACGCCCAGATGACGGACAGGCCCGGCCTCGCCCTGTGCGCCCAGACCGCCGACTGCGTGCCGGTGCTTCTTTTCGACCCGGTCCGCCCGGCGGTGGCCGCGGTCCATTCAGGCTGGCGCGGCACGGTGAAGGGCGTGCTCGCCGCGACGCTTGCCGCGATGAAGGCCGCCTATGGCTGTGAACCTGCAACGATCCAGGCCGCCATCGGTCCGGCGATCAGCCAGGCGAACTACCGTGTCGGCCCGGAAGTGCTTGACCAGTTCGACAGACTGTTCGGCGGGCTCGACCCGGCGCTCGCCGGGCCGCGCGATGATGGGGGCGGCGCCGGGCTCGATGTCGCCGAGGCGTGCCGCCGCCAGCTGACCGCCGCAGGGGTGCGCGAAGATGCGATCGTCCGGATCAAGCGCTGCACGTTCGAAGAGCGCGACCTGTTCTTTTCCTGCCGCCGCGCAGCACAGGAAGGCCACGCCGGCGCGTTCGGCGGACAGGCCGGCGTCATCGCGCTCAAAGCCTAAAGAAAGCGCGCCGCAGCCTCGGCGATCACGCGCTCTTCGTCGGTGGGAATCATCCAGACGCGCACGGCCGATTCCGGGGCGCTGATCCGCGTCGCCTCGCCGCGCGCTGCGGCGTTGGCGTCTTCGTCCAGCCGCACGCCGAGCCAGCCGAGCCCCGCGCACACCGCCGCGCGCACGCCCGCAGAGTGCTCGCCGATCCCGGCTGAAAAGACCAGCGCGTCGAGACCCTCGAGGCTGGCGCACAGGGCCGCGATTTCGCGCCGGCAGCGATGGATGAAATAGTCGAAGGCGTCGCGTGCGGCGCCGGTCTCGCCGCGCTCAAGCTCCCGCATGTCGCCGCTGGTTCCCGACAGACCCTTCAAACCGCTCTCCTTATACAGAAGATCGGTGAGCGCGTCGGCGCCGAGCCCCTCCTCGCTCATCAGATAGAGCAAGACGCCGGGGTCGATCTGGCCGCAGCGCGTGGCCATGGGCAGCCCGTCGAGCGCGGAGAATCCCATGGAGGTGTCCCGGCTCACCCCGTCGCTGATCGCGCACATCGAGGCGCCGGAGCCCAGATGGGCGAGCACGGCGCGGCTCGCCGCGCGCCCTTCCAGCTCGGACAGGCGCGCGCTGAGATACTGATAGGAGAGACCGTGGAACCCGTAGCGGCGCACACCCTGATCGTAATACCGGCGCGGCAGGGCGAAGGCTTCGGCGATAAACGGGCGGGTGCGGTGGAAGGCCGTGTCGAAACACGCAACCTGCACCGCATCCGGCCAGGCTTCGCGTGCTGCGCGCAAGGCGGCGAGATTGTGCTTCTGGTGCAGCGGCGCAAGCGGGGTCAACGCTTCGATGTGCGCCTCGACGCCGGGATCGATCGCGACCGGTCGGTCGAACTCGGCGCCGCCATGGACGATGCGATGTCCCACTCCGGCGATCGCCTCCGCTCGCACGCATGTGAGCGCCGCCTCCAGCGCGGCGGCGTGGTCGCCGGCCTTCACCGGGCGCGGCTCCGCCGCATCAAGCGTCAGCCGCGCATCGCCGCGGCCCACGCCGTCGATTTCTCCGGAGCGGCGGCGCGTGCGCCCGTCATCGTCGAAGACGGCGAACTTCAGCGAGCTGGAGCCCGCGTTGAGCGTCAGGACGGCCATCAGCCCTCCCGCAAACCTGCAGCCGGCTCGCCGGCCTTGAGCCAGGCGGCGTGCAGCGCCGCGACGGCGCACGAAACGAGGCGCGAAAACGCGCCGTCGGCGCGGCTGGTGAGGATGACCGGCGCTTTTGCGCCAAGCACGATGCCGGCGGTCTCCGCACGCGCCAGATAGGTGAGCTCCTTGGCCAGCATGTTGCCGGCCTCAAGGTCGGGCGCGACCAGAATGTCGGCGCGGCCGGCCACCTCGCCGGTGAGCTTTTTCAGCTTCGCGGCCTGGCGGTCGACGGCGTTGTCCATGGCCAGCGGCCCGTCCACCAGACCGCGCGCGATCTGTCCGCGGTCCGCCATTTTCGACAGCGCCGCCGCGTCGAGGGTGGAGGGCAGCGCCGCGTTGACCGTCTCCACCGCTGAAAGCACGGCCGCGCGCGGCTGCTCGATCCCGAGCGAGCAGGCGAGATCGATGGCGTTCTGGACGATATCGGCCTTGGCTGCGAGATCGGGCGCGATGTTGACCGCGGCGTCGGTGACGAACAGCAATCCGTCACGGCCGGGGACGTCGAGCACGAAAGCATGGGAGATGCGCCGGCGGCCGCGCAAACCATGGCTCCGGTTCAGCACGGCGCGCAGGAAGGCGTCCGTGTGCAGATGGCCCTTCATGACGCTGTCGGCCTCGCCGTCCGCCACCTTGCCGCACGCCTTCGCCGCCGCGTCCTCGCCGTTGTGAGCCTCGACGATCTCGCAGGAGGACAGGTCGGCGTCCAACGTGCGGGCGGCGGCCTTTATATCGGCCGGACGGCCGATGAGGATCGGCGTGATCAATCCCCGCTTCGCCGCCTGCAGCGCGCCGCCGAGCGCGTCCTCGCTATGGGGGAAGACGACGGCGGTGCGCGCCGGCTCAACGCCATCGCAGGCCCTCAGCAGGCGGTCGAAATGAGGATGGCGGCGCACCATGAGCGCGGGCAGGTCGTAGGCGTCGAAGTCGCGCGGGCGTCCAGGCGGCAGGACGGTGAGTTCGGCCGTCAGCGCAGGGCCTGAAGGCCCGCTCACCTCCCCCTTCAGATACAGCCGGCCGTCGGTCTTTCCCGTCACCTCGATGCGCGCGCGGGCCGTTTCGCCCAGGCGCAGGGGTTCGCCCGCCTGGCCGGAAAAATCCGTGGCGCGCGATCCCGGTCCGGGCAGCTTATTGCCCACCAGCGCGGAGAGCAGGCCCGCAAGCCAGGCGGTGGGCGCGAACGCCTCGGCCACCCCGTCCCCGTCGCCGTCGAGTTCGGGCAGGTGGAGCGGATTGAGATCGCCGCTGGCGTGCGAATAGAAAACCAGATCGTTCGCCGTGACGGTGCGCGTCAGCTCGGCGGCTTCGCCGATCTTGATCGCGTCATAGCCGCGGGCGCTCGTCGGTTTCGCGTCGGTCATCGCCTGCTAACGCATGAGCGCGCCTAAAGCGGGCGCCCGCCATTGGCCTCCAGCAGCATGCGGCGCAGCTTGCGCATGCCGCCCACCCACTTGTCGCGCTCGGCGCCCTTCATCGCGGCGTACTGCTCGGTGTTGTCGTGGGTGGTCACCATGAAGCGCCGCGCCTCGAAGGCCGCGAGCAGCTTCTCGGCCACTTCGGCCGGTTCGATATAGCCGGACAGCCCCTGGGCGCCGCCCTCGATGCCTTCCACCAGCGGCGTCTTCACACCCTCCGGGCACAGACAATGGACCTGCAGCCCGTCATCGCCGTGGGCGATGGCGAGATTCTCCGCAAACGAGACCGCAGCGGCCTTGGTGGCCGAATACGGCGCGTCGCCGATCTGGGCGAGCAGGCCGGCCGCCGATGCGGTGACCACGAAAATCCCGCCGCGCGCCGCCATCGGCCTGGCCAGATGACGCGCGGCGTAGACGCTCGCCATCACGTTGACGTCCCAGCACGCCTGCCAGGCGGCGTTCGGCGCATCGCCCGCGCCCCAGCCCGGCCCGTCGCTCACCCCGATGCCCGCGTTGGAGATGTAGACGTCCACCGGGCCCAGCGTGCGCTCGACCTTGTTGAGAAAGCGGGTAAGCGCGTACTCGTCGGTGACGTCGACGCGTTCCCCGAATCCGCCGCACGCCGCGCCCACCGACGCGGCGCCCTCGGCGTTCACGTCCGCCACGGCGACCTTCGCGCCGTTTGCATGCAGCGCTTCGGCGACCGCCTTGCCGATACCGCTGGCGCCGCCGGTGACCACGGCCGTCTTGCCGGAAAAATCCATGTCCGCCTCCCGCTTGGTGTTTGGCGGCGAGCCTAGCGGGCCGGCCCCGGCGCGCAAGCCGCGATCAGCGCTCGCCCAGCGCGGCCTGCAGCGTGGCGGCCACGATGGTCAGCGCCGCGCGATACTGTTCGAGGGTTTCCGGCTTGCGGATCGAAGAAACGACGTTGGCGAACTCCGAGACGGCCCGTTGCAGGCGGGCGGTGTCGCCGGAAAACACGATCACCGGGATGCGCGACAGCGTCTCGTCTGCAAGAAGCCGGTCGAGCAACCATAAGCCATCCTCACCGGACAGGCGCAAATCCAGCACGATGCAATCGGGCGCGGCGCTTCTGAGCGTCTCATAGGCGGCGCGGCCCTCCTCGGCCCTGACAATGTCCGTCGCGCCCGCCTCTTCACGCAGCATCTTTTCGAAGAGAAACGCGTCCTGATCGTCATCCTCGACAAGCAGGACACGGGTATGCGCGGAAGAACCAGTCATGCGGACAATCCATTGCAGGCGGAGGGCACACGCTAGCCGGGCTAGCCGCCGCGCGCCAGCCCGCACAAGACCTCGCCTCAGCCTTAAACCGCGCGCCGCGGCGCCGGGAAGGGCTTCGCTCCGCGCCGCTTGGCTGATATGTACGACTTGCGCGTCCCCGTAGCTCAGCAGGATAGAGCATCAGATTCCTAATCTGAGGGTCACAGGTTCGAATCCTGTCGGGGACGCCAGTTTTCCCAGGCTCGTTCATCCGCGCATCTGTGGGGTGTCACAGAACGTTGGACAAAATCCAAGGTGCTTGGACCGAGCTAGGGTCATTCTGGATCCGCAGTGCTTAGCAAAAATGAGGGCGGCACGAGGGCGCAGGTCAGCCGGCCCCGCTTCAAGTCGCTCTGCGACGAAGCGCCCGCCGCGTGGCGTCAGATCCCGGCTCCATAGGCCGGCGCACCCTGACGTCTGAGCCTGGTCCGCGTTTGTCTGATGGGGTGGACGGCCGCAACCAACGGCATCGCGATGCGCCATGCTGGAGCTGTTTGAACCAGCAAAAGGGAAGGAGCCGTCCGCTGCTGCAAGGGCGAATGTAAGTGATGATGATCAAACGGGGCCGCTGCCGGGAAAACCCGAGGTGCTGTCAGGGCGTCATCGCCCGATTGTCTGAAAGGGACCCGGCGCGCGGACTTCATCAGGGCCAGCGGTCATAGGCGCCGCAGCGCGGACAGGCCGGACACATGATCGCAACCCGCAATGATCAAAATCGCCAGAAACCCCTTGCAGAACCGGGGCCGTCCACACATGACAGCACCTGCGCCGGCCTAGGACGTCGACAAATCATGCAAACGCGCAGGCCAAACAGCACGGAGAATGACCTCCGTTTCCTTCATGATTTGCGCGCTTCGTTCCCGATCCTGCCGAGCCGCGAGGTCGACAGCGGCGGCGCACATGGCGAACAACACGGAGATGGATAGCCTCGCCTGAGCAAGATTGCGGTCCGGGAAAAGGGGGCGGGAGCGCTCAAGGATCAAGCTCAGGATAGTCGAGCTATCCAACACTTCCACATCGCGCAGAGACTTATCCGCCGCATAAGCCGCCCAGATATCGCGCAGCACCGGCTCATCACTCAACAGCCTGTCGTAAGACCACATCAAATCCACGCAGGCCTCAAGCAAAGCATCAATCGACGCCGGCGGCGGTGTCAGAGCCTGATCGATAGCGATTCTGTTTTCTCGGAGTGCGCGGTCACACAGCGCGACCAAGATCGCACCTCGGTTGGGGTAGTATTGATAGATCGACCCCATCGAGATTTCAGCCTTCTGCGCAATCGCCCGCATGGTCAGCCTGGCGGCTCCATCTGTTCGGATCAGATCGGTGGCCGCGTCTAGGATGGCTCTGACCCGTTGCTGGCTGCGGTGCTGTTGTGGCGTGCGAACGTTCATCCCTCACTCTTTCGTCTCGTGTGAATCTGTCCGCGTCACCCAAAGACGCTTGCACAACATGAACCTGATACCGTATCAGGTTTTAGTCGCCGACCCTAATTTGCGCGCGGCCGGCGCCGACCGAGAAAAGAAAAGATCATGGGTTATGTCACCACAACGCAGCTCTATACCGTGCGGGGTGAAACCTATGCCGTCACCGACACCGGTGGCAGCGGGCCGGCCGTCCTCCTTATGCATGGGTGGCCAGATGACAGATCCCTATGGCGAGAGGTTCTCCCAAGAGTTGGCGCCGCTGGATATCGCGTTGTTTCGGTCGATTGGATCGGTCATGGCGAAAGCTCAAAACCGAAAAACCGCAAGCGCTACCGCATACCGGAATTGGGGCGTGATTTGGACGCTCTTCTGGATGCGCTCAAGATCGAAAAATGCCATCTCGTCGCCCATGACTATGGCGCAACGGTCTGTTGGGAGTTTGCGGCGCTCTACCCACATCGATTGCACAGCTATTGCGCACTGTCCGTGGGGCCGTCGATCGAGATTCTAAAGGACGTTCTCGGTGGTAATCTGTTCAGGTACCACTGGCTTGCCCTGCATGGCTTGGACCGTCTCAGCCGTTGGGTATACCTGCGTCGCAACAAGCGGCGTTTTCGCCAGAAATTCGCGTCCCACCCGGACGCAAACCGCATTTTGGAACGCCTCGCGCCGGGGCAGGACCGGACGTTCTGGACGATCTGGGAAAAAGCCAACCCCGCGCATGACGTGTCATGGCGTTGGTTCGTGTCAGGACGAAAGCACAAAGTCCAGGTCCCTACATTCGGCCTTTACAGCGACGGTGATGAGTGGATGACAATGGGGCAGTTGCGGCGCGGCGGGCGGCACGTCGCGGCGACCTGGCGCTTCGAGGTGATTTCAGGCGGCCACTGGTTCCCCCTTGAACAGTCCGAAGAGGTCGCAATCCGAATCATGCAATGGCTTCACCGTCTTTAATCACAACTCGCGCTATATAATGCCCATA
>JBKHAZ010000228.1:0-4524 GCA_046542605.1 Oceanicaulis sp. | reverse complement strand
TCTCGTCGACGACCCCGGCCAGCCCGTCCGGGTCGGGTTTGAGATCGGCGTATTCGCGCGGGTTGAGCGGGCCGGCGCTCACCACCGCGGTGAGCGCGCCGGAGCGCAGCCTGATCAACCCGGTTTCCTCCGAATTTACCGACGAAACGAAGCGCCCGGTGTCGAGAGCGTTCATCTCCAGCTCCTGCACGCGCCCGCTCGGCCACTCCACCTCCAGCGGCGGGGCGGTGTCGGCGAGCGTGGTGCGCACCACTTCGAGCACGCCGTCGGATACGCTCGCGGAGAGGCGTTCCTCGTCGAGTTCAGGTTCGCCCATGAGCCAGTGGGCGACGCGGCGAAACAGCTCGTCATGGGGTCCGCCTCCCTCATGGCCGCGCGCCCACAGCCAGGCCTGGTCGGAGAGGAGGATCGCCGCCCGCCCGTCGCCCGCGCGCGCCAGGGTGAGCAGCGGATCCCCGTCAGGGCTTTCCAGAAGCGTTTCTCCGGCGACGGCCCGTGCGCCGATGCGCCGGTACCACGGTCCCCAGCCGGTTTCGCCGCCGGTTTCGCTCGCAGCCATGGGCGCGGTCACCGGATGGCGCGCGCCGACAGCGCTCACTTGCGGCGTGAAGGCGTCTTCCAGGATCGCGCCTGTGGGCGCGGCGGGAAGCACGGCGGCCAGCGGCGAACGGGCCACGCTCTCCGGGCCTGCGAAGGGCGGGCCGGTGGTCACCAGAAGCGCGCCGCCGTCTTCCACATAGCGCGCGATGTTGTCGAAATAGAGCGGGCGCAGAATGCCGCGGCGCCGGTAGCGGTCGAAGATCACCAGGTCGAACTCGTCCAGGCGCAGCTGGAACAGTTCGAAGGTGGGAAAGGCGATCAGCGCCAGCTCGTCGGCGGGCACGCTGTCGTCCTTGTTCAGCGGACGCAGGATGGTGAAGTGCACCAGATCGACGCTGGGGTCGGACTTGAGAAGATTGCGCCAGGCGCGCGCGCCGTTATGGGGCTCGCCGGTGACCAGCAGCACCCGCAGCCGGTCGCGCACGCCGGTCACGCTCACCGCCGCGCGGTTATTCACAAGCGACAGCTCCTGACGGCCGGGTTCGACCTCCAGCTGAATCGTGTTGGGTCCGCGATTGGCCAGAGGCGCGCGCACGGTGACGTCCTCGCCGATGCGCACCCGGCTGGAGATCGGCTCGCCGCCGTCCACCGACAGCGTGACTTCGGCGGTGCCGGCCGGCGCGGTGTCGTCGGCCACGCGCAGGGTGAAGCTGACCGGCTCGCCCACGAGCCCGTATCGCGGCGCTTCGGTGACCACCAGGCGCCGGTCGCCGGCCTGCGGGTCGCCGGCCAGCAGGTGGTGGACAGGCGCCTCCAGCCCGTAGTCTTCAGCCGCGTGCGGGCCGTCATGGATCTGGCCGTCGCTTATGATCGCAACCCCGGCGAGGCGCTCGCGGGGGATCGCGCCCAGACCTTCGCGGACAGGACCTGTGAGCCGGGTGCCGTCTTCGGCCCGGCCGCCGACGACCTCGACCAGCTCCAGCGAGGCGTCGGTCCCGGCCGCGTCGCGCAGGGCGGCGAGGGCGGCCCCGGCCTGGTCGGCGCGCGCGCCGATCTGCATGGAGGCGCTGTCGTCCAGGATCACGAGCGCGATGTCGCTCAAGGCCTCGCGCTGCTCGCGCACCAGGGCCGGATTCAACAAAGCCGCCACAGCCAGCAGCGCGGCCAGAGCGCGGAAGATCCATCCGCGCCCGCCGCGCGCCGCGGCGAGTGCGCCCGCCATAAGGCTCAGCACCGCCAGCGCGGCGATGAGACCCGGCGCGATCAGCGGAGAAAGGTCAAGGCTCGCCGCATTCATCAGTCTTCACCCAGGCGTTCGAGGATCGCCGGCACGTGGACCTGGTCGGCCTTGTAGTTACCGGTCAGCGCGTACATGGCGAGATTGACCCCGAAGCGGATGGCGAGTTCGCGCTGGAACTCGCCGCCCTCCACCGGCGCCAGGGCGCGCCCGGTTTCGTCCACGGCCCAGGCCGAAGCCCAATCCGCCGATCCGATCACCAGGCCCGAGACGCCGTCGCGTGCGCTTCCCTCGGGCGTGGCCTCCACCCAGACGTCGCCGCCGGGATAGCGGCCGGGAAACTCGTCCAGCAGATAGAAGGTGCGCCCCAGCACGTGATCCTCGGGAATGGGCTGGAGCGGGGGCGGATCGACCGCATCGAGAATGCGTACGAGGCCGGGGTGCGGCGCGCCGCCGGGACGCTCCAGCATGCCGTCGCGCGTGTCGAAGACGATGAGACCGCCCGATTGGAGATAGGCGGAAACCTTGTCGGCCGCGGCGGGCGACAAGGCGGGCGCGTCCGCCGTCACCGGCCAGTAGAGCATGGGAAAGAACAGGATTTCATCGGCCTCGATGTTCACGCCCGCCGGGTCGGCGGGCTCCACCGCGCTGCGCCGGTAGCTTTCGCGCGACAGCCCTGCGAGCCCAGCCCGGCTCAGCGCGTCCACGCGCGCATCGCCGGTCATCACATAGGCGAACCGGACTTCAAGCGCATAGGCGAGGTCTTCGCTGTTCTGCGCCTCGGCGCCGGAGGTGGCGAAGCCGCCGCCGATCGCCGCCGCGACGATCATCGCGATCCCGCCGCGCCGCACTTTCGGCAGGCGGCCTGCGAGCGCCAGAGCGATCAGCGTGTCGGCGACGAGCAGCACGATGGCTGCGGCCAGCAGCCCGCCCGTGAAGCGCACCTCGCCCTGCTCGCCGCGCACCTCCACGACGGCGCCGGGCAGGGCGCGGCTCATGGGCTCCAGCGCGTCGCCGGGCCGGACCACGTTGAGCGCTGCGCTCGCCGCGCCCAGCGACCAGAGGCCGGGCGGCGTTTCGGCCCCGGCGCGGGCCTGTGCGAAGCCGTCGGCGGGGATGGGCGCGGTGTCGCCCGCCGAGTCGGCGAGCGTCCCGTCGCCGACGAGCATGCGTTCCAGGCGCCAGGCGCCGGCCGAGGGTGCGGGCGGATTCGAGCCGCCGGCGAGCGCCATCGTGCGCTCCAGCATGGCGGGAAACAGTCCGGACAGCGGCAGCGAGGACCAGTCCGGCCCGGCGGTCACGTGATAGAGCACCACCCAGCCGTTTCCGCGCCGCTCCGCGGTGACCAGGGGCGTGCCGTCTTCGAGCCGCGCCCAGACGCGCGCGTCCAGAGCCGGGCCGGGTTCGGCGAGCACCTGGCGCTCCACTGTGGCTTCATCGGGGATGGACAGGCCTGCGAACGGGCTGTCGTCCGGAAAGGGGGTGAGACCCTGCGGCTCGTCCCAGGCCATGGCGCCGCCGAACAGCCGCCCGCCCCGGCGCAGGCGCACCGGCAACAGCCCGCTCGGCCCGGCCGCGAGGCGGGACCCGGCGAAGCGGACGACGAGCCCGCCAGCCTCGACAAACCCTTCAAGCGCTTCAGCCCCGGCGTCGGCGGCGTCCGTCAGAACCAGGGCGGCGGGCTCGGTTTGCAGAACCGTCTCAAGATCGCCGGAGACCAGCTCTGCCGAGTCGGCGAGCGCTTCGCGGGCGTAATGGCGATCGGACAGGAGCGGCTGGTCGTCGCGGCCGCCTTCAGGATCGACCAGCCCGACGCGAGGGCGCGCCCATTGACCGCCGGTCAGGTGAACCGCCCCGGCCGAGGCCGGCCCGTCGAGCACCACGCGCGAGATCTGGTTGCGCAGATCCAGCGGCAGGCGCGCGCTGAGCCGGGCCTCGGTCTCCCCGGCCTCGAACACACCCTCGGCGCGCGCGATGGCGCGCCCGTCGGCGGCGAGCGCGGTCACCGAGACGGACGCCGCGGCGCCGGCTTCAACCCGGCGCACAAGCGCCACGAAACCATCGGGAACCGCTTCGATCCCGGCGATGGCGCGCACGGTTTCGGCGGGCGGCGGCAAAAGCAGGCGCAGGTCGCCGGCCCGCGCGGCGATACGGGCGAGCTCCGCGTCGCCCGCCCCGGCGAGACCGTCGGCGATCCAGACCGTGTCCAGACGACGCGGCGCGCCCTCGGCGCCAAGCGCGGCGCCCAGACGCTCCGCAGCGCGCGCTCTGTCGGAGGCCCAGCTGCGCGGGGCGTGGGCGGCGAGCCGGGCGAGGGCTTGGGCGGCGTCGTCGAACTGCAGCGGCGCGGCGTCTGGGCCCGCGGCGGTGAACAGGATCGCAGCGCTGCGTCCATCGGCTCGGGCAGCCTCCAGGCGGCTGCGCGCCGCGTTCGCCATGGCCGGCCAGGCCTGGGCGCCGGCCCAGCTGTCGTCGGCGATCACCAGAAGCGGCGCGTCCGAAAG
This sequence comes from Oceanicaulis sp., assembly GCA_046542605.1. Lineage (GTDB taxonomy): Bacteria > Pseudomonadota > Alphaproteobacteria > Caulobacterales > Maricaulaceae > Oceanicaulis. The sequence goes on along the minus strand of JBKHAZ010000228.1, from coordinate 243 downwards.
GGCGGCCGGATCGGGCCGCCAGACCGGGCGCGCGAGCGCGAGCACCACCAGCGCCGCGAGCGCCATGCGCAGCACAATCACCCACCAGGGCGTCGTCTGCGGGCTTTGCGCCGTCTTCGCAATGGTTTGCAGAAGCCGGATCGGAGCGAAGATCACATCGCGCGGCGCTGGCGGGGTGGCGCGCAGGAGCATCCACAGCAGCGGCAGGGCGGCAGCCAGGCCCAGCACCATCAAGCCGATCAG
>JBKHAZ010000227.1:0-4524 GCA_046542605.1 Oceanicaulis sp. | reverse complement strand
TGGCCACGGTCTTGCCTTGCAGGTCCTCGATCCGGCGGATCACGCCATCCTTGCCTGCAGCAAGCTTGAGGCGGCATCGCGCGAAACCCAGCTTCATCGCAATTTCGAGACCTTGCAGGCGCTTCGATTTAGCCTGCGCCTCGTAAAGCACGTTCTCGCCGACAATGCCGTAATCGCAGGCGCCGGACGCGACGAAGTTCGGAATATCGTCGTCGCGGATCAGCATCAGGTCGAGCGGCGTGTTTTCCGCGCGCCGCATCAGCTCGTCGCGGCCATAGGCGAGTTTCACGCCGGCGCGCTTCAAGAGGTCCAGCCCGCCTTCGGCCAGCCGGCCCTTCTTCTGGACAGCGAGGATCAATCGCGGTGCGCTCATGCGCGCGCCTCCTTCATTCGGTCGAGCACCAGACGGTAGCCCTTGTAATTTTCCTGCCCGAGAAACCGGGCGACCCGCGTCACAGTGGTGGTGCTCACGCCGGTTTCCGCGCTGATGTCGCGATAGGACTTGCCGCCCGCGTCCAGCATGCGCGCCACGCGCCAGCGCTCGGCCAGCGCCTGAAGCTCCCCGGGCGTGGTGAGATCGCGCAGAAAGCGCTCAGCCTCATCGCCGGATCTCAGAGCAAGCAAGGCTTGGGCGAGCGCGGCGACGTCGCCCGGCCCGCCGGCTGCGCCGGACTGGTCTTCGTTTGTCCCTGCAGCCGTCATGGCCGCCTCCTCGGTTCACTTAGGGGCGTTATAGCGTATTAGCGTGCTGAAACAAGGGCGGCGCACAGACGCCGTGCGCAAATGCAAACCGGCAGCAGGATTCGTGCAGCGCTTGGACCCAATGCAACCGTGGAATGAATGTCTCATCCAAGGGCTCGCTGAACTTTACTCCGCCAGTATGAACCAATATAGATGGTTGCATGTTCGTAAAAGCCTTGACGGACGGGGGACAGGGGGACAGGGGGACAAGGGACATGACCGGCAATCTGACCGGCCAGCAACGGCTGATGCTGGCCAAGCACCGCAGGCAGATTCAGCAACGCATCGCCCGTGGCGAGATCGACTTCTTCGGCGCTTTGGACGCGATCAAAACGATCGTCGATCCGGACCATGAGCCGAAAGGGCAGATCCTGACCATGGAGATGCGCGGCATGTTGCAGATGGTCTTCGATCAACTTGAGGGACGGCTTGCGCGCGGCCTGGTCGGAACCGAAGAGGCGCTCGCCGAGCTGGAACTCCTGGCGAATGACACCGGCGACGATGCATCAATGCGGCGCTCGGTGGCCTGAAGCGGGTTTCAGGACCAGAGAATTTCGCGGAACCGCGCGCCGATGCGCTCGGCCCGGCTCATGAAGAAGCCGCGCGCCGGCCCCTCGGGCGCCAGCGATCGCAGGGTTTCGTCGAACAGGGCGAGCCAGCGATCGAAGTGCGCCGGCTCCATGCGGTCGAGATGCTTGTGATGGGCCGGGATCGGGCGGCCTGAATAGACCCCCTCGCCCAGCGCCACCGAGCGCCAGAAGCGCTTCATGGTTTCAAGGTGCTCGGACCAATCCGCGCCCAGCGCATGCTCGAACACCGGGCCCAGCTCGGCGTCGGCGCGCACCCGGGCGTAGAACGTCTCCACCAGAGTGCTGATGAAGGCCGCGTCGACGCCCGCAGACGCGGCTTCGGCCTGCATCTCGGTGCGCCGCGCCGAGGCGGTTCGGATGATCGTGGACATGAAACCCTGCGGCTTGCTCGCCGCCTATGTGCGCCGCCGCGCCCCCCGGCGCAAGACGCCGGGGCCGCGGCGCCTCGCCGCTAGGCTTGCCCGCCGCCGGCGTGGCCTCCGCCCGACGGGCGCTCGGGGGCTTCGTCGCGGCCATCCCATTCCTCGTCGTGCGCGGGCTCCATGGGCAGATGGGTGAAGCCTGACAGCCCGCCCATCTCGTCGGCGTCGTGATTGATCTCCACGCGCGAGGTGCAGTAGCTGCGCACCAGGCGCGCGACCGAATGCAGGGCGTGCATGTGAATGCGCTCATAGCCGTGGCTGGCGTCGATGCCGAAGCAGATGAGCGCCGTGCGTACGTCCGCGCCCGCCTCGATCGCCGAGGCGCTGTCGGAGCGGTAATAGCGGAACACGTCACGCTGGTGTTCGATATCGTCCTCCCGGCAAAGCCGCAGCAATTTCTGCGTCAGGTGATAGTCGAACGGGCCGGTCTGATCAGCCATGGCGATGGTGACGCCGAACTCCTTGCTGTTCTGGCCTTCGGCCTGGGTGCCGTTGTCGATGGAGACCATGGAGGCGATGTCTTGGGTGAGGATCGAGCTGGCGCCCGAGCCGACCTCCTCGGTGATCGACAGGATGAAATAGGTGTCCACGGCGAGCTTTTCGTCGCCTTCGACGATGGCCTTGATTGCGGCGAACATGGCCGCCACGCCGGCCTTGTCGTCGAGATGGCGCGAGACGATGAAGCCGTTGTCGATGAACTCCGGCTGGGGATCGATGGCGATAATGTCGCCCACCTCGAAGCCCAGCGCGGACAGGTCCTCGGCGCTTTCAGCCACCACGTCGGGGCGCAGCTCCACCTGGCTCCAGGCCACCGGCTGGGTGTCGATCTCCTCGTTGAAGGTGTGGCCCGACGCCTTGAGCGGCAGGATCGTGCCGCGAAACGCGCCGTGATCGACGGTGTAGACCGTGGCGCGCGCGCCCTCGGCGAAACGCGAGGACCAATGGCCGATGGGCACGACCTCCAGGCGTCCGTTCTCCTTGATGCGCTTGACCTGGGCGCCCAGCGTGTCGATGTGGGCGACGATGGCGCGCGCCGGCTGACGGCGTCCGCCCTGGACGCGCGCCCGGATCGCGCCCCGGCGGGTCATCTCGTAGGGCACGCCGAGCTTCTGCAGCTCCTCGCAGCACAGCCGCGTGACCTCGTCGGTGTATCCGGTTGGGCTCGGCGTGGCGAGCAGGCGCGCCAGCAAGTCCTTGAGATAACCGTTGTCGATCTTGGTCACGCGTGGGCCTCCGTGTGTTCTTTCTTCGGAATGGACAAGGGGAAGAGCAGATCGATGAACCGTTCCGCCGTGGGCTGGGGTTCGTGATTGGCGAGCCCCGGCCGCTCGTTGGCTTCGATGAAGACATGGCCCGGCTCGTCCGGGCGCTGCACGATGAAGTCGATGCCGGCGACCGGGATCTCGACGGCCCGCGTCGCCTCCAGCGCGCTCTTGACGATGTCGCGATGAAGCTGGTCGGTGACGTCGTGCAAGGCGCCGCCGGTGTGCAGATTTGCGGTTCGGCGCACGCGAATGGTCTCGCCGCGCGCCGGCACGCTGTCCCATTCATAGCCTTCAGCGCGGATGCAGCGCTCGGTTTCGGCGTCCAGCGGCACCCGGCTTTCCCCGCCCGTCGCTGCAGCGCGCCGGCGCGAGAGCGAGTCCACAAGCTTTCTGACGGTGCGACGCCCGTCGCCGGTGATTTCCGGCGGCTTGCGCAGAGCGGCCGCGACCACCTGGTCGTTGATCACCAGCACGCGCAAATCGTCGCCCTCGACGAACTCCTCCAGGAGCACCACCCCGCCCTCGCCGCGCGCGGCCTCGAACGCGGCGCGCAGGCTTTCAGGCGTATCCACGCCGACGGCGACCCCCCGCCCCTGCTCGCCGCGCGCGGGCTTGACCACGATTGCGCCGTGCTCAGCCAGGAAGCGCTCGGCCTCGCTTAAGTCTTCACTGGTCGGATCGAGCGTCATCTGCGCCGGGGTCGGCACCCCGGCCTTCACCATCAGCCGGCGCGTGACCGCCTTGTCGTCGCACCGGCTCACCGCGACGGCGTTGGTCAGCTCCGACAGGCTTTCCCGGCAGGTGATGGAGCGCCCGCCATGGGTGAGCTTGTAAAACCCGCCTTCCGCGTCGAGCACCTCCACGCCGATTCCGCGCCGGCGCGCCTCATCCACGATGATGCGCGCATAGGGGTTCAGCCCCTCTTCCGGCGGCGGCGCGATGAAGAGCTTTTCGTTGATGACGTTCTTGCGCTTCAGCGTGAAGAAGGGCGCGCGCTTGAATCCGAGACGCTCGTAAAGCCCGATCGCGGCGGCGTTGTCGTGCAGCACCGAGAGATCCATGAAGGCCGCGCCGCGCGCCTGAAACGTCTCGGCGAGCCGGCGCACCAGCGCCTCGCCGAGGCCGGGATGGGCCGCGCGCGGGTCGACCGCGAGGCACCAGAGCGAACTCCCGCGCTCAGGATCGTCGAAGGCCCGGCCGTGATCGACGCCGGTGACCGCGCCCAGCACCTGACCGGTGCGCTGGTCCTCGGCGACGAGGAAGGTCATCGTGCGGCTGTCGCGCTGCCGCCAGAAAAAACTTGGCTCCACCGGCACCATGCCGCGGGCCACATAGATCGTGTTGACGGTTTCGGCGTCGGATTCCGAGCAGAGCCTCCGGATGAAAAAGCCCTTGGGCTGGTCCGCCGAGGCCCGGTAGGTGGACAGATCCAGCCTGTAGGTGTGGGAGGGGTCGAGAAAGACTTCCTGCGGCGCCGAAGCCATCACCACGTGGGGATCGCGCACA
>JBKHAZ010000226.1:0-4535 GCA_046542605.1 Oceanicaulis sp. | reverse complement strand
ACATCGCCGCTCCGGCGGCCATGGCGGCGCGCGCGACGGCCGGTTTCATGGTGTCGATGCTGATCTTCGTGTCGGGGCGCGCCTTCATGATCGCCTCGATCGCAGGCAGCACCCGGTCCAGCTCGTCGCGTTCGCTGACCGGTTCGGCGCCGGGGCGGGTGCTTTCCCCACCAATATCGAGCCAGTCGGCGCCGGCGTCGAGCAGGGCGAGCGCGTGAGCCTGTGCGCGCTCGGCGTCGTCGAACCGGCCGCCGTCGGAGAAACTGTCCGGCGTGACGTTGACGACGCCCATCACCAGCGGGCGGCCGTCCGGATGAGGGGCGAGGCGCGGGTCCATGGCATGAGCGGTTAGGCCGAGGCGGCGCCCCGCGTCAAGGCGTGTGCGGGCGCGTTGCCGGGGTGATCGGGCGCGGCTAGGGTCCCGGCCGGATACTCATGCGGAGCCCCCATGACCGAGCCGGCCCGGCGACCCGATAACAATCCGCCCGTCGACGAAGCGCCCGGCGCGGTCGAGCCGTCGGACGGCCTGATCGGCGCTCTTGAACGCATCGCCGGCGCTGCGCCCGCGGAGGGCGTGACGCTGGGCGCGTTCACCCATGAACTGGGCGAGCGGGTGTTCGGCGTTCTGCTGTTCGCCCTGGCGATCCCGGTGTGCATGCCGTTTCTCTACGGGGTCCCGCAGGTGGTGGCCCTTCCCATGATGGCGCTCGCCCTTCAGATGACGGCGGGCCGCGAGGAGCCCTGGCTGCCGGGCAGGTTCGCCGCCCGGGTCATGACAAAGGCCGATCTGACCAAGATGGCGCGCGGGGCGCGCAAATGGTTCGGATGGATCGAGGCGCTCGCCCGCCCGCGTCTGAAGACCCTGTCCGGGCCCATCGCCGAGCGGCTGGTGGGCGCGGCCTTCGTCCTGTTCTGCGCCTCCATCCTGATGCCCCTGCCCGCAACGAACACGACGCCGGGCATCGCCGTCGCGCTCGCCTCCATCGGATTGATCACCCGCGACGGGCTTCTGGTGCTGGCCGGCCTGGTTCTGGGCGTGGTCTGGGTCACGCTCTTGATTGTCGGCTTCTCCCTGTTCGGGCTCGCCTTTCTCGATCTCGCCACGGATTATATTCTCGGGCTGTTTTCCAGCGGCGCGACGGCCGGCTAAGGCTCGCCTCGCGGCGCGAGGCGCGCTATTCAGGTCGCAATGGCTTCGCTGTCGCAAATCCTGTCCGCGCTCGTGCGCCCCGACCGCTGGCCGCTCGCCGGCGCGGCGGGCTCCGCCGGTCTGCTTTTGGGCGCGCTGGCGTTTGAATATCTGGGAAACTACCCGCCCTGTCCGCTCTGCATCGAGCAGCGATGGGTGCATGTGTGGGCGCTCGCCGCCGGAGTGATCGGCGCCGGCCTTGTGTACGGCGTGCGCGCGCTCGGTCCGCGCGCCGCGCGCGAGGCGGCCCGCGCCATGGAGCCGGTGGTCCAGGGCTCGCGCTTGAAGCGCTACTGGCTGGCGCTTCGCGCGCCGGCGGGGATTGCGCGCATCGCCTGCGGGACGCTGGCGGCGATCTTCGCCTGGTCGGCCTGGAAAGGCCTGCGCCACGCCGGAGCGGAATACGGCTGGTGGCGCATCGACTGCCAGGCCATGGACATGACCGGCCTCACCGCCGAGAGCCTGCTGGCCGACCTGTCGCGCGCGCAGAACGTGGTGCTGTGCGACGAGCCGGTCTGGACGCTGCTGGGGATTTCCATGGCCGGCTACAACGCCCTGTTCAGCGCCGCGCTCTGCCTTATCTCCCTTATCGCCATGACCCGCAGCCCCTCCTGGAGGGTGATATGAGCTTTCAACGCAAGACCGTCCGCCGTCCCGGCCGCACCCGCGACGCCCAGCGCATCGAACAGATGGTCCGCGTCGACCACGCCGGCGAGTACGGCGCGGTGCGTATTTATCGCGGACAACGCGCCGTGTTCGGCGACCAGCCTTCTAAATCTCGCATCTCCGGTCAGCTTCAGCGCATGGAGGCCGACGAGCAGCATCATCTCGACGCCTTCGACGAGCATATCCGCGCGGGGCTGGCGCGGCCCACCCTCATGGGCCCGGTCTGGGATGCGGCCGGGTTCGCGCTGGGCGCGGTCACCGCACTCATGGGCGAGCGCGCCGCCCACGCCTGCACCGAAGCGGTCGAAAACGTCATCGAAGGCCATTACGGCCGCCAGGTCGAAGCGCTGCGCCTGATGGGCGAAACCGAGCTCGCCGATCAGTTCGCCCGGTTCCAGGCCGAAGAAGTCGAACACAAGGATCTGGCCGTGGACGAGGGCGCCAAGGAGGCCTTCGGCTATCCGCTTCTGTCCGCCGCCATCACGGCGGGCTGCCACACGGCGATCGTCCTGACCGAGCGGGTCTAGGCCCCGCGCGCGAAGCGCATCTCCTCGCCGATGCGCTTGGCCGCCTCGCCGGGATCGGCGGCGGCGGAGATCGGTCGACCCACGACGAGATGCGTGGCGCCGGCGTTCAGCGCGTCGGCGGGCGTGGCGATGCGCTTTTGATCGCCGGCCTCCGCGCCCGCCGGGCGTACGCCCGGGGTGACGATGAGGAAGTCGTTCGGCGCGCGCGCGCGGATTTCGGCGGCTTCCTGCGGCGAGGCGACGACGCCGTCGACGCCGGCCTCCACCGCCTGATCGACCCGGCGCAGAACCAGATCGCGCGCGCCATGCGCATAGCCCATCTCGGCGAGCATGGCGTCGTCATAGGCGGTGAGCACCGTCACCGCGAGGATTTTAAGGCGCGATCCGGCCCGGCCCTCCACAGCCGCGCGCATCACCGGCGGTTCGGCGTGCACGGTCAGAAGGTCGCCCGCGCCCGTCCCGGCGATGGAGCGGGTCGCCTTCTCCACGGTGGCGGGGATGTCGTGGAGTTTGAAATCGAGAAAGGTTTCATACCCGCCGCCCTTCAGCCGGGCGGCCAGCTCCATGCCGCCCACGGGGAGCAGTTGAAGCCCGATCTTGTAGAAAGCACAGCTCGCACCGATGCGCCCGGCCAGGGTCTCGGCCTCCGCCACGCTCGGCAGGTCCAGCGCGGTGATCAGGCGGGGGTCGGCGGTCATGGCGGCGCTCCTTGCGGCGGGTTCGCGGCGGTGTAGCGGCGCCGACCCGCGCGGGCAAGGCGGCCGGCGCGCCCCTCAGGCCTCCTGCGTCCGGGCGCCGCTTTCGCGCGCCATGCGCTTTTCCTGCCGGCGCATGAGAGCGCGGCCCACCGGATCGGGCAGGACGCGGGCGATCGCCACGAGCGTCTTGTACCAGGCGCCGGGCACGCGCAGCGGCACGCCCCGTTCCACGGCGTCATAGCCGGTCTCCGCCACCTCCTTGGCCGACAGCATCCAGTAGGAGGGCAGCGCGTTGACGGTGGCGCGCGCCCCGTTCACGTCGTGGAACTCCGACAGGGTGTAGCCCGGCGCCACGGCGGTGACGTTGACGCCCTTGCCCTCCAGCTCCAGGCCGAGCGCTTCGCTGGCCTTGATCAGCAGCGACTTGAGTCCGGGATATAGCGTGCCGGAATAGCGGGTGTGGGCGTTGGCGCTGGGCAGAAGCGCGCTGACCGAGGCGATGTTGACGATGCGCCCGAAGCCGCGCTCGGCCATGCCGGGCGCGACCAGGTGCATGAGCTTGAGATAGCTTGTGGCCATCAGCTCGAGAAACTGCGCCTGCGTCTCCCAGCTCGTGTCGGTGAAGCCGCCCGGCTGGCCGGCGCCGGCGTTGTTCACCAGCCCGTCGATCCGCCGGCCGGTCTTGGCGATTTCATCGACAATTCGCTGCGGCGCGCCGGGGTGGGCGAGGTCGGCGGCGATCACCAGGCTGGCGACGCCGAATTGGGCTTTCAGCTCCTCGGCGAGGTCCTTCAGCTTTTCCTCGCGCCGGGCCACCAGGGCCAGGTCCCAGCCATGGCGGGCGAACTCACGCGCGAACGCCGCGCCGATGCCGCTGGAGGCGCCGGTGACGAGACAGAGACGGCGGGCCATGGCGAAGCTCCTTCAAGCGTGGGACGAAGCGCAGAAGGTGGCGGCTCGGCTCTCGCCTGTCCAGTCAGGCGCCGCCGGCCGCCTCCGCCGCCTCCAGGCGCGCGAGCAGGCGCTCCATCACCAGACCGGCGAAGGCTTGCAGAAGCGCGACCTCTTGTTCGGCGAGCCCGAAGCGGGGCTCGTCATCGATGGCGCATAGCGTGCCCAGGACGTGGCCGGACGGCGCGACGAGCGGCGCGCCGGCGTAAAAGCGGATATGCGGTTCGCCGGTGACCAGCGGATTATCGGCGAAGCGCGGGTCCCGGGCGGCGTTAACACGAGGCCTCGCCGCCTGCGATGCGCTCAAAAATCATCCAATCCACCAGCCCGCCCTGGACCACGTCGCCGGCGAGGCGGTCGCCGCCGGCCTCCAGCGCGCCGTCGAAGCGGAACGCGCCGAGCCGCGTCGCGGCGGCCAGGCGCGGCCCGTCCATTCGCACCTGTTCGAGCGTCACCGCCGCTCCGCCCTGATCGGGCGAGACCATGCGCACGTGCGCCGGATCG
>JBKHAZ010000225.1:0-4605 GCA_046542605.1 Oceanicaulis sp. | reverse complement strand
CCAAAGGACAACCGATTATGAAAACGATCCTCCTCTCCACCGCCGCGGCCCTGATCGCCGCATCCGCCGCTTCGGCTCAAGAAACCGAAGGCAAATTCAACCTCGGCGCCGGCTACACCCTGGTCGATGGCGACGGCGTTGAATTCGACACGCTGACCGTGCGCGGCGGCTATGACTTCACCGAGTTCTTCGGTGTCGAAGGCGAAGCCCTGTTCGGCCTCGGCGACGAAGACGTCGCCGGTCTGGACGCGTCGCTCAACTACGGTCTCGGCGCCTATCTGAAAGCCCAGTACCCGCTCGCCGACGCGGTTTCCGTGTTCGGCCGCGTGGGCTACACTTGGGTGGAAGCCGAACTCGAAGGCTTCGGCTCCGACGACTCCGACGGCTTGGGCTACGGCGCCGGCGTCGAATACGCCTTCGCGGGCCCGAACGCCGTGCGCGTGGAGTACACCCGCTACGACCTCGAAGACGACGCGGAAGCCGACGCCTATTCGGTGTCCTACGTCCGCCGCTTCTAGGCCGTACGCCATCGCCGGCCGGGCCCCGCCCCTGCCTTTCGCGGGCCCGGTTGGAGACGCGAACCCCCGCGCCAGAAGCGCGGGGGTTTTCGTTGCGCCGATTACGCGTTGCATGAGTATAAATATATTCTTACAATTTAAGAGACTTTCTCGTATGGGGAAGCGGATTCCATCACAGGGGGAGTTCCCATGCACACCATTCTTCTCGCCTCCATCGCGGCCGCGGCCGTGACGTCCGCGGCTTCGGCCCAAACGGCTGACGGGTCGGCCTATGTCGGCGTCGGCGCCGGCCTCATCAACGTGGACCTCGAAGGTCTCGGTGATGTCACCAACACCGCCCTTCTCGGCACCGCCGGCTACGATTTCTCGCGGAACCTCGGCATCGAAACCCAGGCCCTCATCGGCGTCACCGAGGACGAGATTCTCGGCGTGGACGTGAAAATCAACTATGCGGTCAGCGCGTTCGTCGTCGGCCGCCTCCCGGTCGGCGAAACCGGCAGCAATCTCTTTGCACGCGTCGGCTATGGCACGGCCGAAGCCGAAGCATCCGGCGGGGGCGCAACCTTCAGCGACGATGATTCGGGCTTCGCCTATGGCGTTGGCGGCGAGTGGGCCTTCGCAGGACCTAACACGCTTCGTTTCGACGCCACGCTGCTTGAAGGCAACGACACGACGATCTACGGCATCTCCTATATCCGCCGTTTCTAAGCACGCACCGGCGAACGCCGGCCAGCCGACCCCCGCGCCAACCGGCGCGGGGGATTTTGTTTTCCCTGCGCCGCATCGCCGCAACCCGGCGCGCTTGCGCTTCGCGCCGAAATAGTTTGAGAATGCTTCGCAGTTACACCGCTGTTCGGAGCCGCGCCATGACCGCCGCCATTCTCGCCCTGCCCGATTCTCGCGCCGACGCCGCGCGCAGGCCGGGCGCGCCGTTCATCGATTGGGTGGAGAGCCAGGCCCGCCTTGTCGCCGCCTGGCGCGAGCGGCTGGTCGCCGAAAGCGGCGATGTGCGCCTGATCGCCCTGCTCGATCAGCACGCGGCGTTTCTGGAAGAGGCGCGCGAGGCGCTCTAGGCGGAAGACGCCGGCCAACGCGCAATCGGCCGGGCGTGCGTCGATCACAATCGGGCGGCGGGCGTTGATTGCGCGTTGAACAGACCGCTGGAGACCGGGTATCCTCTCTCCAATACCGGCATTGGAGGGGCGCGATGGCTTTGCTTTTACGCATCATTGCGATCGGCCTCGCCGCGATCGTGACCCTGGCGCTGCTGATCGCCGGCTATGCCGGGCTCACCTGGATGCGGGCGTCCAACGCGTCCCTGGCCGTCTATGAGGGCGAGGCGCGCCTGGCTGGTCTCCAAGGCGAAGTCGCGATCCGGCGCGACGCCTACGCCGTACCCCATATCGAGGCTGAGAGCGAGGCCGACGCCTGGTTCGCGCTGGGCTTCGTGCACGCCCAGGATCGCCTGTTCCAGATGGACCTGATGCGGCGGACCTTCTCCGGCCGATTGTCCGCGCTCGTCGGCGGTCAGGCGCTGCAGACCGACCGACTGTTCCGCCTGGCCGGCCTTCCGGGCAAGGCCGCGCGCGCTCTTGAGCGGTTCCCCGACCCTGACCGGGCCATGGTGGAGGCCTATGCCGCGGGCGTGAACGCCTATGTGAATTCGGACCTGTTCGCACCGACGCCCGAGCACATCCTTCTGCACGCGCCCATGGAGCCGTGGACGGCGCTCGACACGGTGTATGTGAGCCTGCAGTTCAGCAATTTCGCCGGCCCGTTCACCGATGACGCCCTTATACCCGCGCGCCTCGCCCGGCACGCCCCGGCGCCGGACGCGGTGGAGTTCCTGCGCCCCTACCGTCCGGACACGCCCGCCCACATCGAAGACAGCGGGCCGGTGGAGGCGGTGCGAGTGCAGGCCGCAAAGGTCGGAGAGCTGTCCAACGCCTGGGTCGTGGACGGGCGGTTCAGCGCCAGCGGCGCGCCCTTGCTCGCCAACGACCCCCAGCTGCCCACCACCAGCCCTGGCGTCTGGCAGTTGGCGCGTTTGAGCTGGCCCGGCCAGGAGCTCGCCGGCGTCACCGCGCCGGGCCAGCCCGGCGTGTTCGTGGGCCGCAGCGACACCACGGCCTGGGGCGTCACCTACGCCTCGGTGGAGACCAGCGACGCCTCGCTTTTGCGCCGCGATCCGGACGATCCGTCCCGCTATCTCACGCCCGACGGTCCGCGGGCGTATGAAATCGAGATCGCGGAGATCGAGATTCGGTTCGGCGCCGACGACCGGTTTGAAATCCGCCGCGCCCCGGCCGGCGTGGTGATTCCGGACTCGCTGCGGTCCTCGCCCATCGCCGAGGACTCCTACGACGTTGCGGTGCTTGACCGCTCCGACGTGGCCGATTGCGAATGCCTGATCCCGGCGATGCTGCAGGTGAACCGGGCTGCGGACCTGGACGGCATGATGCAGGGCATGGCGATCTACCAGTCGGCGGCGATCAACCTTCTGCTCGCCGATAGCGCAGGGCGGATCGGCTATGTGATGCCGGGCGGCGTCCCGCAGCGGCCCGCCGAGGTCGGCGCGGTCATCCGCGACAATCCGGACGGAGCGCCGCCCTTCACCCGCCTCGTGCCCTATGCGGAGAACCCGCGCGTCGTCGATCCCCCGCGCGGGCGCATCATCTCGGGCAATCAGGCGGTGGCCGGCGCGGACTATCCCCATTTCCTCACTGCGCGGCCCACCGACAGCAATCGCGCCCGGCGCATCCTTGAGCTTCTCCAAGCGCGCCCGGTCCATGACCCCGACAGCTTCGCGGCGATGCAGGCCGACACCCTGTCGATCGGCGCACGCACGCTGACGCCGATCCTGTCGCAGACCGAGCCCGCCGGCCCTGCCGACGCCGCGCTGCTCGACGCGCTGGCGGCCTGGGACGGGCGCTATGACGCCGAAAGCCCGGCGCCGCTGATCTTCACCGCCTGGATCCATGCGCTCAACGAAGCCCTTCTGGCCGACGAGCTGGGCGAGATGGCCTGGCTCGCCGACCAGGATCCTCGGCTGCACGGCCTCACCGCGGTGCTGGACGGGCCGCTGAGCCACTGGTGCGACGACCAGAGCACGCCGGACGAGGAGGACTGCGCGGCGATGCTGCAAACCACCCTGTCCACCGCCCGCGCGCGCCTTGAGGCGCGTTGGGGACCCGATCCGGCGGGCTGGCGCTGGATCGAGGCGGCCGAATACCGGGCGCCGCATCTGGCCTTCGCCGGATTGCCGGTTCTGGGCGAGGCGTTCGCGCGGACCCTCGCCTACCCCGGCGGGCCGGACGTCAACCGCGTGTTCCATTGGCCATGGAGCGAAGGGATCGATCCCCAGGGCGGGCGCCCGTTCTCACCCTCGCTGCAGATGATCGTCGATCTCGCCGATCCGGCGGGCGCGCGCTTTTCGGTGTCCTCCGGCCAGTCCGGTCATTTTCGCTCGCCGCACTATCACGACCTCGCCGAGGTGTGGATGCGCGGCGAGTACGTCACGCTGAGCGAGCCCGGGGACGACGTGCGCACCTTGCGCCTGACGCCCGCGCCCTGACCGCTTCGCTGAGCGGCCGCCTTGATTCGCGCGGCGCGAAGCTTGATATTCGACGGCAGGAAGGCCGGCGGCGGACGAGGCTCTCGCCAACCCGGTCAGGTCCGGAAGGAAGCAGCCGTAACGAGTTTCGCTTCGGGTCGCCGTCCGGTCTTCCGCCGCCTTCCCCCAGCCTTTACCCTTTCGGGGTGAGAGACTCGCGAGCGTCCGCAGCGCCCGCGCCGAGGACGGGATTTTTTACGATGACGGACGACGCTGAAGGCCAGGGCGATGTGGACGCACCGGGCGAGGGCGTCGCCGCGGCGCAGGACCCCGGGCCCGCGCTTCCCGGCATGGAGGCGCCGGCTGCGCCCGATCCCGGCTATCAGGTGCTGGCGCGCAAATACCGCCCGCAGACCTTCGAGGATCTGATCGGTCAGGAGCCCATGGTGCGCACCCTGACCAACGCCTTCGCCGCCGGGCGCATCGCGCAGGCCTACATGCTCACCGGCGTGCGCGGCATCGGCAAGACGACCA
>JBKHAZ010000224.1:0-4609 GCA_046542605.1 Oceanicaulis sp. | reverse complement strand
AGGTTGTTCATCCGGACTGATCGCCTGAAGCTGGTTGTTGCGAGACAGCAAGCTGACAGGAGGAGCCCGGATGAACAGTCCTATCAATGCCAGAACGACGCCGTATGCGAGAGCCCGGATGGCGGCCGGCGCGAGGCGGGCGTGCCGGTTCGGGAGATCGCGGCGTCGTGCCGCCCGACGCGGCGGATTTCCATGAGGCCTGGGCCTGGATCGCGGCGAATTTCGATGCGCTCGCCGGGTTTGGAGAGGCCGGCGTGGCGCGCCTGATAGAAGTCTGGGCGGGCGAATTGAAGGCCGCGCAAAGCCTGTCCGCGGGCCTGACGCTGCGCCCGCGCCGCTGAGCCCGACAACGGCCATGGACCCCGAAAGACCGGCCACGCGTTGTTTTTATGACCGAACGCACCGCACCGGTCCGGTTCCGGGTTGATCTATTGTTTTTTTTTAAGCAAGGCTGGAAGCGGTAGATGCGTGTGCTAACTTTTGTCGCATCCAAACGGGAGGACTAGGCCTAATGAGGACGACCAGTTTCATTGCGGCGCTGCTGGCTTCGACGGCCCTGGCGGCCTGCGGCGGTGGCGAAGACCAAGCTGCCGACACCACCGAGACCGAGGACTCCGGCGCGATGGAGTCCGGCGCCACGGAAACCTCCGGCGCCATGGAGGAAGGCGCCGACGCGCAGGCCGAGGCCCCCATGGAGGAGCCTCAGGAAGCCCCGCGCGACGCCGGCGACGAGGCCGGCGACATGGCCGAGGACGCCGGCGACGCCATGGGTGATATGGCCGAGGACGCCGAAGCGGCGGCGGAAGACGCCATGGCCGAAGCCGAAGAGACCACTGACGAAATGGGCGGCGACGCCGCCGGAGACGACGACCAGTTCATGGTCGCAGGCCTGACCGGCGATCCCGAGCAGGGCCGCCGAGTGTTCGCCCGCTGCCGCTCCTGCCACGTGCTCGACGAAGGCGAAAACCGCGTCGGCCCGTCGCTCTACGGCATTTTCGGGCGTGAAACCGGTTCGGTGGAAGGCTTCCGCTATTCCGACGCCAACGCCAACGCCGGCATCACCTGGACCCACGAGACCATGTTCGAGTATCTGGAAAATCCGCGGGAATACATTCCGGGCACCATCATGGCGTTCCCGGGCCTGCGTGACGAGCAGGACCGCGCAGACGTGGTCGCCTACATCTCGGAGAATGGCGGCGACGCGGGGTAGACCTCAAGCTCAGCCGGCGTGCTCAGGCGCGCCGGCGCGCCACGTCGAGAATATGAAATACGAAGGCGGCGGCCAGCATGGCCGCCGTCATCGTATATGGGGCGCCCGTAAGCGCGGCGCGCACCGCCAGCATCAACAGGACGCCGGGCAGGAGCAGGCCCGCGATATCGCCGGTCGTCATCCTGCCGCGCAGGCGCGGAACCAGCGCCAGAAGCACGGCTTCCGCCAGCACCAGAACCAGGATCAGATCGATGATCCGCCCGGAGGCGAACAGCCCCTCCAGCCCAGCCACGGCCCGGCGGCTCTAGCGCGGGGCCAGCCCGACCAGGTGCGCCAGGTCCTTGAAGAAGATCTTGGCGTGCGCGCCGTGATCGGCCTTCACCAGCTCCTTCTCCATATAGCCCTGCCAGGTCAGGCGCTGCACGTCCTTGTCCGCGCAGATCTTCACGAAGCGCTCGCGGCGCTTGTCGTTGCGATACCAGAAGTGCTGCATGATCCCGAGCACGAAGAAGACCTGACCGTGCTCCTTCATGAAACGCTTGCGCACGCGGGCGAGGGCCTTGGCCTGGCCGGTGGCGAGGAACTCCAGCGCACCCTCCGCGGCCATCTGGCCGGAGGTCATGGCGTAGAAAATTCCTTCGCCTGAAGACGGAGCCACGGCGCCGGCCGCATCGCCGGCCAGCACCACGTCCTTGCCGTTGTCCCAGCGCGGGGCGGGCTTGTAAGGCAAGGGCGCGCCTTCACGGCGCACGATTTCGCAATCGGCGAGCCCGGACTCCTCGCGCAGAAGCTTGACCGCGCCGCGCAGCGAGAAACCCTTGACCTGGCTGCCGGTGCCGACCGAGCACACCCCGCCATGGGGGAAGACCCAGCCGTAGAAGTCCGGCGAGACCCGGCCGTCGTAATACACGTCGCAGCGCTCGGGATCGTAGTGGGAGGCGCCGCCGGCTTCGGGCGAGCGCACGATCTCATGATAGGCGAAGACGCTCTTGACCTTCTCCGCGCCTTTGACCGTCTGCCTGGCGAGTCTTGAGCGCGCGCCGTCGGCGCCGATCACCACGCGCGCCTTGACGCGCAGCGTGTCCTCGGGCGCCTCGGTGGGGTTGAAGGCGATCACCGCCGTCCCGTCCTCGTCGCGCTCGAACTGATCGAACGCGCCGTCCCGGCGCTCGGCGCCGGCCTCGCGGGCCCGCTCGCGCAGGAACTCGTCGAAGAACTCCCGGTCGACCATGCCGACATAGCCCTCGTCGATGGGCATATCGACCTCGTTGCCCGAGGGGGCGAGCACCCGGGCGCCGCGCGTGCGCGCCACGATCTGGACGTCGGGAATCTTGAACGCCCGGATCAATTTGGGCGGCACCGCGCCGCCGCAGGGCTTGATGCGTCCGGGCTTGTCGAGCAGGAGCACCGAACGCCCGGCTTCGGCCAGGGTCTGCGCCGCCGTGGCGCCGGCTGGACCGCCGCCGACGACGACGGCGTCATAGGTTTTCAGGGTGTGGCTCATGGTGCGCCTCCCGCCAGACTTGGCGTGACATGGGTTTCGGGATTGTGTTCCTCCACGTCCAGCGCCAGGCGCGCGGCGACGAGAAACAGGACGGCTTCGGCGGCGAAGACGATCGCGAACGCGATCCCGGCGTCGGCGAAGATCGCCCGCGCCGCGTCGATGGCGGCCGCGCCGAGAAAGCCGCCCACTCCAAATGCGATGGCCTGCGCCGCACCCCATAGCCCGATGCGGACGCCTTCGCGCCCGCCGCCATCCGCGCCGGCGAGCCCCATCATCGCGCCGATGGCCGCCACGGCGAAGGCGCCGTTGGACAGGCCCAGCACGAAGACGGTCGGCGTCAGAGGCCAGCCCGGACCGGCCAGGCTCGAGGCGGCGAGCGCAAACAGAGCAAAGCTCGAGGCGACGCACCCGCCGATCACCCACCCCTGGCGCCGGCCGAAGCCGCGTCCGGCGAGCTTCGCGCCCAGCACCGCCACGGCGATCATGCCGATGAGCACCCCGCCATGCTGCATGCCGGCGAGCTGGGTGGACTGGCCGACCGACAGCTCGAACACCGTGCCGGTGAAGGGCTCGAGGATCAGGTCCGAACTGGAATAGGCCAGCATGGACACAAAGACGAACAGGGTGAAGACGCGCGCCTTGGGCTCACGCCAGACATCCTTGAGCGCAGGCAGGAAGCCGCCGCCCGCCGCGAGCGCGGAGCCGGCGGCCTGCGATGTCATGCGGGTCTTACGCTCCACCCCCCACAGCGCGGCGACGCAAAGCAAAAACGCGATGGCGCACACGGCCGCGACGACGGCGACAAGACGGGCGTGGCTGTAAGGGTCGAGCTGTCCGCCGGCCAGCCCGGCCGTCACAGCGAAGCCGAAAATCATCATGATCCAGGTGATCGAGGCGGCCGGCGCGCGCCGTTCCGGCGCCACGTCGGTGGCCAGCAGCGCCAGCAGCGACGTGCCGGCCGCGCCGACGCCGCCGCCGATGAGCAGGAAGGCGAACACCGCAAGCACGATCCCTGCAATCGGCGCGGACGCGACCCAGGCCGTGGCGAGCGCTGCGAGCACGCCGCCCGCGGCGAGCACGGCCATCCCGGCGATGATCCAGGGCGTGCGCGCCCCGCCCGTGTCCGATCCGTGGCCCCAGCGCGGACGGCTGAGCTGCACCGCGTAATGCAGGCCCACCAGCGCGCCGGGAAGCATGGCCGGCAGCGTCAGCTCGACGACCATGACGCGGTTCAGCGTCGAGGTGGTGAGCACCACGATGGAGCCGAGCGCGGCCTGTACGAGGCCGAGCCGGACGATTTCGATCCAGCTGAGCGCGCCACGGCCGGAAGTGGACGTCATCAGATCACCTCAGGCCAGGTTCGAGACGGCGAACGCGCTGGCGAGCATGCCGAGCACGTAAAGCGTGACGCCCGTGGCGTTGAACCAGGGCGCGAGGCCCTTGGGATCGCGCACCAGCCGGGCCATCAGGGCGATCTGCACGATCACGGAGACCCCGACGATCGCGGCGTGGATCGGCGCGCCCCAGCCTGCCAGCAAGGCGACCACGACGATCTGCGGCGCAGCCATGGCAGTGCAGGCGATCCAGGCCGCCGGGTCGGGGCCGAGCGTTGCAGGGAGCGAATTGACGCCGGTCTTCCGGTCGCCCTCTATCGCCTTGAAATCGTTGAGCACCATGATGCCGTACGCGCCCAGGCTGTAGAGCACGGCGAGGAGGATCACTTCGGCGCGCGGCAGGGCCTGGACCATCACCGCCGCGCCCGTGAACCAGGCCAGGCCCTCATAGGATATCCCGACCGAAAGAGGTCCCCAGACCCCGCTCTTCTTCAGCCGGACCGGCGGCGCGGAATAGGCCCAGGAGAGCGCGACCCCGGCGGCCGCGGCGACGAAGCCCCA
>JBKHAZ010000223.1:0-4612 GCA_046542605.1 Oceanicaulis sp. | reverse complement strand
CGCAAAGCCGCCGGTCGTGGGTGATGCGCGCCGCGAGATCGTCCATGTAAAAACCTCACCACGCGCCGCATTCTCGCGCGACCACGCGCCTACGCCGCCTTCGCGCGCGCGCCTTCCACCGCCTCGACCGCCGCGGCTTTCTCGTCTTCGGTGCGGAAGCCCCAGCGCGTGGCGTCGATGACGCGCACGTCGGTGATCCCGATGAAGGCGAGGACATGTTTCAGGTACGGGGTGGCGAAGTCGATCTCGCTGTCAAGCGCCGTTCCGCCCGAAGCGACCACCAGCCAGGCGGTCTTGCCCTTCAGGAGGCCTTCCGGCCCGGCCTCGGTGTAACGGAAGGTGCGCCGGGCCCGGGCGATCAGATCGATCCAGGCCTTCAAGCTCGCCGGGATGTTGAAGTTATAGATCGCGACCCCGATGACGATCTGATCGGCGGCCTCCAGTTCCTGCACAAGCGCTTCTGACGCGGCGAGTTCAGCCTCCTGCGCGTTCGAGCGCTGGGCCGGATCGGTGAAATTGGCGCCGATCCAGGCCCCGTCCACGAAGGCGGGCGGAGTTGCGGCGAGATCGCGCACGTCCACCCGCCCGGACGGACCGGCCAGACGCCGAGCGAGGCGGGCGGAGAGATCGCGCGACACCGAACCGTCGGTGCGAGCGCTGGAGTCGATGCGAAGAATGCGGGTCATGGACGGTCTCCCTTGGTCGGCCGGTGATCGTGCCGGGCTTGCGACCGAGGAGATGGGATCGCCACGCGCTGGGATAATTCCGTCAAGTGGAACGTCTTTGTTTCCAGTTCGGATATGGCTGACCAAAAAAGGGCCGCAGCGCGCTGCGGCCCCTCAATCGGCAGGTCGGCGAAGGTCTGCTTAGCCGGCGCAGGCCGCCAACGCGGAGTTCACGGCGATCTGGTCCTCTCCCGCGCCCAGCTCGGCGGCGCGGGCGAAATCTTCAGACGCCGCGGCGGCGTCGCCGGCGAGCCAGAGGGCGGCGCCGCGATTGGTGTAGGCTTCCCAGCGATCCTCATTCATGGCAACGGCCAGATCGCAGGCTTCCGCCGCGTCCGCCTCGGACAGATTGGCCAGCGCGGCGCACAGATTGATCTGGGCGGCGCCCTTGTTGCGGCTGGACGTGCCGGACTCCAGCGCTTCAGTGGCGAAGTGGCGCGCCACCATCCAGTCGCCGCGTTCGATGCGGCTTTGCGAAGCGCGGACATCGGAGTTCGGCGCCGTCACGCCGACGAAGACCGGCTCGGACGGGCAATCCTGCGCCTGAGCGGCGGTGGCGGTCAGCGCAAGCGCTGCAGTTGCGAACACGGGGGACAGTTTAGCGAACATGTCGAAGCTCCTGAAGCTTGGCCGGCCATCAGCCCGCCGGACTAAAACTCAGACCATTTAATAGGCTCACCAGGCTTTGAAAAGTGAACGCTGTTAAAAAAACTTTTGATGCGAGCCGCCCTCGCCAGATGCGGCGGCGCAGCAACCTACTCGAAGTCGGCATCATTTCAGGCGGAGGACGAGGATAGAACGATCATGAACCGGCCCCGCGCCACGATGGGCGCATCGCGCGCCGGAGCGCCGGCGGCCGCTACGAGCTTTTGGCAAGGCGTGAAACCAGGCTTGCGCGGCGCGGCTATTCCGCTTCGCTCAGCCAGGCGTCCAGACGCTCGGCCAGATCCACCGCGGTCGCCACCGCCGCTTCATAGAACGCGGGATCGATGATGGCGAACTCGTCGCTCGGCTGGTGATAATGCTCGTGATCCTCGACGCCGAGGTAAAGGAAGGGGAGTCCTTCCACGTGAAAGGGGCCGTGATCGGAAAGCAGGGTCCAGTCATTGCGCGGATCGCCGTCGGGACGGTCATAGCCGGCCTTCAGATCCAGCGGCGAAACACCCGCGGCGGCGTCGACCACCGGAAGAAGCTCCGGCGTATGATAGGTCCCCGCCGCCCAGACATCGCCATCCGGGCTGTAGCCGAGCATGTCCACATTGAAATTCAAAGCCACCGGTGCGGCCGCCTCGGGCGGGTCGGAGACGAAGGCGCGCGCGCCGTTCAGCCCCCCCTCCTCGGCGTCGAAAGCGATGATCAGAACATCGTTCCGCGGCGGGTTTTCCCTGAAATGCTCCGCGATCGCCAGAAGCGCGCCGACGCCCGACGCGTTGTCGTCGGCGCCGTTATAGATTTCCCCCGCCTCGCCCGGACCCACATGGTCGTAATGCGCCGTGACGGCCAGCGCCTGCGACCGGTCCGCGCCGGGAACGACACCGATCAGATTGTATCCGGTCAGGGTTTCGCGCGCGCCGTCTGGAGTGCGGAAATCGACCGCCCGCTGAAAATCGAACGCGTGAACGAAATCCTCGCCCACCGGCCGCAGCCCGGCCTCGGCGAAACGCTCGATCAGATAGGTGCGCGCCAGTGCATTGCCTTCGGTCCCCACCAGCCGGCCGGCCATGACGTCATGGCTAAGCACGCAGACATCGCGCAGCGCATCGGGCCGGACCTCACCGCAATCGGACACGATGTCGCCCGGCAAGACCGCCGCCGGATCGGGCTGGCCCGCCGGGTTCCCGGCCGGCTCGGCGCAGGCGGCGAGCACGAGCGCAATTGCGGCGCAGGCGGACAGGCGATGACGCATCGGGCTGGCTCCGGTCATGGCGCGCGGCGGCGCGCCTTCCTATATTCCCTAAGACCTAACCGAACCGGGGGAGACCGCCAAATGCCCATGCAGGCCGACGCCATCGCCGAACTGATCAAGGAAGGCCTTCCCGGCGCCGAAGTGGAGATCATCGATCTCGCCGGCGACGGCGACCATTACAAGGCCGTGGTCACCGCCGAAGCCTTCCGCGGCGTTGCACGCGTGAAGCAGCATCAGATGGTCTACGCCGCCCTCAAGGGGCGCATGGGCGGCGAGTTGCACGCCCTGGCGCTGGAAACACGCGCGCCGGCGGCCGGTTGAGCGTTTTTCGCTTGCATTGGCCAGACGCCCGCTGAATTGTTACAGTCAGACCATCCTTGGGACGACCAGCGGACCCTGGGAGCCGGCCATGTTGATCGACGATCTCTACGAACAGGTCTTCAACGCCTCGCCCATGGGCATGGCGATCATCGACCGCAATCACCGGGTCCTGCGGACCAATCCGGCCATGGACCGGATCAGCGGGCGCAAGGCGGAGCCCGGCGAACCCGGCGCCCAGGTGACCCCGCACATCGCCGAAACCGTGCGCGCCTATGTCGATACGGTCTTCCAGACCAAGATCGCGCCTGAACCGGTGCGGCTGATGGGCCGGACCGACGCGCGCGACGGCGCAAGTTCTGAATGGCATTGCGCCTTCACGCCGATCGCCGCGGAGACCGGAGCGCGGGTCGAGCTGTGCCTTGCTGTGATCACCGATCTCGGCGGCCTGCACGTCGACGCCGTAGCGGCCGCGGAGCTGGACGCCGACCGGAAAGACCTGGCCGCGATCTTCGCCGATAATGTGGTCCCGCATCCCGCCGCCTTGACCCGCGACGACGCCTAGACCACCTATGTGCGCGGCATCATAAACGGGAGCGCCTCATGACCGATCAAGCCACGCTGGACGCCATCAAGAAAGCCGTCACCGAAAACGACGTGGTGGTCTTCATGAAAGGCACCCCCACCTTTCCCCAATGCGGCTTCTCCTCTGTCGTCGCCCGTGTGCTCGATCACATGCAGGTGGAATACGCCGCGGTGAACGTGCTTGAAGACGACGACGTGCGCGAAGGGATCAAGGTCTATTCCGACTGGCCCACCATCCCGCAGCTGTACGTGAAGGGCGAGTTCGTCGGCGGCTGCGACATCGTCAAGGAGATGTTCGAAGCCGGCGAGCTGCAGGCGCTGTTCAAGGAAAAGGGCCTGGCCGAGGCCTGAACCCCTGCACCAAGGTGAAAAACGAGGAAGCCCTCCCCTTGCAGGAGGGCTTTTTCGTGGGCGGTGCGTCTCTTTGGCGGACCGGGTCTAGTAGAAATCGTGATTGCGCGGATTGACCACGCGCAGCGCGGCGCCGTCGGGAAGGCCCAGCTCGTCTTTCGTCCAGCTGAGCTCCACCCCGGTCGGCAGCATCGCCCGACAGTCGTCTTCATGGACCCGGACCAGCGCAAGATTGAAAGCCCAGCCGGCGTCGGGCGCCCCGGTCACTTCGGGGTAGAAGCTGTCCTTGGTCGTGCAACCGTTTGACGGCACGCGAACGCGCACCGCATCACCCAGATCCCGCCAGGACAACACCGGCGTCAGCTCGGGACCTTCGTCGACGTAGCCGTAATCGGCCTGGTCATAAGGCGCACACCCGGCAAGGCCGAGCGCGGCGGTCGCGGCGAGAAGCATGAGCGGTCGCGCCATGGCGGTCTCCAGAACTATCCCCGCCTCGACCTTAACCCGACCGGCGCGGGATAGACAGACGACGGGCCCGGGAAAATTTCGCCAGGGGAGCGCTGATCGGCGTCCGCCGTCGCACGGGGCGCCCAGCTTCGACCCGCGTCTACGCGCCGGCGCGCGCCTGGATCACGGCGCGCGCCGGGCGCTGAATCTCCTGCCTTCGCGCCTAACAAAAAAGCCCGCCGGAGCGTCTCCGGCGGGCCTTTGTCGTTTGCGGTCGTCC
>JBKHAZ010000222.1:0-4616 GCA_046542605.1 Oceanicaulis sp. | reverse complement strand
GTTGCCCGCGATGTTCATCGTCCAGGGCACGCCGAGATCGGCGCCCGCGACGGCCGCCTCGGTGATGCCGAAGAGAAGCGCGTCGAGCTGGCCGGGCAGCAGGTTCGCCGAGAATCCGCCCGAGACGCCGGCGAAGGCGGCGGTGATGCCCGCCACCGGGTGGCGGCCGGCGGCCGCGAAGATCACCGCGGCGAGCGGGATCAGCACCACATAGGCCGCGTCGGCGGCGAGATTGCCCATCATGGCCGCCAGCGCCACGGCCGGGGTGAGCAGGTTTTTCGGCACGTCGCGCACCATGGCGCGCATGGCGGTGCCGAACAGGCCCGCACGCTCTGCGACGCCGGCGCCCAGCATCACCACCAGCACATAGCCCAGCGGATGGAAGCCGGTGAAAATGCCGGGCATTTCCACCAGCAGATGTTCGATCGGGCCGGGAGACAGGACCGACACCGCGTTGACGATAGCCGGCGTGCCGTCGGGATTGGTCTGGGTGGGATGCTCCACCGACAGGCCCAGGATCGCGGTGATCACCGAGACCACGATCATGACGATGATCAGATAGAAGAAGATGAAGGCCGGGTCGGGCAGCTTGTTGCCCGCCTTCTCGATCAGGCCCAGAATCCCCTTCTGGTGCTCGACCGTGGCGCCGTCGTTACGGGCGTCGCTCATTGGGTTCCCCTCGCACGCTTTGACGCCGCCGCCAGCGTGGGCGCGGCGCGTTATGGTTCTGCGGGCGTAGGATTACCCCGCCGCGGCGTTCTGTGAAACCCGAATGCGCAAGCGGCTTTCATCTGCGCGCCTGAAACCCCGCGCCGCGGCGCCTATATCGGAGCTCCATGGACCGTTTCGCCCGCCTTCTCGATGGTCTGTCGCTGACGCCTCAGCGCAACGCCAAGCTCGCGCTTCTGGTGGAACATTTCCGCGAGACGCCGGATCCCGAGCGCGGGCTGGCGCTCGCGGCGATCACCGGCGGGCTGGAGTTTCGCGGTGCAAAGGCGGGCGCCATCCGCGCCATCGCGGCCGAGCGCGTCGATCCGGTCTTGTTCGAGATGAGCTACGACTATGTGGGCGATCTGGCGGAAACGACCGCGCTGATCTGGCCGGCTCGCCACGGCGCGAACCGGACGCCCGACCTGTCTGAAGTGATCGAAACCCTCTCCGACGCCACGCGCGCCGAGGCGCCCGCGCTCATCGAGGGTTGGCTGGACGCGCTGGACGCGAACGGGCGCTGGGCCTTGCTGAAGCTCGTCACCGGCGGTTTGCGGGTCGGCGTGTCCGCGCGCATGGCCAAGACCGCGCTGGCGAAATTCGGCGATGTGGACGTCACCGAGATCGAGGAGCTCTGGCACGGGCTTCATCCGCCCTATGAAGAGCTGTTCGCCTGGCTTGAAGGCGAGGCGGACAAGCCGGTGAGCGCGGCCAAGGCGCCGTTCCGCCCGGTCATGCTCGCCAACCCGGTGGAGGACGCCGAGCTTACAAAGCTCGATCCCGCCGACTACGCCGCGGAATGGAAATGGGACGGCATCCGCATTCAGGCGGTGAGCGAGGGCGGGGTGCGCCGGCTCTATACCCGCACCGGAGACGACATCTCCCACACCTTCCCCGACGTGGTCGCGGCGCTGGAGTTCGAGGGCGCCATCGATGGGGAATTGCTGATCCGGGACGGGCAGGGCGGCGTGGCGCCGTTTTCCGAGCTGCAGCAGCGGCTTAACCGCAAAACCGTCAGCAAGAAGATGATGGCCGAGCGCCCCGCCTTCATCCGCGCCTATGACCTCCTGGTGGAGGGTGAGGAGGATTTGCGCCGCAAGCCCTTCAAGGCGCGTCGCGAGCGTCTGGAAGCGTTCATCGCCGGCGCCCCGGACCGGCTCGACGTTTCCGACCTGGTCGCCATCGAAAGCTGGGAGCAGATCGAGGCGTTGCGCGCCGATCCGCCCCACGCCCACGCCGAAGGGGTGATGCTGAAACGCTGGGATTCCGCCTACGTGCCCGGCCGGCCGAAGGGGCCGTGGTTTAAATGGAAGCGCGATCCTTTCCGGGTGGACGCAGTGATGATGTACGCCCAGCGCGGCCACGGGAAACGCTCCAGCTTCTATTCCGACTACACGTTCGGGGTCTGGAAGGCCGGCGAGCACGGCGACGAGCTGGTGCCGGTGGGCAAGGCCTATTTCGGCTTCACCGACGCGGAGCTGAAACAGCTCGACAAGTTCGTGCGCGACAACACGTCCGAGCGCTTCGGCCCCGTGCGATCGGTCACGGCCACGAAGGATCACGGGCTGGTGCTGGAGATCGCCTTCGAGGGGCTGCAGCGCTCGCCGCGCCACAAGTCCGGGCTCGCCATGCGCTTTCCGCGCGTGCACCGTATCCGCTGGGACAAGCCGAGCGCGGAAGCCGACCGGATCGAAGCGCTGGAGACGCTGCTCGAAGAACACTTCGATGCGCGCGGGACGCATGCTAAGCAGCCCGTGACGCATACTTGAAATTCAGGGGGCTGAAATGACGACTGGACTGCTCGCCGCGACCGCCGCGGCGCCCGCCTTCTCGGTGGACACCATCACCGGCTATATCATGACCGTGGGCGTTCAGGCGCTCATCAACCTGGCCATGGCCGCGGTGATCCTCGTGGTCGGCTTCATGGTGGCCGGCGCGGCCGGGCGTTGGGTGAGGAATCTCGCCCAGAAAAATCCGCGCATGGACAAGACGCTTTGCGCCTTTTTCTCCTCCATCGTGCGCTGGGGCATCATCGCGGTGGTGCTCATCGCCGTGCTCACCCGCTTCGGAGTGGAGACGACCTCGCTGGTCGCCGCGCTCGGCGCGCTCACCCTCGCCATCGGCCTTGCGCTGCAGGGCACGCTCGGAAACGTCGCCGCGGGCGTGATGATCGTGTTCTTCCGCCCGTACTCCATCGGCCAGTACGTTGACATCGCCGGCGTTGCGGGCACGGTGAAGGACATCACCTTGTTCTACACCGAGCTGAACACCCCCGATAACGTGCAGATCATCATTCCCAACGGCCAGGCCTGGGACAACGTGATCACCAACTATTCCGCGTACCCGGAGCGGCGCTGCGACTTCGTCTTCTCGGCGAGCTATGACGATGAGATCGAGACGGTGCAGACGGTGCTGCGCGAGCTGTTCGAAGCCGACGAGCGGGTGAAGGACGACCCGGCCGTGTTCGTCGAGGTGAAGGCCCACAACGCCTCCAGCGTCGACTACGTGGTGCGCGCCTGGTGCGCGGCGTCGGACTACTGGGCGCTGCATTTCGACATGAACAAGCGGGTGAAGCTCGCGTTCGACGAAAACGGCATCGAGATCCCGTACCCCCACCAGGTCGAGATACACAAGGAAGCCAAGTAGGCCGGTCCGCGTTAACGGGGCGCGCGCCGCATGCGCGCCCTTTTCGCGCCCCATTCGCCGATCAAGGTCCACCCGATGAGCGAAGAGATCAAAGCCAAGCGCCGCACCCTGCGCGATCGCATCACCGACGTGCGCCCCGCCGATCTGGTGATCCTGTTCTTCCTGTGCGTGCTGGTGGGGCTGATTCTGGCCTTCTTCAACGTCGACCCGCGCGATCTCTGGATCGATTTCTTCGCTACGGTGGCCGAGGCGTGGACCCGTTTCTTCTCAGGCCTTGGCGATCTGCTCGGCAATGCGCTGAGCTATTTCTTCCTCGGCGCGGTTGTGATCTTGCCGATCTGGCTGGTGTGGCACCTGGTGCGCGCCCTTCTGCGCCGGTGAGCTTCACGTCCCGCTAACCACGCCGCCCGATTGGCCGGGCGCACACGCTCCGCGCCTGCTAGCGTCCCGGCCGGAAGGTGGGGAAGGCATGGTCAGCGATCT
The DNA here is from genome assembly GCA_046542605.1 of Oceanicaulis sp. Taxonomy (GTDB): domain Bacteria; phylum Pseudomonadota; class Alphaproteobacteria; order Caulobacterales; family Maricaulaceae; genus Oceanicaulis. The sequence goes on along the minus strand of JBKHAZ010000222.1, from coordinate 779 downwards.
GATGGAGCCTGGTGAAATCGAACGCCCCGGCCCGCGCCCCTGGCGTGAACGGCCGATCATCGTATGCGACCCGGTCCGGTTCACCCGCAAGCTCACCCTCGACATCCTTCGCACCGCCGGCGCAGAGCGCGTCACGCCCGCCGAGACGCCTGAGGCGGCGCGCTGGTTCATCGGTCAGTCGCGCGATCCGCTTCTGGTCGCCGACTGGCGAGAGGACGCTGCGCCAGGGTTCGGACCCGAGCTGGTGCGCCAGCTGCGCCGCGGCCCGTATCCGCGCCGCACCCCCAGCATCGTGGTGACCGGGCGGCGAATGCTCATCGACGTGGAGCAGGTGCGCGACAGCGGCGCCGACGCCCTGGCGCTGCGCCCGGTTTCACCCGCCGCCCTCGCCGAGCGGCTGCAGGAGGTCGCCGAACGCCCGCGCCCCTTCGTCACCACGGCGGGTTTCGCCGGTCCAGACCGGCGGGCGCGCCGTCCCATGCGCGGCGAATACAAGCGCGACCGCGATGTGACGGACGGCCATATCACGCCGCACGGCGCAGCGCTGAACCAGGCGCGTTCGATCATTTTCGAGAGTCTGCGCCGCAGCGATCCGCTGTCGGCGCGCGTGGGCCGGTCGCTGGAGCGGTTTCTGGACGGGCGCGGCGTGCTTGACGCATCGGCGCGCGAAATCATCACCCTGCATCGCGGTGCGCTCGCCCAGCTCGCCGATCTGCGGCGCGAAGCGCTGGAGCCGCGCCTCGACGTCGTCGCCGGGCTGGAACGCATCGTGGCCCGCC
>JBKHAZ010000221.1:0-4621 GCA_046542605.1 Oceanicaulis sp. | reverse complement strand
CGCCGCCTAGCGGGCGATCCGCGGCGGCTGACGCGGGAGATCTTACAGGGCTATCCCGCCTCCGGCGACTGGTACAACGTCATGCCGGCCTATGCCGGCGGCCGCTATGACGACGCCGAGCTGGCTGCGATCCTCTCCTACAGCCGCCAGCGATTCGTGAGCCAGGGGCTGGTGAGCGAAGCGACGGTGGGGCGCATGCGCGAACGCGTGAAGCGTTAAGCTGCGACCGTCTGCTCCGGCGGGGTTATCCGCGCTGCGCTTCGGCGCTATTCTTGCGTCACGGTCCGGACAAACCCGGCCGATTGAGGATGACATGACCGCCTGGAGCCCCGACAGCTGGCGCAACAAGCCGGCGCTTCAACTGCCGACCTATCCCGATCCTGACGCGCTGAAGCGCGTCGAGGGCGAGCTTGCGCGCCGGCCCCCGCTGGTCTTCGCCGGCGAGGTCAAGCGCCTGAAGCGCCAGCTCGCCAATGTGGCGGCGGGCCAGGCCTTCCTTCTGCAGGGCGGCGATTGCGCGGAGAGCTTCAAGGAGTTTTCCGCCGAGACGGTGCGCGACACCTTCCGGGTGCTGCTGCAGATGGCGGTGGTGATGACCTTCGCCAGCGCCAAGCCCATCGTGAAGGTGGGCCGCATCGCCGGTCAGTTCGCCAAGCCGCGCTCGGCCGACACCGAAACCATCGATGGGGTGGAGCTGCCGAGCTATCGCGGCGACTCCATCAACGATATGGCGTTCACGCCCGAAGCCCGGGCGCCCGACCCCGAGCGTCTGATCCGCGCCTACGACCAGTCCGCCTCCACGCTCAATCTTCTGCGCGCGCTGGCGTCGGGTGGATACGCCGACCTGCACAACGTCCACCAGTGGACGCTGGAATTCCTCGCCGGCAGCCCGGCGGGCGAACGCTACCAGGAATACGCCGACCGGATTTCGGAGGCGCTCGCCTTCATGCGCGCCTGCGGCGTGACGCCGGACGGAGCGCCGACGCTGGAAGGCGTGGACTTCTTCACCTCCCACGAGGCGCTTCACCTGCCGTTCGAAGAGGCGATGACCCGCATGGATCGCCAGACCGGGCGCTGGTACGCCACCAGCGGCCACCTGTCCTGGATCGGCGACCGCACGCGCCAGCCGGGCGGCGCCCATGTGGAGTTCATGCGCGGGATCGAGAACCCGGTGGGCCTGAAATGCGGCCCCACGCTCGACCCCGACGAGCTCATTGGCTTGATCGATATCCTCAATCCGCGCGACGAGCCCGGCCGGCTGGTGCTCTACGTGCGCATGGGAGCGGACAAGGTTGCCGACGGCCTGTTGCCGCTGGTGCGCAAGGTTCAAAGCGAGGGCCGCAACGTGGTCTGGGCGTGCGATCCGATGCATGGCAACACGCACAAGACCTCGAACGGCTACAAGACCCGCGATTTCGACAAGGTGCTGGGCGAGCTGAAAACCTTCATCGAGGTGTTGCGCGCTGAAGGCGCAGAGCCCGGCGGCGTTCACTTCGAGATGACCGGCCAGGACGTCACCGAGTGCGTCGGCGGCGCCGGTCACCTCTCCGAAGCCGACCTCTCCAGCCGCTACCACACCCATTGCGACCCGCGCCTGAACGCCGATCAGGCGTTGGAGATGGCCTTCCAGATCGCCGATGCACTCAAACCCGCGCAGGGGATGCGCAGGGCGGCGGAGTAGGGGGCTCGGCCCTTGTGAGGCCTCCGGGCCAGGCCGCAACCGGTCGGTTCAAGCGCTTCATGGCGCGGGAGAGACTGTCGCGCATCATTGGAACGTCTCCTGCGCCGGCTGGCAGGGGCGGCCGGTCAGTCGTGCGGTCCGCCCGCAAAGCGCTTCGGCCTCATCCAGCGTTTGCTTCCACCAATCTGTGATCGCGCGAATGAGATTGTTTCCGGTCAACAGCAACTGCATGAATTCCGGGTCGGCGGCGGCCGCTTCCCAGTCCACGACATAGCGGCGCTCACGCGCCGTGCCGGGTGCATAAACTTGGCTTACGTGGGGTGTTTCAGATATTAAGGCGCCCGAGTTTACGATGTCGCGCACATAGTCGATCTGGCCTCTTAGCAAGGTGACGCTGGATCGGTATTCGCCCAGCGTTTCGCGAAACTCGCGGTCGCCGAGGCCGGACAACATGCCTGCGCTGACGATTTCGTTATAGACGCCTTCACGGGCCGAAAACGCTGGCAGGACGCCAATCGAGATTGCGCCGCTCGCCATTGCATCCTCATCCATATCTTCGAAATCACGAGCGATCAGGCGCTCGATCACGGCGGTGCGCTGCGCATTCAACGTGTCGTAAAGGTCGACCATAGCTCTCAATTCGCCGACAGCGTCCTCCACCTCGTCATGCAGCCGATCCAGCAGCGCCGCTTCGCGCTCGGCCTGCGCCCGGCCTTCGGCCCACGCATTGATCTGAAAGCCGATCACCACGCCCGCGATGACGATCACGAACTCGATCCCGGCGGCGAGCCAGTTCTGGGTTTTGAGGGCGCGGGAGAGATTGTCGAGGATCATGGGGCCGCCCCAGCCCGTAGCCGCACGCCAGACCGCCTGCGCGTGGAGTGTCGCGCGTCCGGTGCAGGCGAGGCAAGCGCGGTTCGTGCGCCTTCCTGCCCGTCTCGTTTAAGAACGCGGACTTGGCCGGAGCGCTCACCCCGAAAAAAACCGCCGCCCGGTCTCCCGGACGGCGGCTTGAACCACTCACGAGAGCGGTGGAGGGCTTAGATGTCCTTCAGGGCCGAAGCCGGACGGAAGGCCAGCTGGGTCTTGGCTTTGGACATCATCTTCTCGCCGGTGCGCGGGTTGCGCACTTCGCGCGCTTCACGGTGCTTGGCGTGGAAGGTGCCGAAGCCGGCGAGCTGAACCGAATCGTCTTTTTTCGCCGCGTCCACGACCGCGTCGACCAGAGCGTCGATCGCGTCGCCCGCCTGGGCGCGCGTGATGCCGGCTTTGTCGGAAATGGCTTTGGCGAGTTCGGATTTGTTCATGAGAGGGTTCCCCCCTTTGATGGGTGTTTTTAAGCGCCGCGGGACCGTCCGTACCATCGGCGTCGTCCTGAGACCGCGACATGAAGCGCGATTCTTGGAGCTGATTGCAAGGCTATACAGGTGATTTCGCTGATTTTGCCGTAAACCGGCGGTCGCAATGAAGCTTTATGGTAAACAAAGTCTGGAAAACTCGGCCCGCTGTTTGCGTTTGGGAAACCATGACCCGAGATAGCGCACCATTCCTGAACAGAGTCGCCAACACCGGCCTGGCCGTCGCGGTCGCCGTGATGGGCTATGCCGGCTTCATGCACATGTTCGGCCAGGACCTCCTCGCCTGCCTTGTGGGCGCGGTGCTGGGCGGATTCACGCTGGGCCGGCTCAGTCGGGCCGAACGTGAAACCGCCCGGTCCTGATCAGACCTTCACCAGCATCTTGCCGATATTCTTGCCTTCAAACAGGCCCTTGAACGCCTCGGGGGCTTTGTCGACGCCTTCATAGACCGTGTCGCGGGTCTTTACCTTGCCCGCCATCATCCAGTTCGACAGATCCTGGATGAACTGGTTCTGCAGATCGAAATGATCCGATACGATGAAGCCTTGGATCATCAGCTTCTTGGCGACGATCTGGGTCATGTTCGTCGGGCCGGGCAGGGGCGTGTCGTCGTTATAGCGCGCGATCATCCCGCATGCGGCGATACGGCCGTGCGCCTTGATCACGTCGAAGGCGGCCTGGAGGTGATCGCCGCCGACATTCTCGAAATAGGCGTCGACGCCGCCCAGCGGCTTGGCCGCGGCGCGCACGGCCCTGGCAAGGTCGTCTTCCGCCTTGTAGTCCACCACCGCGTCAGCGCCGATCTCTTTGCAGAAGTCGATCTTTTCCAGGCCGCCGGCGGTGGCGACGACGTTCGCGCCCATCGCCTTGGCGAACTGGATGCCGGCCGAGCCCACCGCGCCGGCGCCCGCGCTCATCCACAGCGTCTCGCCCTCTTTCAGGTCAATGCAGCGCTTGACGCCCACATAGGCGGTCATTCCGGTCAGACCGGCGACGCCCAGATAGGCTTCAGGCGGCAGGAGGCCGGCGTCGATCTTGCTCATCACCGCCGAGGCCGGGCCGGTCCATGCCTCACGCCAGCCCATCATGCTCATCACCCAGTCGCCCTCGGCGTAGTCGGAATGATTCGACTTCACCACCTGGCCGACTGCGCCGCCCTCCATGGGCGCGCCGATCTGGAAGGGGTCGATATAGGTCCTGATCCCGGTCATCCGCCCGCGCATGTACGGATCGACGCTGAGCCAGGCGTTCCTCACCTGGATCTCGCCCTCGCCCGGATCGGGCAAATCCACCTCGGCGAGCTCGAAATATTCGGGCTTCACCGGGCCGGTGAAATGACGGGCGAGGCGGATTTCGCGGCTTTTCATGTCTTCGGCTCCGGGTCGCTCGCGCCACATCGTGGCGGAGCCGGGCGTCCGGGGCAAGCAATTGCGCAAGACTTCGAAACCAATCGTGACGAGCAGGGCGGCTTGCGCAGGCGGGCGAGGCGTGCACAGTCACGCGCCATGACGAAGACCGAAAAACCCCTACGCGCCGGGGTCGTAGGCGCGGGCGTCTTTGGGGGCTATCACGCATCGAAATA
>JBKHAZ010000015.1:0-23682 GCA_046542605.1 Oceanicaulis sp. | reverse complement strand
AAGTCGACCGGCTCGTCCAGTACCTCGGGCAGACGGCCCTGCTCGTCGGGGCCGATCGCGCCGACAAGGCCAGCGCGTGCTTTCAGCTCCTCGGCGATCTCGTCGGCGCCGATCACAGCAAGGCCTTCGCGTTCGAAAATCGCAATCACCGCCCGCAACAGGGCGTCGTCGCCGCGCGCGGCGGAGGCCAGCACTTTGGGCAAAAGGCTCATGCCCTTCATATCGGGTTTCAGCGCCGAAAAGTCGGGGCGCGCGACGATCCCTGCAAAACACACCGCATCACAATTCGCCGCGTGCAATGCCTTGAAAATCGAGCCGACCCGAGCAAGCCCGCAGACCTGCGCGCTGTCATAGCGCGCTGGATCAGCGAAGCCTTCTAGTGCGACGACGCAGCCCAGCCGGCCGTCCGCGGCGGCCGCGGCGGCCACATGCACGGGGAGTTCTCCGCCCCCTGCGATCAGGCCCAGACGTTGGTATCTCGCCGTCACGCCGAGCCCCTAGCGCGGCGCGGGGAAGCAAAGCGGGCGCGCGGCCGGCGTTCGGATGAAGCTGATGATGTCCTGCACTTCGGCGCGCTTCCCAAACAGGCGGGCGGTGTCGTCCACCCGTTCGTTGAAGGCGCCTTCCTCGGCGAACAAGAGCCGGTATGCGGCGCGCAGGTCGTGGATCGTCTCCCGCGCAAGGCCGCGGCGCTTCAGCCCCACCAGGTTAAGGCCGGCGAGCCAGCCGTGATTATCGGCCATGCCGTAGGGGATGATGTCACCGGTCACCGCCGCGCCGCCGCCCACGAAGGCGTATTTGCCGATGCGGCACTTTTGATGCAGCGCGGACAGTCCGCCCATGATCACGTAATCGCCGACCTTGCTTTCTCCGCCGAGCGTGGCGTTGTTGGCGAACACCACATGATCGCCGACGACGCAGTCATGGGCGACGTGGCTTGCGACCATGAAATAGCCGTTCGATCCGATCCGGGTGATCCCGGCGCCGGCCTCGGTGCCCAGATGCATGGTCACGTGCTCGCGCAGCACGTTCCTGTCGCCGATCTGCAGACGGACGTCGCCGCCAAGATACTTGAAATCCTGCGGCGGCTCGCCGAGCGCGACAAACGGATGGAGCACGCAGTCTTCGCCGATCGTCGTGTGGCCGGAGACCGTGACATGGGACTTCAGGCGCGTGCGCGCGCCAATGGTCACCTTGGGGCCGACCACGCAGTAGGGCCCGATCTCCACGCCTTCGCCGATGACGGCGGACGAATCAATGATGGCGGTGGGGTGAATGTCGGACATCACGTTTCGCGAAGCGCTGAGGTGGCGGAGAACTCGGCGTCGGCGCATTTCACGCCGTCGACCCGAGCCTCGCCCTTGAATTTGAACACGCCGCGCCGGTTGGCGACCACTTCCACGGGCATCTCCATGAAGTCGCCAGGCCGCACAGGCTTTCTGAACCGGGCCTTCTCCACGCCGAGAAAGTAGATCACCGTCGTGGCGATATCGGCGTCGAGGGTCTTGCTCATGAGCACTGCGCCGGTCTGGGCCAGCGCCTCGATGATCAACACCCCCGGCATGACCGGGTGTTCGGGAAAATGGCCCTGGAAATGCGGCTCGCTCGCGGCGACGCACTTGATGCCGGTGATCGAGCGCCCAGCCACATAGTCGCGGCACCGGTCCACCAGCAGGAAGGGATGGCGATGCGGCAGCCGGCGCAGGATCTCGTCCGGGGAGATCAGCGCGCCCGGGCTTTCTTCGGGTTCGGTCATGAGCTGTCCTTCTGGCGGTCGGCGCGCTTGCGGTTGGCTTCGCGGCGCACCCAGGCGGCCTCACGCATGAAGCGCTTGATCGGCTGGGCGGGTGAGCCGGCCCAGGTTTCGCCCGCGGGCACGTCGCGCATCACCGCCGCGTCTGCGGCGAGACGCGCGCCAGCGCCGATGGTGAGATGGTCGGCGACACCCACGCGCCCGCCGAACTGCGCCCCGGCGCCGATGGAGACGCTGCCTGATATCCCGGTATAGGCCGCCATGACCGCGCCCTCGCCCACATCGCAATTGTGCGCGATATGGCAGAGATTATCGATCTTGCAGGCCTTGCGCAGAACAGTGTCGCGGATCATGCCGCGGTCCACGGTCGAGTTCGCCCCGATCGTCACCGAGTCCTCGACGATCACCCGGCCGGCATGGGGCATGGAGAACAATCCGTTTTCATCGTGAGCCAGGCCGAATCCGGCTTCCCCGATCACCGCGCCGGACAGAATCTCCACATGATCGCCGAGCATCGCACAGCGCACGACCGCGCGCGCGCCGATGCGGCAGTGGGCGCCGATCACGACGCCAGGACCGATCACTGCGCCCGGGCCGATTTCGCAACCCGCGCCGACCTCGGCGTTCTGGCCAACGGCGACGCCCGGGCCGATCCGGGCGTCCGGCGCTATGGCGGCGGTGGCGTGAACGAAGTCCGCGCCGTCATGTTCACGCGCACGCACCAATGCTGCGCATGCCCGTCCGAACGCGGCGCGCGGATCAGCGGCGACCAGAACCGCTCCGGCCCCGGCGAGCGCTTCGGCCGTCGCGGCGTCCGCGACGATCACACAGGCGCCGTCGCCCGGTTCGGCTCTCGCGTCTTTGGAAAGAAAGCAAAGATCGCCGGGCCCTGCGCGGTCCGGCGACGCGACGTCGCGGACCGCCAGAGCGGCGTCGCCGGTGAGCTTGGCGCCGCACAAGGCGGCGATCTCACCGGCCGACAGCGGGCCGAGCCGCTCGAAGAAGCGCGCATCGGCCCCCATCGTCTTGTCCTTACTGTTGCTGCGCGCCCTGCTGGGCCTGCAGCTGCTGCATGCGGCGCTGCTGGGCCACGAACTGCTGGACCACCTGCTGACGCACCGCGGCGCGCTGCTCGTCGTTCAAGCGCACGCGGCTGACCGGCGGCTCGGAGATGCGCGCGTTCAAGCGTGCGATGGCGTCCTGGGTGATGTTCGCAGTGTCGGCCGCATAGACCACCTGGGAGCGATCCAGCAGCACGGCGGCGTTGCGCTCGTCGACGATCTCCTGAAGCACGGCCTGAAGCGCCTCGAGCACCGGCTCCATGGCTGCGTTCTGGGTGGCGATCAGCTCCTGGCGCAGGACGGCGCGCTCGACTTCAAGCTCGACGCCCTCGGTGGTCATCGCCTCGAAGCGTTCCTGCAGATCCTCACGATCGGCCAGGGCTGTCTCGGAGAGCGCCGAGGCTTCCGCGTTGAGCGCTTCGCTTTCCGCGGTCAGCGCGGTGGAGCGCTCTTCCAGAGACACGCTGGCGTTATCGCGGATGCTTTGCAGCTGCGAGGCGATGTGCTGGCCGGACGCGCTCTGCGCGAGGATTTGCTCCTCGCTCATGACGAGGACCTCCTGGGCCTGTGCGGCGCCGGCGGCGACGCCGGTGAGCGCAAGGCCTGCGGCGACCGCGCGCAGCGGCTTGGCGATGGCTGCGATGAGATTGCGAGACATGGTCTTAGAACCCTGTTCTTGTACTGAAGCGGAAGAAGCGCGCTCGGTCATAGTCTTCCTTGACGAACGCGTGAGCGAAGTCGAACCGCACCGGCCCGAACGGGCTGTCCCAGAACACGCTCAGCCCCGCCGAGGCCCGCGGCGCCAGGCGATCGACGGTGAAGAAGGGCTGATCTCCTTCTTCAAGCTGGTCCTCGTCGGGCAGCAGACCCAGCGTGCCGACCTCGGTGAAGAGGCTGCCGCGGATGCCGTACTGCTCGGGCAGGCCGAGCGGGAACGTCACCTCCGCGGCGCCGATGGCGTAGAAGTTCCCGCCAAGCGCGTCGCGTGAGATGAACTCGTCACCATCCTCAGTCGGCTCGTCGCGGCGCTGAACGACACGTGGACCGATACCCGCCGTTTCAAAACCGCGGAACGTGTTGCCGCCCTTGAAGAAACGGTCATTGATCCGCGCCGTGTCGCCGCCCCAGGAGAACAGATAACCGCTTTCGCCGGTCACGCTGAACACGATGTCGTCCCGAAACAGGTTCTTGTACCAGCCCGCCTCGATTTCAGAGCGGACATAGCGAACATCGCCCCCAAATCCGGCGAAATCTTGATTGAACCCGATACGAAAGCCGTTGCCGGGCTCACGTGCGTCGTCCAGCCGGTTCCAGTTCAACGAATAGCCGAACAGAGAGGTGACGCGCGATCCGGCCGCGCGGCGGATCGCATCGGTCGCCCCGCCGCCGAAAACGTTCACTTCGTCGGACCGCAGCGTGTAGCTCAGGCCCGCCTGCACCGAACGCGTCAGCGGGAAGCCGGCGCGCAAGGTGAAGCCGGTCGATTGGGTTTCGAACGAGGCTTCGCGCGAGAAGTCGGAGCGCACCTGGAAGAGATCGAAACCGGCCGCCAGGTTGCGGTCCAGGAAGCGCGGCTCTGTGAAGCGGATATCCACCTGCTGGCGTCGAGAGCTCGCGGACACGCGGAAGCGCAGGAACTGGCCGCGGCCGCGCAGATTGCGCTCGGAAATGGAGAAATCGACCAGGAAGGCGTCGGTCGAAGAGAAGCCCGCGCCGAAAGCGAGTTCGCCGGTGGGCTGCTCCGTGACGCGCACCTCCACCCCCGCCCGGTCCGGCGCGCTGCCCTGATAGGGCTCGACTTCGACGTCTTCGAAGAAACCCAGTTGCCCCACGCGCCCCCGCGACGCCTGCAGAAGCGCCTGATTGAACGCGTCGCCTTCCACGATGTCGAGCTCGCGGCGGATCACCCGGTCCAGGGTGCGCGTATTGCCGACGATGTCGATACGCTCGATATAAACGCGCGGGCTTTCCTCGATGACGTAGCGCACGTCCACCGTCTGATCTTCACGGTTCGTGACCACGCGTGGAGAAATGTCAACGAACGCATAGCCGGCCGCACCGGCGGCGAAAGTGAGCTGGTCGACCGATTCCTCGATCAGGCTGCCATTATATAGCTGACCGGTCTGGGTGGGTACGACCTGTTCGAGATAGTCGGTATTGAGGTCTTCGATCCCGGTCTCCACCTCGATCTCGCCGAATTCGTATCGCTGGCCTTCGTCGACCACGAAGGTGACGTAGAAATCGGACTGGTCGGGCGTAAGCTCGGCGACCACGGAGGTCACCCGGAAATCGGCGTAGCCGCGATCGTTGTAGAAGGTGCGCAGCTGCTCGCGATCGAACTCGATGCGGTCGGGATCATAATTGTCGTTCGAGCTGAAGAAACGCCACCAGCGCGCCTCGGTGGTGACGATCTCGCCGGACAGACGGCGATCGGAATAGGCTTCGTTGCCGACGAACGCGATACGCCGCACGCCGGTGACCGGGCCTTCGGAGATTTCGAAGACCAGATCGACGCGGTTTTGCGGCAGTTCGACGATTTTCGGCGTCACCTGAGCGGCGAACCGGCCGGACTGGCGATAGACCTGCAGGATACGCTGCACGTCCGACTGCACGCGGGAGCGCGTGAAGATGGCGCGGGCCTGAAGCTCGATCTCGTCGGTGATCTTGTCGTCGGCGAGCGACCGGTTTCCTTCAAGGATCACCCGGTTCACGATCGGGTTCTCCTCCACGAACACGACCATGTTCGGCCCGTCGAGCGCGATGCGCACATCGGAAAACAGATTGGTTCCGTAGAGGGTCTGGATCGAAAGGTTCAACAAGCGCGGATCGGGAACTTCACCGGCGCGGATCAGGAGATAGGACAGGATGGTGTCGGCCTCGACACGCTGATTGCCCTCCACCTGGATGTTCAAAACCGGCTGGTCTTGGCGCGGCTGGGCCACGGCTTCCGGCGCGCCCTCTCCCGAGCCCAGCGCTCCGGCCTGGGGCTGGGCCTCCATTTGCGCGTCTTGAGCTTGCCCGCCGGCGCTGAGCGCCAGCCCGGCCAGCAGGGCCGCAAAACCTTGAATGAACCGCTGCATCAAGTCCTCGTCCTAAACCGCGCCTTCACCGTGTTCATGAGAACAGGCCGCGCAAATAGCTTAAATCGTTCCATGTCGCCACCACCAGCATGCAAAGGATAAGGCCCAGGCCGACCCTGAACCCCGCCTCCTGGATCGCCGGACTGGGCGGCTTGCCCGCAACGGCCTCGTAGCCGTAGTACACCAGGTGTCCGCCGTCGAGTACCGGGATCGGTAATAGGTTCATAAGTCCAAGCGCCACTGAGAGAAGCGCCGACAGCGTCAGGAGCGACAGGATCAGCGCGGAGACCTGGCCGCCGATCGCCGCGCTCGGCGCGCCCGCCTCGGTCGCGCGCGGCGTATCCACGGCGTTGTTGGCGAGCTGCCCGGCGGTCGTGGCGATCCCGAGCGGCCCGTTAATGTGCTCTAGCGAGGCGCGCCCGGTGACCAGGCGCCCCAGATAGTCGGCGATCATCGACACCGTCTCGGCGGTCTGGGCCACGCCATAGGCCGGCGCGGCCAGCAGGGAGACCGGCTCGCGGCCGCGATCGGCGTCCTCGGCCACCCCAAGGCCCAGAAAGCCGCGTCCGCGCTCGCCGCCCAGCCCGTCCTCGCGCACCACCCGCTCTGGCGTCACGTCGATTGCAAGGGTGCGCCCGTCGCGCTCGACGGTGAAGGTCATCTCCACGCCGGCGCGGGTCGTGACGTATTGCATCACGGTGAAGAAATCATCGAGTTCGCGCCCGTCCACCGCCAGAATCCGGTCGCCGGGCTCGAACCCCGCCTCGTCGGCCGCGCCGCCTTCGACCACCGCGCCCACCACCGGCTCAATATAAGCCTCGCCGCGCATCACGCCGAGAACGCCAAAAAGCAGCACGGCGAGCACGAAGTTCATCACCGGCCCGGCCGCCACGATCGCGGCGCGCTGCCAGACCGGCTTGAAATGGAAGACCGTGTCGGGCGCCTGATGGTCGCGCCGCAGGCGCGCGAGCGCCTCGCGGTCCGGCGCGCTCGCCGCGTTTTCATCGCCTCGAAACCGCACATAGCCGCCCAGCGGCAGCGCCGCCACGGTCCAGCGCGTGCCCAGCCTGTCGGTCCAGCCGAACAGGCCCGGCCCCATGCCGATGGAGAACACCTCGGCATGCACGCCGAACAGCCGGCCCGCCCAGTAATGGCCGAGTTCGTGGATCACCACCACGAAGCTGATTACGGCCACGAAGGCGAAAACGGACAAAAGGCCGGAGCCCAGAAGATCGACCATGCCTTACCTCGGCTCCGCCGCCGCGTGCGCCGCACCGGCGCCCGCAAGCCTGCCCACGGCGTCCCGCGCCAGCCGGCGCCCTTCGGCGTCAGCGGCGTACACCGCTTCAAAGTCCTGCGCCCCCCCGTCGGTCATGCCGATCCGGCGCCCCTCGTCGAGAGCGTCGGAAACCACCGCCGCAATGTCAAGAAAGCCGATCTTACCGTTCAGGAAGGCGTCCACCGCGACTTCGTTGGCCGCATTGAGAACCGTCGGCGCGCAGCCGCCCGCCCGGTGGGCCGCGCGCGCCAGCGCCAGAGCAGGAAAGCGCGCCTCATCCGGCGCGGAAAAGCTGAGCGTCGCGATCTTCGCCAGGTCCAGGCGCTCCACCGGCGTCGCAAGACGCGCAGGCCAGGCCAGGGCGTGGGCGATGGGCGTGCGCATGTCGGGACAACCGAGCTGGGCGAGCAGCCCGCCGTCGACGTACTCCACAAGCCCGTGCACGATCGCCTCGGGGTGGACGAGCACATCCACCTGTTCGTCGGGCAGCGCGAACAGATGGCAGGCCTCGATGATCTCAAGACCCTTGTTCATCATTGTGGCGCTATCCACGGAGATCTTCGCACCCATCGACCAGGTGGGATGCGCCACCGCCTCGGCCGGGCCGGCCGCGCCCATGGTCTCAAGGCTGGCGGTGCGGAAGGGCCCCCCGGACGCTGTCAGGATGATGCGCCGGATCCCGTCACGCTGGGCCTCGTTGAAAGCCTGGAACACCGCATTGTGCTCTGAGTCCACCGGCAGCAGGGTCGCGCCGGAGCGGCGGGCCTCGGCCATGAACAGCTCGCCGGCGCACACCAGCGCCTCCTTGTTGGCGAACGCCACGCACGCCCCGCGGCGCACGGCCTCGAGCGTCGGCTTCAGACCAGCCGCGCCGACAATGGCGGCCATGGTCCAGTCGGCCTCCATGGCGGCGGCCTCCAGGACCGCGCTTTCGCCCGCGCCCCAGCCGATATTCGTCCCGTCCAGCGCCGTCTTGAGCGCCTCTCGGGCCGTCTCGTCGGCGACGGCGCAAAAGCGCGCGCCGACGCCCCGCGCGAGCGCTGCGAGTTCTTCGGCGTTGGTGTTGGCGGTCAGGGCCGCGACCTCGAACCGACCGGGCTCGGCGCGCCTGATGAGATCCAGCGTCGCCTGTCCCACCGAGCCGGTGGCGCCGAGAACGCTGACCGTGCGCGCGCTCATGAACCCGCCCCCGGCCATACCCCCGGGGCAAGCACGACCACGAGGCCGGCGAATACGGTGGCGAGCATCAACGCGTCGACACGGTCGAGCACGCCGCCATGGCCGGGGATAAGCGCTCCGGCGTCTTTCACCTTGAAGCGGCGCTTGACCAGAGACATCAACAAGTCCCCCAGAACCGCAGCGAGCGCGGTCGGTGCGGCGATCAGTCCGGCGTAGAGCGGCGTCATGTCGTAAACGTAAGCGACCGCGACGCCTGCGGCGACCCCCATGCACAGCCCGGCGATCAGACCCGCCCAGGTCTTGTTGGGACTGGCCGCGGGCAGAAGCTTCGGCCCTCCGATCCAGGAGCCGCCGAGATAGGCGAAGATATCCGCGCTCCACACCACCGCGAACAGAAAAAGCGCCGCGCCGAGCCCGCCGGGATCGCCGTTGCGCAGCGTCACCAGCAAAGCCGCGCTGACCGAAACGTAGAGCACGCCTGCGAACGCATACTGCGCATCACCGCGCGGACGCCGGTCGAGCGCACACCCCGCCGCGCCGGCGAGCGCCCAGAACACCGTCCAGCCTTGCGCGTCCTGGGCTGCGAGCAAGGCGGCGCCCACTGCTGCGCCTGTGGCGATGGCGAAAGCGCGCGGCGGCGCGCCCGGGTCGGTCATGCGGACCCATTCCCACGCCATGGCGGCCGCGAAGGCGGCGACGAAGATGGCGAAGCCCTGACCGCCGGCGACCACCAGCGCGAGCGCCGCCGGGCCAAGGACCAGGGCCGAGGGCACGCGCTTCTTGAAGATCGGGTCGCCCGGCGCGCGGCGGCGCGGCGCGGAAGGCTCATCCATGGGCGAGGCCGCCATAGCGCCGTTCCCGCCCGGCATAGACCGAAATCGCTTCGTCGAAAGCCGCCTCGTCGAAATCGGGCCAGAGCGTCTCGGTGAACACGAACTCGGCGTAAGCCGCCTGCCAGAGCAGGAAATTGGAAATCCGCCGCTCGCCGCTGGTGCGGATTACAAGATCGGGGTCCGGCAGTCCGGCGGTGTCGAGATAGCCGCCGAACGCGTCTTCGGAGAGACCGGACAAATCGCCGCCATGGGCTTTTGCAGCGCGGCGTGCGGCGCGCAGCAGCTCGTCGCGCCCGCCGTAATTGAACGCGATGGTCAGGTGGAAGGCGTCGTTATCGCGGGTGCGGCTCTCTGCGCGCTCGACGATGGAGAGCAGATCGGCGCTCAGGCCGTCGCGCCGGCCGATAATGCGGATGCGCACGCCCTCGCCGGCGAGCTTTTCAAGGTCCGCCTCGACATAGCGGCGCAGCAGATCGAACAGCGCATCGATCTCGTCCACCGGCCGGCGCCAGTTCTCGGTAGAGAAGCTGAACAGGGTGAGATGGGTCACGCCCCGGTCCCCGGCCGCGCGCACGGTGCGGCGGACCGCCTCCACGCCCTCGCGGTGACCGAAGGCGCGCGGACGCCCCCGCCTGGCCGCCCAGCGCCCATTGCCGTCCATGATCACCGCCACATGGCGGGGAACCGTACGGTTCGCTTCAGGATCGGCCATGGATGGGCGCCTCCTCGTCCGGCCGGCGCGCGGCTCAGACCTGGGTGATCTCGTCCTGCTTCGACTTGAGCATCTCGTCGATCTCGGCGATTTTGGCGTCGGTCGCCTTCTGCACCTGATCGGCGAGCTTTTTCTGCTCGTCCTCGGAAATCTCGCCGTCCTTTTCGGCCTTTTTCAGGCTGTCCATGCCGTCGCGGCGCACGTTGCGGACCGCGACCCGGGCCTGCTCGGCGTAAGTCCCGGCGGTTTTCGCCAGCTCGGCGCGGCGCTCTTCATTCAGCGGCGGGATCGGGATCCGGATGGAGGGACCCTCCACGACCGGGTTGAGACCCAGCGAGGAATTACGGATCGCCTTGTCCACCGCAGGTGCGAGATTGTGGTCCCAGACCTGGACCGAGATCATGCGCGGCTCGGGCACGGTGACCGTGCCGACCTGGTTGATCGGGGTCGGCTGGCCATAGGCCTCGACCTTGATCGGATCAAGCAGGCTGGCCGAAGCACGCCCGGTGCGCAGGCCGGAAAATTCCTTTTTCAGCGAATCCACCGCGCCGTCCATGCGGCGCTTGATGTCCTTGATGTCGAAACTGGACATGATCTCTCCCTTTACCCGCCGTGCGGCGAACCGCCGACGACCGTGCACGTGCCCTCGCCGTCGAGAACCCGCGCCAGCCCGCCCTTCTCGCGGATGTTGAACACCACGATGGGGATTTGATTATCGCGCATCAGCGTCACCGCCGAAGCGTCCATGACTTTCAGATCGCGCGCCAGAACATCCATGTAGTCAAGGCTTTCAAACCGTTCCGCCTCGTCGTTCTTGCGCGGATCGTCGTTGTAGACGCCGTCCACGCTGGTGCCCTTGAACAGCGCGTCGCAGCCCATTTCCGCCGCGCGCAGCGCCGCCGCCGTGTCGGTGGTGAAGAAAGGGTTGCCGGTGCCGGCGGCGAAGATCACGACCCGGCCCTTCTCCATGTGCCGGATCGCGCGCCGGCGGATATAGGGCTCACACACCGTCTGCATCGGAATCGCCGACTGAACCCGGGTGGTCACGCCGACGCGCTCAAGCGCGGTCTGCATGGCGAGCGCGTTCATGATCGTCGCGAGCATGCCCATATAGTCCGCCGCCGCGCGCTCCATGCCCTTGGCCGCCGCGGAGAGGCCGCGGAAGATGTTGCCGCCGCCGATCACCAGGCATAGCTCGTAGCCGGCCTCGACCGCCTCGCCCACCTCGCGCGCGATGCGGTCGGCGGTCTCCATGTCGATGCCGTAGGCCGCCTCGCCCATCAGCGCCTCGCCGGAGACTTTCAGCAAGACCCGTTTGAACCGGCCTTTCGGCGCGCGGGCCGACGATGGAGCGTCCTCTGACACGGCGGTCACCTCTCCTTGCACGAAGCGATACGATTCGACGCGACGAAGCCCGAGCGTGATAACGCCCGGGCTCCGCCATGCCTAGAGAAGACTTTAGCCTTTGACCGCAGCGGCCACTTCGGCGGCGAAGTCTTCGTCTTTCTTCTCCACGCCTTCGCCAAGCACCATGCGCGCAAAGCCGGTCAGCTCGATGGGCGCGCCGGCGTCGGCTTCGGCGGCCTTGATCGCCTCGCCGACCGACTTGTCGGGATCGAACACGAAGGCCTGCTTGAGCAGCACGACTTCCTCGTAGAATTTGCGCAGACGGCCTTCGACCATCTTCTCCACGATATTGTCCGGCTTGCCCGAAGCGCGCGCCTGGTCGGCGAACACTTCGCGCTCCTTCTCGACGATCGCGGGGTCCATCTCGGCCTCGGTCACCGCGACGGCCGGAGCCGGAGAGGCGGCGGCAACGTGCATGGCGATCTTGCGGCCGAGCTCATGGAGAACGGCCTTGTCGCCTTCGGACTTCAGCGCCACGAGAACGCCGATCTTGCCCATGTTGTCGGCGGCGGCGTTGTGGACGTAAGCCGCCACGACGCCGGGATCGACAGCCAGGGCCGAAGCGCGGCGCACCGACATGTTCTCACCGATCGTTGCGATCAGATTGGTCAGCGTGTCGGCGACGGAGGCGCCTTTGGAAGTCTTGGCTTCGGTCAGCTTTTCGATCTCGACGGTGTCGATGGCCAGCTGGGCGATTTCCGAAACCGCACCCTGGAAGAGCTCGTTGCGCGCAACAAAGTCGGTCTCCGAGTTCACTTCTACGGCCGCGGCGGCCATGCCGTTTCCACGTTCGGCCGCGGCGACGGCCACCAGGCCTTCGGCGGCGACGCGATCGGCTTTCTTGGCGGCCTTCGAGAGGCCCTTCTTGCGTAGCCAGTCGACGGCGGCTTCAACGTCGCCGTCGGTTTCGGCCAGCGCCTTCTTGCAGTCCATCATGCCCGCGCCGGTCTTGTCGCGAAGATCCTTGACGAGGGCGGCGGTGATCTGAGCCATGGGGAGGTCTCCTTAAGAGCGCTGTACGCTATTCGGTCTTGGCGTCTTCCTGCGGTCCGGCTTCAGCGGCCGGGGCTTCTTCAGGCTCGGCGGCCTTTTCGGCGTCGACCGTCGGCTCGGCGCTCTCGGCCGCAGCTTCGGTCGGGGTCTGCTCCGCGCCGCCTTCGATGCGGGACGCGCCTTCAAGGCCGAGCGCGGCTTCGCTCGGGGCTTCGCTTTCGCCCATGTCGACGCCCAGAGCCGCCTGGCTGTCGGAGATCCCGTCCAGCACCGCCTCGGCCATCAGGTCGCAGTAAAGCGACAGGGCGCGGGCAGCGTCGTCATTGCCCGGGATCGGGAAGTCGATCGGGTCGGGGTCGCAATTGGTGTCGACCACGGCCACGACCGGGATGTTCAGGCGCTTGGCCTCCTGAATGGCGATCGACTCCTTGTTTGTGTCGATGACGAACATCAGGTCGGGCGTGCCGCCCATCTCCTTGATGCCGCCCAGCGAGCGCTCGAGCTTCTCGCGCTCGCGCGTGAGCATCAGGATTTCTTTCTTGGTCAGGCCGGTCGGACCGCCCTCGGCGTCCAGAAGCCCTTCCAGTTCGCGCAGACGCGCGATCGAGTTGGAAATGGTCTGCCAGTTGGTCAGCGTGCCGCCGAGCCAGCGGTGATTCATATAGTATTGCGCGCAGCGCTGAGCCGCATGGGCGATCGGTTCGGCCGCCTGGCGCTTGGTGCCCACGAACAGGATGCGGCCGCCCGAAGCGGCGACGTCGCGCACCTTCACCAGCGCCTGGTGCAGCAGCGGGACGGTCTGCGACAGGTCGATGATATGGATGTTGGAGCGCTCGCCGAAGATGAAACCTTTCATCTTCGGATTCCAGCGGTGGGTCTGGTGACCGAAGTGCGCGCCGGCTTCGAGAAGCTGACGCATGGAGAATTCAGGAAGGGCCATTGATCGTTTCCTTTTCCGGTTGGCCTCCGCGGAGCGACGCCGGCCCTTTCCCGTCCTTGCAGGCGAAATCGGAACGCGGCACCGGAGCGACCCTTGACCATCAAGGGCCGAAGCTCCGCGTGCGGGATCGCGCGCTTATACGGGGATCGCCCTTCCACCGCAAGCGCCGAGCGGCGCGGATCGCTGCGCTCGGCGCCGGTGACGCCCGGATTGAGCAGTGGACCCGGCCGGCGCGCCGGCGCCTAGAGCTGCTCGATCTCCAGCACGCCGGACACCGCCTTGAACGCGGCGCGCGCGGCCGGGTCGATGGCGTGCTTGCCCGGCAGCCGGATCTCCGCGGTGCGCCCGTCGGAGAGCGGCACCACCAGATGCACCCCGCCGCGCGGCCCCTCCCGCCCGTCGGCGCGCTCGATGCGGCTGCGCAGCATCTCCAATGTCCCAGGCGCGTCGACATGGATGCGCACCCCCGCCCCGTTATGTTCGGCGGCGTTGGGGTCGAGCACGTCCGCGCCGTCTATGATCAGGCGCAGGCCCTCGTCCTGGTCCTCGATCTTGGCGTTCAGGATCACCGCTCCGCCCGGCTCCAGGATGTCGCGCACCTCGCGCAGGACTTTCGGCGGGACCAGCGCCTCGAACTCCCCGGACGGGTCGGACAAGGTCACGAAGGCGAATTTCTCGCCGGAGCGGCGCGACACTTTTTCCTGTTTGCGACGCACCATGGCGGCCATGCGCGCCGCCCGCGCGCCCTCGGCCGCCTTGGCGGGCAAATCGGCGAACAACACCACGCCGCGCCGGGACAGCGAAGCGCCCATATCATCGAGGGGATGACCGGACAGGTAAAAGCCCACCGCGGCGAGCTCCTCGTCGAGCCGGCGCACCGGGTCCCACGGCTCCACGTCGGGAAGGCGCGGCCGGGCGAGCCCGGAGGCGCCGCCCTCCCCGGCGCCGCCGAACAGCGAGACCTGCGCGCTTTCGCGCTCCTGATGGGCTTTCTGGGCCATGCCCAAAAGGATCTCCGCCGCGGCGAGCGCCTTGGCCCGGTCCGGCTCCAGACTGTCGAACGCACCCGACCGGGCGAGGTTTTCAAAGGCGCGCTTGTTGACCTGGCGCGGATCGACGCGCTCGGCGAAATCGTAAAGATCCTTGAAGAGCCCGCCCTGCCGGCGCACCGCAACCACGTGCTCCATCGCCGAGAAGCCCACATTGCGGATGGCGCCCAGCGCATAGCGGACCTTGCCGTCCTCCACCGAAAAATCGGCCTGGCTGGCGTTGACGTCGGGGGGCAGAACCTCAAGCCCCATGCGCCGGGTTTCCTGGAAGAACACCGCCAGCTTGTCGGTGTTGGCCATGTCCAGGCTCATCAGCGCGGCCATGAAGGCCACGGGATGGTTCGCCTTCAGCCAGCCGGTGCGGTACGCGATCAGGGCGTAGGCGGCGGCGTGGGATTTGTTGAAGCCGTAACCGGCGAACTCGGCGACCAGGTCGAAGATGAAGTCGGCGCGCTCTTTCGTCAGGCCGTGCTTTTGGGCGCCCTCCTGGAAGCGCACGCGCTGCTTGGCCATCTCCTCGGGCTTCTTCTTGCCCATGGCGCGGCGCAGAAGGTCGGCTTCGCCCAGCGAGTAGCCGGCCAGAATCTGCGCGATCTGCATCACCTGTTCCTGGTAGATGATGACGCCGAACGTCTCCTTGAGGACCTGTTCCAGGTCGGGATGGAGATAATCCGGCGCCGCCCGGCCGAATTTGCGATCGACATAGATGTCGATATTCTTCATCGGCCCGGGACGATAAAGCGAGATCAGCGCGATCACGTCCTCGATCGTGTCCGGCTTGAGCTTGCGCAGCGTGTCGCGCATGCCCGTACTTTCCAGCTGGAACACCCCGATCGAGCCGCCGGAGGCCAGAAGCTCGTAGGTAGCCGGATCGTCGAAACCGAGCGCGTCCATGTCCGGGCGCGTTTCGCCCGACGCCTCGATGTAATCGAGCGCGCGCGCAATCACCGTCAGCGTCTTGAGCCCGAGGAAGTCGAACTTCACCAGCCCCGCCGCCTCGACCCACTTCATGTTGAACTGGGTGGCCGGCATCTCGGACCGCGGGTCCTGATAGAGCGGCACCAGCTCGTCCAGCGGCCGGTCTCCGATCACCACGCCGGCGGCGTGGGTGGAGGCGTTGCGGAACATCCCTTCCAGCTGCAGCGCGACCTCGATCAGGCGCGCGACCTGCTCGTCCTCTTCGCGCATCGCCTGGAGCTTGGGCTCCTGCTGCACCGCCTCGGCGAGGGTGGTGGGTTGGGCGGGGTTGTTGGGGACCAGCTTGGCGATGCGGTCCACCAGCCCGAAGGGCAGCTGCAAGACCCGGCCCACATCGCGCACCACGGCGCGCGCCTGCAGCGTGCCGAACGTGATGATCTGCGCAACCCGATCGGCGCCGTACTGATCCTTCACATAGCGGATCACCTCGCCGCGACGGTCCTGACAGAAGTCCACGTCGAAGTCGGGCATTGAAACCCGCTCGGGATTCAAGAACCGCTCGAACAGCAGGCCGAAGCGCAGCGGATCGAGATCGGTGATGGTCAGCACCCAGGCGACCAGTGAGCCGGCGCCCGAGCCCCGCCCCGGCCCGACAGGGATATCATTCGCCTTCGCCCATTTGATGAAGTCGGACACGATCAGGAAATAGCCGGGAAACCCCATGCGCTCGATGACGCCGAGTTCGTATTCAAGACGCTGATCGTATTCCTCGCGCGGCGCGGACGGCTCGACCTTGGCGAGCCGCGCTTCGAGCCCGGCGCGCGCCTGGGCGCGCAGCTCCTCGGCCTCGTTGCGGTCGCCTTCGGTGGGGAAGCTGGGAAGAATCGGATCGCCGGTGCGCGGCCGGAAGGCGCACCGCCGCGCGATCTCGATCGTATTCTCCACTGCTTCGGGAAGATCGGAGAACCGCTCGGCCATTTCCTCGGCCGACTTGAAGTAATGCTCCGCCGTCACCTGGCGCCGGTCGGTCTGGCTGACATAGGCGCCTTCGGCGATGCAGAGCAGCGCGTCGTGCGCGCCGTGCCTGTCGGCGGTGACGAAATACGGCTCGTTCGTCGCCACCAGCGGCAGGCCGCGCGCATAGGCGCGGTCCACCAGATAATCCTCCGCCGTCAGGTCGTCGGTGCGCCCGTGGCGCTGAAGCTCGACATACAAGCGATCGCCGAACGCGCTCTGCAGCCGGTCGAGCACTTCGTCGGCGGGACCCGTGCGCCCGGCGCAAACGAGACGGTTGAGCACGCCGTCATGACCGCCGGTCAGACAAATCAGGCCCTCGGCGTGGTTCAGCGCGCGCTCGATCGAGATATGCGGATCGTCCGTGGCGCCCACTTCCAGATAGGCCGCCGAAGAAAGCTGCATCAGATTATCGTAGCCGGCCTGATCCTTCGCCAGCAGCACCAAGGTCCCGTCAGGCGTGGATCGCTCGCCCGGCCGGGGCGGCTCGATCTGCACCGACAGCGTGCAGCCTATGACGGGCTGAACGCCCTCGCCTGATAGCGTTTCGGAGAACTCCAGCGCACCGAACAGGTTATTGCTGTCGGTGAGCGCTGCGGCGGGCATGCCCATCTGCTTGCACAGCCCGGCGGTCTCCTTGATGCGGATCGCCCCTTCCAGAAGGGAATAAGGCGATCGCACCCGCAAATGGACGAAAGGCCCGGCCATCACGCTTCTCCCGCCGCCCCGCGCGGCCATGCTCGATTCGCGAGGCCGCCATGGTAGCCGCGCGGCCCTATCCGGCGAAGGCGGCGCTGACAGACAGCGCGACGCAGATGAAGCCGATGATGACGGCCGCGGAGGTGATGTCTTCGACGAAGGCGCGCATGGGAAACTCCGTTCTGGATCAGGTGCCGGGAGCAGCTTTTCCTGTTTTGTTCCCTTGCATGTTTTCGTGTTTTGTTCCGCGCGTCAAGCCCGCTGATTCGTTTGTGGAAAAGCCGCTGCGATTCAAGGTGTTCGCGCTGCGTTCCGGGCCCGTTCAGGCCGGCCTGTCGTCGCCGGCCCAGGCGACGACACGCCCGTCTTGAAGCGTCACCACCCGGTCCATGCGCCGGGCGAGCGCGATGTTGTGCGTCGCCACCAGCGCCGCCGCCCCCGCCTCCCGGCAGGCCTGGCCGAGCGCGTCGAACACCTGATCGGATGTGGCCGGGTCGAGATTGCCGGTGGGCTCGTCGGCGAGCACGATCCGCGGACGGTTCACCAGCGCGCGCGCGATCGCGACGCGCTGCTGCTCGCCGCCGGAGAGCTGCCCCGGCCGGTGGGTCAGCCGGCCTTCAAGGCCCAGCGCCACGAGGCGCTCGCGCGCCGCGGCGCGTGCGGCCTCGTAGGCGACACCGGCGATCAGCTGGGGCAGCGCCACGTTGTCCAGCGCGTCAAGTTCCGGCATCAAATGGTGGAATTGATAGACGAAACCCACCTCGCGCCGCCGCAGCGCCGTGCGCTCACGCTCGGACAGGGCGAGCCCGTTGCGTCCGGCCAAGCGAACCTCGCCGGCGTTGGGCTTTTCCAGAAGCGCCGCGGCGTGAAGGAGCGAGGACTTGCCTGATCCCGACGGCCCGACAAGGCCGACAAGCTCGCCGGCATAGAGGTCGAGATCGGCGCCCTTCAGCACCGTGAGGCTTTCGCCTTCGGTCTTGTACGTCCGCTCAAGACCGCGGATCGACAGAGCCGGATCACTCATAACGCAGCGCCTCCACCGGATCGATGCGCCCCGCCCGCCAGCTCGGCGGCAAGGTCGCGAGGAGCGCGGTGAAAAAGCCCCAGAACGCCACGAACGCCACCTCGCCCCAGTCCACCCGCGCCGGCAGGCGATAGAGCGAGTAGACGCTGGGATCGAACACGGGCCCGCCCGACGCCCAGCTCACGAAATCCTGAATCGGCCCGATGAAGGCGACGAACAGAAGACCGAGAAAAATGCCCGCCAGCGTCCCGAGCACGCCCACCGCGGCGCCGGCGATGAGGAAGATGCGCATCACCGAGCCCTGGCTGGCCCCCATGGTGCGCAGGATCGCG
This sequence comes from Oceanicaulis sp., assembly GCA_046542605.1. Lineage (GTDB taxonomy): Bacteria > Pseudomonadota > Alphaproteobacteria > Caulobacterales > Maricaulaceae > Oceanicaulis. Next base: position 5,409 of record JBKHAZ010000015.1, on the reverse strand, counting down.
ATATCGCGGGTCTTGTTCTTCACCAGCATGACAAGGCCGGAAATGATGTTCATGGCCGCGATCAGCACGATGATCATGAGGATCAGCCGCATGGCCACGCGCTCCACCTGCAGCGCGCGCCAGAACGCCTCGTTCTGACGACGCCAGTCGAACACCAGCGTATTGTCGGGCGTGACCTGGCGGATGGCGTCCTTGATCGGATCGGGGTTGTCGGGATTATCGATGCGCACGTCGATATAATCCCCGTTCGCCGGGCGGTTGAAGAACAGGGCCGCCTGCGCAAGCGGCATGTAAACAAGGATCTGATCGAGGTCCTGCACCCCTACCGTGATGATCCCAGCCACGGTGTAGGCTTTCGAACGCGGCGTGGTCCCAAGCGCGGTCTGGGCGCCGCGCGGGCTGACAAGGGTCACCTGGTCGCCGGCGCGCACGCCGAGCTGGCCGGCCATGGCCGAGCCGATGATGATCTCGTTTCCGCCGGCGCGCCCTTCGCCGAAGCCCTCCACCGAGCCCTGGACCAGTCCGCCGCCGGCCTCCTCGGCCCCGCGCGCCCCGGTGATCAGGTCGAACCGGCGCAAATCCTGCGGGCGCACGCCGGCGACCTGGGCGAAGGCGGCGTTGCGCCCCGACGTGACCAGCGCCTGGCCCACGGCCACAGGGCCGGCCTGGCGCACCCCGTCAAGCTCCAGGATCGCGTCCGCGACGCCCCCGGCCTCAACGTCGGTCTCCTGGGGCAAGTAGACGTAGACGTGGGGCTGCACGCCCAGGAGCCGGGTCAGAAGCTCGTGGCGAAAGCCGTTCATCACGCTCATCACCGCGATCAGGGCGGTGACGGCCAGCATGATGCCGACAAAGGAGATGATCGAGATCAGCGTCACGCCGCCCTGCTTGCGGCGCGCCCGCAGGTAACGGAAGGCCAGAAGAAATTCGAAGGCGGAAAACGGCCCCGCGCCGCCTTCGCGCAGGCGGGTGTCAGCGGCGCGACCGGTCACGAGAAGGCGCCTTCCGCCAGCCGGGCGACCGCATCCTCGATGGACAATTCGTGCTTTTCGCCCGTTGCGCGGACCTTCACCTCGGCCTTGCCCTCCTTCACCCCGCGCGGGCCGAGCACCAGCTGATGGGGCAGGCCGATGAGGTCCATGGTCGCGAACTTGGCGCCGGCGCGCTCAGCGGTGTCGTCCAGAAGCGGGTCCCTGCCGGCCAGCGACAGGGCTTCGTAAGCGCTCTGCGCGGCGGTGTCGGCGGCTTCATCGCCCGGTTTCAGATTGATGATCCCGGCGCCGAAGGGCGCCACGGCTTCCGGCCAGATCACGCCGGCCTCGTCGTGATGGGCTTCGATGATGGCGCCGAGGAGCCGCGAAACGCCGACCCCGTAGGAGCCCATGTGCACTGCACGCTCCTGCCCGTCGGGATGGGCGACTTTCGCGCCCATGGGTTTGGAGTATTTGTCGGCGAAGTAGAAAATGTGGCCCACCTCGATGCCGCGCGCGGTGAGGCGGCGTTCAGCCGGAACCTCGGCCTCGAAACGAACGGCCTCATGCATCTCGTCGGTGGCGGCGTAAAGGCCGGTGCGCGCATCCACATGGGCCTGCAGATCGCCGTCGAAATCCACGTCGAGACCCGGCGCCGGCATTTCGGCGAGCGCGGCGTCGAGGAAGACTTCGCTTTCACCGGTTTCGGCCAGAATAATGAACTCGTGGCTCAAGTCGCCCCCGATGGGGCCGGTGTCGGCGCGCATCGGGACAGCCTTCAGCCCCATGCGCGCGAAGGTGTTGAGATACGCCACGAACATGCGGTTATAGCTGGCGCGCGCCGCCGCCTCATCGAGATCGAACGAGTAGGCGTCCTTCATCAGAAACTCGCGCCCGCGCATGACCCCGAAGCGGGGCCGGATCTCGTCTCTGAACTTCCACTGGATGTGATAAAGAATCTTCGGCAGGTCCTTGTAGGAGCGCGCATAGGCGCGGAAGATCTCGGTGATCATCTCCTCGTTCGTCGGCCCATAGAGCAGGTCGCGCTCATGCCGGTCGACGATGCGCAGCATCTCCTTGCCGTAGCCGTCATAGCGCCCGCTCTCGCGCCACAGATCCGCGGGCTGAAGCGTGGGCATCAGCATTTCCACCGCGCCGGCCCGATCCTGCTCCTCGCGGACGATCTGCTCGATCTTTTTTAAGACGCGAAAGCCCAGCGGCAGCCAGGCGTAGATGCCGGCCGCCTCCTGGCGGATCATGCCCGCCCGCAGCATTAGCCGGTGCGAGACGATCTGCGCCTCGGCCGGGGTTTCCTTCAGGACGGGCAGGAAGAAGCGGGACAGGCGCATGAAGGTCGTTCGCTCCGGGGAACTTCAAAAGACCGGTCACGATTAGACGGGGCGAAGGCGCGGGGCAAGCCGCGCTGACGCAAAGAAAGGTCCGTAGATTGAGCCAGCCTGAAGATCCGTCCCAAGGCCGCACGCCGGCGCAGGTTTCGGGCAGCGGGCGCGGCGACGCGTTCACGTTGGCGGCGCTGTTTCTCGGCATGGCCGCGTTCGGCTCGGCCACGCCGGTAAGCAAGATCGTCACCGAATCCGCACCGGTCTTCGTAGGCTCGCTGTTTCGAGTGCTGGTGGGCGCGCTGGCCCTTGCGCCATTCGCCTGGCTGAAGCGCGAAGACATCGCCGGGCTGCGCCGCGCCGACTGGGGCCGGATCGCGGTGATCGCAGCCTTCGGCATGTTCGGTTTCACCGCGCTTATGCTCTACGGCATGCGGATGATCTCCGGCGTCGCCGGCGCCGTTGTGATGAGTACGGCGCCCATGGTCACGGCGCTGGCCGCCATCACCTTCATGAGCGACCGGGCCACATGGCGAAAGCTCGCCGCGGCCGGCCTGGCGGTCGCCGGCGTTCTGATCCTGCATCTAGGCGGCGGCGAAGATCGCGGCGCGACCACGAGTTGGCTCGGAATAGCGCTGGTTTTCGCGGCGGTGTGCTGCGAGGCCGTCTACACGCTGATGGGCCGCACGGTGACCCGGCGGGTGGATCCGCTGCTCACCGCATTCCTGGCGGCGGCCATGTCTCTGCCCTTCTTCGCCGCTCCGGCGCTCTGGCAATGGCCGCAATTCGAGATCGGCGAGACCAATACCCGCTTCTGGGCGGCGGTCGCCTGGTACGGAGCCGGCACGCTCGCGATCGGCAGCGGGCTCTGGTATGCGGGCGTGAAGCGCGCGCCCGGCTCCATCGCCGCGGCGTTCATGGGCGTGATGCCGGTGTCCGCCCTGGTGCTCAGTTACGTCTTGTTGGACGAAGCCTTCCATTGGATCCACCTGGCCGGCTTTGCGGTGGTCTTCTCAGGGGTCGCTCTGGTTTCCTGGGAGCACGCTCGCCATGCTTCGAAATGAACGCTACCCCGCGCTCGGGATCGGCCCCAGGCTCACCAGTTCGAACTCCCAAAGCACGAAATAGACCAGCCAGAACCCCGCCGCGATGACGCTGGTGAGCTTGAACTTGTATTTGAGCTGAGGATCGGCGGGCGCGCCGGGCTCGGAGCCGGGTTCGATCTCGCCGGCCTCCTGCTGGCTCTGCACGCGCAGCGGCAGGACGCAGAAGAACACCATCCACCACACGATGAGGTAAACGACGATCCCTGTGACGAAGCCGACGCCCTGATCAGGCAGGAAAAGCTGGGCGATCCACAGGATCAGGAACAGACCCACAAGGGCCTGGCCCGCCCGGCGCATCATCGGATTGGAGACGGCCGCGTCGCTCAATCGGCGCCCTCCCCCATGTGCTGACCGGGATCCTGCATCAGCTCGATCAAAACACCGCCGGTGTCTTTCGGATGGACGAAAATCACCGGCACGCCGTGGGCTCCGATATAGGGTTCGCCGTCGCCGAGCACCGTGGCGCCGCGCTCCACCATGGTGTCGCGCGCCTCAATGATGTCGGCCACTTCAAAGCACAGATGGTGCTGACCGCCCTTGGGATTCTTTTCAAGAAACTTGTTGATCGGCGAACCCTCGCCCGCGGGCTCGATCAGCTCGATCTGGGTGTTCGGCAAGTTCACGAAGACCACCCGCACGCCGAGATGGGCGAAGATCTTCGGCTCGGTGGCCTCAGTGGCCCCGTAAAGCTCTGCGTAGAGCGTGGCGCTCGCCTCCACGTCCGGCGTGACGACGCCCACATGGTTCAATCGTCCGATCTTCATGGCTTACCCTCCGAATATCGAGTCAGGTGCTCAGCACGACGGCTTCGACATGGGGCTTTTTACCCCAGATGCGATTGGCTTCCCGGCGCACGGCGCGGCGCAGGGCCTCCTCGACCATCGCCTCGTCGCGCCTGTCCTTCTTGCCTAAACGCTTGAACGCCTCTTCCGCGGCATCTGCGAGTTCGTCCATGAAGTCTTCGATGTCGAACCGGTCGGTTTCAGGAACACCCATGCAGCGTATGTCGATCTCGCTGACCAGGTCTCCTCCCGAGACGATCGCGGCCACTACGACATGGCCTGACGCGGCCAGACGCCGGCGCTCTTTCAGCGACTCCGCCTCGGCTTCGACCAGGAAATTGCCGTCCACATGAAGCCGCCCGGACGGAGCCTCGTCGACGATCGCCGCGCCCTCCTGGGTGATGCGGATCACCGCGCCGTTATGGGGCGCGAGCGACTGGGGCACCTGCAGCTCGCGCGCGTATGCGGCGTGCTCCTTCAGGTGACGCAACTCGCCGTGGACGGGGATGGCGATCTTCGGCTTGGCCCAGGCGTACATCTGGGCCAGCTCGTCGCGGCAGGGGTGGCCGGACACGTGAATATGCACGTCCTTTTCGGTGATGATCTTCACGCCGCGCCCGGCGAGCTTGTTCATCAGATCGAAGATGCCGCGCTCGTTGCCGGGGATGATGCGCGAGGAGAAGATCACCGCGTCGCCCTCATTGAGGGTGACGTTGCGGTGCGTGCCCTCGGCGATGCGCGAGAGCGCGGCGCGGGGCTCGCCCTGGGACCCGGTGCACAGATACAGGATCTTGTCCGGCGGGAAGTAGCCCGCCTCATCCTCCTCCACGAAGGGCTGAACGTCGGCCAGAAGGCCCACGGCCTTGGCGGCCGCCGTCATGCGGTGCATGGACCGGCCCACCAGACACACCCGGCGCCCGTTGGCTTCGGCGGCTCTGATGGCGGTCTCCAGGCGCGCGACGTTCGAGGCGAAGGCGGCGATGGCGACGCGGCCGGTATACTCGCCGACGAGCTTGGTGAGGTTCTCGCGCACCCCCAGCTCGGATCCGGATTCGCCTTCGGTGAAGACGTTGGTGCTGTCGCACACCATGGCCAGCACCCCCTCTTCGCCAGCGGCCTCCAGCTTGGCGATGTCGGTCGAGGCGCCGATGAGCGGATCGGGATCGATTTTCCAGTCGCCGGTGTGCAGGACAAGGCCCGCAGGCGTGCG
>JBKHAZ010000014.1:0-23705 GCA_046542605.1 Oceanicaulis sp. | reverse complement strand
CTGCGATCCCAACCCCGGCCGGGCGGAGTTGTCCGCCGCCGAGGCGCGCGAGCAGCTTGGATCGGTCGATCTCGTGTGCAAGCCGGGCGAGTGCTACACCTATCAGAACGTCGCCTTTTCCGCCGCCGAACTGCTGATCGAGGAGGCCACGGGGCTGTCCTACGAAGAGGCGATGCGCCGATATATTTTCGGGCCGTACGGCCTCACCACGGCGGGTGTCGGCGAAGACGATCTCGTTTCCGCTCCCAGCTGGGCGCGCCCTCATCGCGGCTGGGTGCGCTTGCGCGATCAGGCCGGCGATCCCTCCACATATTACGACCGCGTGCCGAGCGCGGCGGCGGTGACGCTTTCGCTTAACGATCTCATCGCCTGGGCCCAAGCCAATCTCGCATGGATGGACGGCCTGCCGGAAAAGGTGCGCGAGCGGGCCTTCACCCCCTACACCGAAAGCCGGCGGGAAACCCGCGGCCTTGGCCCCTTGCGCGCGCGGGTGGACGAGACCTATTACGGCCTCGGCTGGCGGGTGTATGACTGGGGCGGCCGCACTCTGATCGCGCACTCGGGCTATCTGTCCGGCTACGGCGCCCAGGTGGTGATGGAGCCGGAGACCGGCTTTGCTTTCGTGGCGCTGTGGAACTCCGACGGCCGCGCGCCGTGGCGGCTCTGGCCCACCGTGATGGATCTACGCACCGGGGACGGCCCCGGCGACTGGCTCGACCAGATCGACTGACGATTACACCAAGACATGACCGATACGCTGTCCATCGCCGTAATTCAGGCGGCGTTCACCCGTGACCGCGCCGAAAACCTGCAGACGGTGGAAGAACTGACGCGCGAGGCCGCGTCGAAAGGCGCCAAGGTGATCCTGCCGCCTGAGCTCTTCCAGAACCATTATTTCTGCAAGACGCAGGCCGAAGACTGGTTCGCCGAGGCCTATCCCGCCTACGAGCACCCGTGCGTCACCGCGCTCCAGCCCTTGAGCGAAGAGCTGGACGTCGCCATCCCCGTCTCGATCTACGAGCGCGAGGGGCCGCGCTATTACAATTCGCTGGTGATGCTGGACGGCGGCGAGCCGCTGGGCGTCTACCGCAAGAGCCATATCCCCGACGGGCCGGGCTATATGGAGAAGTATTACTTCCGCCCCGGCGACACCGGCTTCAAGGTCTGGGACACCAAACACGGCAAGGTGGGCGTCGGGATCTGCTGGGACCAGTGGTTCCCGGAAACCGCGCGCGCCCTGGCGCTTCTGGGTGCGGAGGTGCTGCTCTACCCCACCGCCATCGGGTCGGAGCCCCATGACGACTCCCTCGACACCGCCGCGCGCTGGCGCCGGGCGATGCAGGGCCACGCCGTCTCCAACGTCATGCCCGTGGGCGCGGCCAACCGCCATGGCGACGAGGACGGTCAGCGTTTCTACGGCACCAGCTTCATCTGCGACCATACCGGCGAGGTCGTCAGCGAGCTCGGGCGGGCTGAAACCGGCGTCCTCACCGCGAGCTTCGACCGGGCGTTCCTCGATCCACCGGGCGGCCTGGGGGTTCTTCCGGGATCGAAGGACGGATCTGTACGGGCCGTATTTCACGTAACGTCCACAAATGCTCCGGTCCCCGGTTTCATCCCCGGCCTTGAGCCGGGGGGAAGACCGCGGCCCACGGCGCGTGCAACATGAAATGCAGAGCCGACGGCGCCGCAGCGCCGTTAAACCCCCGCCTTCTCCCGCACCTCCGCCGCACTCATCCCGCTCTCGCGCATCGCGCGGATCGTCATGCTCTCATCGCGCTTGGCGAAGCGCTTGCCGGTTTCATCGAGCAGCAGGCGGTGGTGGCGGTAGATCGGGCGCGGCAGGCCCATCAAGCGCTGTAAAAGCGCATGGAGATGCGTGGCGAAGAACAGGTCCTGGCCGCGGATGACATGGGTCACGCCCTGCAGCGCGTCGTCATGGACGGCGGCGAGGTGATAGCTCGCGCCCACATCCTTGCGCCCCAGAATGACGTCGCCGACGGTTTCCGGCTGCGCCTTCACAAGGCCGTGCTCGCCGTCCGGGCCTTCGCCCTCCTCGATGAAGTGCAGGGCGTCCCACGCCGCGCCCAGCTCGTCGCGGCAGGCCTTGATGGAGAGCCGCCAGGCGTAGGGCTTGTTCTCGGCGAGGAGGGCGGCTTCTTCGAGGTCGGTGAGCGGGGTTTCGGGGCCGGGATAGATCACGCCCTCCGGGCCTTCCCCCGGGGCGTGCGGAGCCCGCGCGATCTCCTCGGCGATCTCCTTGCGGGTCTTGAAACAGCGATAGACGAGTCCGCGCTCCGCCAGCCCCTCCAGCGCCCGGGCGTACTCGGGGAAATGCGCGCTCTGCCGGCGCACCGGCTGCGGCCAGTCGAGCCCGAGGAAGGCGAGATCGTCGTAGATCGCTTCTTCGAACCCGGTCTTGCAGCGCGCGGTGTCGATGTCCTCGATGCGCAGGAGAAATTCTCCGCCCGCGGTCTTTGCGGCGTTGAACGCGGTAATCGCGGAAAAGGCGTGGCCCAGGTGTAAAAGCCCGGTGGGCGAGGGGGCGAAGCGGGTGACGAAATCGGTCATGGCCGGAGGCTTAGCCCAACACTGCCGAGCGGTCACGGTCGCCGCTTTCATCACCGGCCGCGGCGGTTATGATCGCGCCGGACAAAGGGAAAGGGAGAGGGCGATGATCCTCATCGACGGGCCGCGCATCGCGCCGAAATCGGGCAAGGCGAAGAAGCTGGTGGTGCTGTTCCACGGCTACGGCTCGAACGGGCAGGATCTCGCAGGCCTCGCCCAGGCCTGGGCGCCGCAGTTTCCCGACGTGGCCTGGGCCTCGCCCAATGCGCCCGAACCGGTGCCCGGCTTTCCCGGCGGGTATCAATGGTTTCCCATCTCCCGGCTTGATCCTGCGCTTATGGAGCAGGGCGCACGTTCGGCTCATGCGAGCGCGGAGCAGTTCGTGAAGGCGGAGCTGAAGCGCTGGGAGCTCGAGCCGCAGGATCTGCTGCTGGTGGGCTTTTCCCAGGGTACGATGATGGCGCTGCACACCGGTTTGCGGCGCGATGCGGCGCCGGCGGGAATTCTCGGCTATTCCGGCGCGCTCGCCGGACCGGAGCGACTGAAGGACGAGATGACGGCGAAACCGCCGATCCTGCTCATTCACGGCGACGCCGACGAGGTGCTGCCGGTGGGCATGACCCTGATGGCCGCCCAGGGCCTGTGTGCGGCCGGCCATGGCGCGGAATTCCATATCAGCACCGGCGTGCCCCACTCCATCGGTCCGGACGGGCTGGAGCTCGGTCAGCGCTTTATCGCCAACGCGTTCGCGGGCAAGCTGGTTTAGAGCCGTTTCGGTCGATCCTGATCGACCAAATCGACTCTAGTCTTTTGAAATATGGTCTTTTCGAAACGCGAAACCGGTGTCCACTTTCGCTGAAAAGGCTCTCGGTGGCGTCGCTTGACGCGTCCCGCAGCTCGCGCCCCGTTCCCGCCTTCGCTCACCAGAGACAGCGCAGCGCGTTTGAGTGAGCGGTCACTTCAATCAATGCGCGGTGAGGCCGTTCCCTTCTCCAAGGGGGAGGGGGCCGCAGTGCGAGACTCCTGAGAGCCGCGCCGCCAAGGGAAAGCCCGCTCTGCGCTCGCCGGGGCGGTGCGGAGCCCTAACATTGTCAAAGACCCGTGTGCTCAGTGTCATGTCACCGTCATGCGAGTTCGGTTAAAGTGCGGCCGTCTCGAAACCCCTCCTGGTGATTCGTTTTGCGAATTCAGGGGCCTGGACTTTGAGGGAGGCGCGTCTTCAGGACGGCCATGACATATCGGGGCCTCGCCCCCCGCCGAGCGCTCTCCGGCGCGGCTCATGCCGGGGGAGCGCGTCATGCGTGTGTTTAAGACCGCGCCCGAAGATCTTCGCTGCCTTGTCCTGAACGCGGACTACCAGCCGCTGTCCTATTATCCGCTCTCCACCTGGCCCTGGCAGGAGGCGATCAAGGCGGTGTTCCTGGAGCGCGTGGACGTGGTGTCGGAATACGCCACGCCGATCCGAAGCCCCAGCTTCGAAATGGCCGCGCCCAGCGTGGTGGCGCTGCGCGACTACATCAATCAGGACCGCCCGCCGGCGTTCACGCGCTTCAACGTGTTTCTGCGCGACGGCTTCAAGTGCCAGTATTGCGGCACCAACAAGCTTGATCAGCTCACCTTCGACCACGTGATCCCGCGCTCCAAGGGGGGGCGTACGACCTGGGACAATATCGTCGCCGCCTGTGCGCCGTGTAACCTGAAAAAGGGCGGGCGCACGCCGCGCGAGGCCGGCATGCCGCTCCTGCGTGAGGCCGACCGGCCCGGCATGCACCAGCTGCAGGCCCAGGGACGCCGCTTCCCGCCGAAATACCTGCATGAAAGCTGGCTCGATTATCTCTACTGGGACGTGACCCTGGAGGCGTGAGGCGGGTGAGATGTAGGGCGCTGGAGTCCCGGACAAGCCAGGCTGGCCGCCGATCCGGGGCCTCCGCCCGCGCAAAGCGCTGAATTCTGAACGAGCTCGCGGCACTGCGCCTTCGGCTTGGCCGAGAATTCATGTATGGGGTCTCCATGACACACCGCACCCCGACCCTCGCCATCGCCTATGATTTCGACGGCACGCTGTCGCCGGGCTCCATGCAGGAGCACTCCTTCATTCCGGAGATCGGGGAGGATCCCGCCACGTTCTGGAAGCGTGTGAACGGCGAGGCGGCGCGCTTGGGCGCGGACAATATTCTCATTTACATGCATGAAATGGTAAAGGCGGCCCAGCGCGAGGACGTGCGCTTTCGGCGTGAGGACATTGAACGCCACGGCGCCAAGATCGGGTTTTTCGACGGGGTGGCGGAGGGCTGGTTCGACCGGCTGCGCGTGCACGGCCGCGAGCAAGGCGTCGAGGTCCAGCACTTCATCATTTCCTCGGGCTTGAAGGAGATGATCCGGGCCAGCGCGATCGGACCCAGCTTCGACGCGATCTTCGCCAGCGAATTCAAGTACAACGCCGACGATGTGCCGGTCTGGGCGGCCTCGGCGGTGAACTACACCAACAAGACCCAGTTCCTGTTCCGCATCAACAAGGGCGCGCTGGACCTCTCCGACCACGGCGAGGTCAACAAATACGTGCCCGAGGACGACCGGCCGGTCCCGTTCCGCAACATGATCTATATCGGCGACGGCGACACCGACGTGCCGTGCATGCGAACCGTGAAGGAGCAGGGCGGCGTCTCCATCGCGGTCCATCCGCCCGGCGACGCAAAGCTGATGGAGAAGACGGCGGCGCTCAAGAAGGACCGCCGCGTCCAGTTCACCGCCGATGCGGATTACTCCGAGGGCTCGGCGCTCGACACGTATGTGCGCGCGGCGATCGACAAGATGGCGGCGGTCGAGCGGTTGAAGGGGCTTGAGCGGGGTTAGGGGGCGTGAGCGCCTGAATTGAGCATGCTTTGCTCGGAGCAGCCCTTTTCTATCCATGCTGGAAGATCACGCAAGGCGGTCGGGGCCTGTCAAGGACGGTGCTCCGCGCCGCCTCCGAGCGGCGACCGGGCGGCGCCCGGTCGTCCTTGACAGGCCCCGGCGCTTGCGCAAATGGCCGGCATGGATCGACGGGGCATGTGGGCCCCTGCGTGCGAATAGCTAGGTCCGGCCGAAGAAAAACCCCGGCCCTTCAGAGCCGGGGTTGATCCTTCTGAGAGGAAGAGAAAAAGCCCCTTAGCCCTCCTTCTCCATGCCTTCATCCCATTCGCCCAGCGTGGCGAGGCCGTTCATCTTGGCGCGGTGGTTGAAGGCTTTCTGGCCGGCCTCCACGTCGCCGCCGTTCCAGGCGGCCAGCGGCGCGGCCTGCAGGGCGCGGCCGTAGGAGAAGGTCAGCGGCCAGGGCAGGTCGAAGCCCTCGTTCATGATGTTCAGGTGCGCCGTGGCGTCCTCGTCGGACTGGCCGCCCGACAGGAAGGCGATGCCCGGAACGGCCGCGGGCACGGTGTTCATCAGGCATTGCACGGTCATTTCCGCAACCTCTTCGCGGCTCGCCTGATCCTTCGCCTCGGCGCCGGCGATGATCATGTTGGGCTTCAGGACCGTGCCTTCCAGCACGACGCCCTGGGCGAACAGTTCTTCATAGAGGCGGCGCAGCGTGTACTCGGTCACCTCGTAGCAGCGCTCGATGGAGTGGTCGCCGCCCATCAGGACTTCCGGCTCCACGATGGGGACGATGCTCGCCTCCTGGCACAGGGCGGCGTAGCGCGCGAGCGCATGGACATTGGTGTTGATGCAATATTGCGAGGGGATGCTCTCATCGCCGTCGCGGCCGATATCGATCACCGCGCGCCATTTGGCGAAACGGGCGCCGAGCTCGTAATACTCGTTCAGCCGGCCGCGCAGCCCGTCGAGGCCCTCGGTGATCGTTTCGCCCGGTGACCCGGCGAGGTCTTTCGCGCCTTTGTCCACCTTGACGCCGGGGATCGAGCCGGCGTCCTCGATCAGCTTGACGAGCTTCACCCCGTCGGCGGCTGCCTGACGGATCGTCTCGTCATAGAGGATCACGCCGGAGATGTGCTCGCGCATGGCCGGTTCAGTGCGGAACAGCATCTCGCGCCAATTGCGGCGATTTTCCTCGGTGTTTTCAAGCCCGATGGTGTCGAAGCGCTTGCCGATCGTGCCGGTGCTTTCATCGGCGGCGAGAATGCCCTTGCCCGGCGCGACCATACGCAGGGCGATGTCGTTAAGCTGATCGAGATCCATCTGTCGTCCCCCAAAAGGAATTTTGCTGCTGCCGGCGCCCGCCGGCGTCTTGATCGCCCCGCGCCGCGCGCGGGTCAAGGTTTCAGTCCTTCAACGCCTCAACGCCGGGAAGGGCCTTGCCTTCCAGCCATTCAAGGAAGGCGCCCCCCGCGGTGGAGACGAAGGTGAAGTCGTCCGCGACCCCGGCCTGGTTCAGCGCGGCGACGGTGTCGCCGCCTCCGGCGACGACGGTGAGACCGTGCTCGGTGCAGCGCTTCGCGGCGTAGCGCGCCGCCTCCAATGTTCCCGTGTCGAAGGGCGGGGTTTCGAACGCGCCCAGCGGCCCGTTCCAGACCAGGGTGCGCGCCGCATCGATGGCGTCGGCCAGCCGGTCCACCGTCTCCGGTCCGCAATCGAGCATCATCTCCGTGGATTTGATGCCGTCCATGTCCGCCACGCGCCGCTCGGCGTGGGCTTCGAACTTTTCCGCCACGACCCCATCGACGGGCAGGAGGATCGCGGATCCCGCCGCGCCGGCCGCGTCGAGAATTTCGCGTGCGGTGTTCAGAAGATCGCGCTCGTAAAGGCTGGCGCCCATGTCGTGGCCCTTGGCGGCCAGGAAGGTGTTCGCCATGGCGCCGCCCACGAAAAGCCGGTCCACCTTCGAGGCGAGGTTCTTGAGAAGGTCGAGCTTGGTGGAGACCTTCGATCCGCCCACCACCGCCAGCAGCGGCCGGTTCGGGTTTTCCAGCGCAGCCGTCACATGGTCGATTTCGCGCTGCAGGGCGAGGCCCGCATAGCCCGGGATTCGCCGCGCCACGCCTTCGGTGGAGGCGTGCGCGCGGTGCGCGGCGGAGAAGGCGTCGTTCACGTAAAGATCGGCGAGCGCGGCCAACTCGCCGGCGAATTCCGGATCGTTCTGTTCCTCACCGGCGTGGAAGCGGGTGTTTTCAAGCAGCAGAACGTCCCCCGCGCCGAGGCTCGCCACCGCGTCCCTGGCGTCCGGGCCCACGCAGTCGGAGACGAATTTCACCGGGTGGCCGATCAGCTCGGCGAGCGGCGTGGCCACCGGCGCAAGGCTCATCGCCATATTGCGCTGACCCTTCGGCCGTCCGAAATGGGCCATGAGGATCACCTTCGCACCCTCGCGGCGCAGGTGCGCGAGGGTCGGCAGGGCCGCCTTCAGGCGGGTGTCGTCGGTGACCTGGCCGTTCGCCATGGGCACGTTGAAGTCCACCCGCACCAGCACGCGCTTACCCGCGAAGTCGGCGTCTTGAAGGCGTCGGATCATGGCGTGTCTTCCCCGAGTTCAATGTGAATCGCGCCGCTGTTGAACAAATCGCGACGGTGACGCATCGCTCCCTCCGCCTCGGGAGAGGGCCGGGGTTGGGGAGCGTGTGATCGGTCGACGATTCGCTCCACGATCTCCACCCCACCCTGTCCCTCCCGGCGATGGGGAGGGGGCGATAGACGGACCCTTACGAGCAGAAGGGTTCCGTTCAGCTAGATGAAACGCCCCATGGCCGCGGCCGTGTCGAGCATGCGGCAGGCGAAGCCCCACTCATTGTCGTACCAGGTCATCACCCGCACCAGGCGCTCATCGATGACATTGGTCTTGTCCAGCGCCACGATGGAGGAGCGGCTGTCGTGGTTGTAGTCCACGCTCACCAGCGGGGCGGTGTCATAGCCGAGCACGCCCGCCAGCGGTCCGTCGGCGGCGGCGCGCACGGCGTCATTGATCTCATCAGCACTGGTGGCCTTGCCCGGCGTGAACACCAGGTCGATCACCGACACGTTCGGGGTGGGCACGCGCACGGCCGAGCCGTCGAGCTTGCCTTTGAGTTCGGGCAACACCTCGCCGACCGCCTTTGCCGCGCCGGTGGTGGTGGGGATCATGGACAGGGCCGCGGCGCGCGCGCGGTGCAGGTCCTTGTGGTTTTTGTCCAGCGTGTACTGGTCGCCGGTATAGGCGTGAATCGTGGTCATGTGCCCGCGCTCGATGCCGACCGCGTCGTTGAGCACCTTGGCCACCGGCGCCAGCCCGTTGGTTGTGCAGCTGGCGTTGGAGACGATCAGGTCCTTGGCGGTGAGCTGGCCGTGGTTGACGCCGTAGACGATGGTCTTGTCGGCGTTCTTCGCCGGCGCCGAGCACAGGACACGCTTGGCGCCCGCGTCCAGGTGGGCCGAGGCTTTGGCCTTGTCGTTGAACGCGCCGGTGCACTCCATCACCAGATCGACGCCCATGTCCTTCCAGGGAAGCTTCGCGGGGTCGCGCTCGTTGACCTTGATGATCTTGCCGAAGCCCAGATCGATATGGTCCTCGCCGGTCTTCACCTGGCCGGCGCGATAGCGGCCGTGCACGCTGTCGAAGGCGAACAGGTGGGCGATGGCTTCGGGCGTGCCGGAATTGTTGATCGCCACGATTTCGAATTCGTCGGTCCGCTGGTGCTCCAGCGCCGCACGCAGGGCGAGACGCCCGATCCGGCCGAACCCGTTGATCGCCACACGAAGGGCCATGATGCGCTCCTGATTACCGGTTTGAAGGCGCGGCCGCCGGAATGGCGGCGGCGCTTTGAAAAACTCGCGCGCGGTTTAGACGAGGCGGGCGCAAAGGTCCATACGCGCACCGCCGCCAGCCGCGCCCGGCTCTTGCATCCCCGCGCCTAGCCTGCCAGAACCTCTCACAATTCATTAACAGCACGCCCATCATTCACCGGAGACCCAGATGAAAGTACTCGTGCTCGGCGGAGACGGTTTCTGCGGTTGGCCGTCGGCCCTTCATCTGTCCGCCCGCGGCCATGAGGTCGTGATCGTCGACAATCTGTCCCGGCGCAAGATCGATATCGAGCTGGAGGTCGACAGCCTCACTCCGATCCGCCCGATCGGCGAGCGCCTGCGCGCTTGGAAAGAGGTGTCCGGCGAGGAGATCGGCTTCATCGACCTGAATGTGGGCCACGACTATCAGGAGCTTGTCGACCTGATCTACGCGGAGAAGCCGGACGCCATCGTCCACTTCGCCGAACAGCGCGCCGCGCCGTACTCCA
This sequence comes from Oceanicaulis sp., assembly GCA_046542605.1. Lineage (GTDB taxonomy): Bacteria > Pseudomonadota > Alphaproteobacteria > Caulobacterales > Maricaulaceae > Oceanicaulis. The sequence continues at coordinate 13,938 of JBKHAZ010000014.1, read as the reverse complement.
TGAAGAGCGCGCGTCACAAGCGCTACACGGTGGACAATAACCTGAACGCCACGAACGACGTGCTGGCCGCGATCGTGGAGACCGGCCTCGACACCCACCTGGTGCACCTGGGCACGATGGGCGTCTACGGCTACGGCACGGCGGGGATGAAGATTCCCGAGGGTTATCTGAAGGTCAAAGTCGAGACCTCCGAAGGCGACAAGGAGCAGGATATCCTGTATCCGGCCAATCCCGGCTCGATCTACCACATGACGAAGACCCAAGATCAGCTCTTCTTCCAGTTCTACAACAAGAACGACAAGGTGAAGATCACCGACCTTCACCAGGGCATCGTCTGGGGCACCCAGACCGAAGAGACCAAGAAGGACGAGCGCCTGATCAACCGGTTCGATTACGACGGCGATTACGGCACGGTGCTCAACCGCTTCCTGATGCAGGCCGCAATCGATTATCCGCTCACCGTGCACGGGACGGGCGGCCAGACGCGCGCCTTCATCCACATCCAGGACACGGTGAAGTGCATTCAGCTCGCCGTGGAGAACCCGCCCCAGTCCGGCGAGCGGGTGCGCATCATGAACCAGATGACCGAGACCCACCGGGTGCGCGAGCTGGCCAAGATGATCGCCGACATGACCGATGTGAAGGTGGCCTACCTGCCCAATCCGCGCAACGAAGCCGACGAGAACGAGCTTCACGTGGAGAACGACACCTTCCTGTCCATGGGGCTTGAGCCGATCACGCTGGCTGAAGGCCTGATGGAGGAAGTCACCGAGATCGCGAAGAAATACGCCGATCGCTGTGACCGCACGAAGGTGAAGTCGGTCTCCTACTGGAACAAGGACCGCGCCGCCGCGGACAAGGAAAGCGCGTAAGTCTTTGAGCATCGACGCATGAAGAAGCCGAGCCCGACGGGCTCGGCTTTTTTGTTGCGGCGCGTCCTTCGAGGCTTTTTCTCTGAAAAAGACTCTTCAGGATGAGGAAGGCGGCGGCTCGATGCCACCCCCGTTCTGAGGTGCGAGCCTGAAGGACGAGCCTCGAAGCTCCTTCAGGATAAAGCTATTCACCGCGCATACACCCGCCAGATCTTGCCGTTCTGCTGGTCGGTGGTGACCCAGACAGACCCGTCGGGCGCTTGCGTCACTTCGCGGATGCGCGCGCCCATGGGGATGCGGGCGACTTCTTCGCCGGCGGCCGGGTCCACCACGACAACGCCGCTCGCGGTGAGACCGCCGATCAGGGCGTAGCCGTCCCAGCCTTCGAACATGGAGCCGTCATAGACGATCATGCCGGACGGGCTGATCACCGGCGTCCAGGTCAGAACGGCGTCGGTATAGCGCTCTGTGGTGGAGGGATCGGGGATCGGTTCGCCGTCGTAATGCGAGCCCGCGCTCACCTCCGGCCAGCCATAGTTGGCGCCGGGCTCGATGCGGTTGAGCTCGTCGCCGCCCAACGGCCCCATTTCGGCCACCCAGAGCCGCTCGCCGTCGAACGCCGCGCCCTCGATATTGCGGTGGCCGTAGGACCAGATCGCATCCTCGCCGTCCTCGCCGACGAATGGATTGTCCTGCGGGATCGATCCGTCGCGGTTGAGCCGCACGATCGTGCCCAGCGTGTTGGACAGATCCTGAGCCGGGTCGAACTGATAGCGCTCTCCGGTGGTCAGGAAGACATGCCCGTCGTCGTCGAACTCGATCCGGCCGCCGAAATGCTTGCCGTTGTCGATCGCCATGTCCTGGCTGAAGAGCATGTCGAAGTCGCCGAGTTCGCCGGCCGACAGCCGGCCGCGGCCGAGCGCGGTCACCGCCCCGCCGTCCACAGGGCGAGCGTAGGAGAGATAGACGAAACGGTTGCTGGCGTAGTCCGGGTCCAGCGCCACGTCCAGCAACCCGCCTTGCTCCACATTATGGACTTCGGGGACGCCGTCGAGCGGATCGGAGAGCGTCCCGTCTTCCGACAGGATCCGCAGCCGGCCCTCGCGCTCGGTCACGAGCGCGCGCCCGTCGGGCAGAAAGGCGAGGCCCCAGGGGTGGACGAGCCCGGAGGCTTTCTCCTCCCAGACCACGGTCCGCTCCCCGAGATCGACGCTTTGGACCTGGGCGAGGGCGGGCGCGCCGATGGCGGCGGCCACGGTGACGACGAGGGTGGTTTTCATGACAAAGCTCCAGCGCTGGGATACGCTTGCCCGAACGCCGGCGCGGGCGGCTGGTTCCTGAGTGAATTGGTTCAACGCGGTCTCGCGCCTTAAGCGCAGAGCCGGTCCTTCAGCTTGGCGAGGAAAGCGTCGCATTGATCGAGCTGCTCGATGGCGACGAATTCATCGGGCTGGTGAGCCTGTTCGATGGAGCCGGGGCCGCACACCACGGTGGAGAAACCGGCCTCCTGAAACTGACCGCCCTCGGTGCCGTAGGCGACGACGCGCGGGGAATTGTCGCCGGTGAGCTGGCGGGCGAGCTGTTCGGCCTCGCCGTCGGTTTCGGGCTTGAGCGGCGGGACATTGCTCATCACGGCGACGTCGATGCGGGCTTCGGGCGCGCGGCGCCGCAGCTCGGCTTCCAGAGCTTCCGCCCGCTGCATCAGACGGCGCCCGAGGCCGGGTCCGTCATCCCAGGGGGCCGGGCGCATGAGCGCTTCGAACCAGGCGTGACGCGCGAGAATATTCACCGCCGTACCGCCGCCGAACCGGCCCACGGTCAAGGTGCCGTAAGGCGGATCGAACGGGCTGTCGGCGGGCGCGGCGTTTTTCAGCGCTGCAGCCTCCTCAACAAGCTGGTTCATCAACGTGACCGCCGCGGTGGTGGCGCAGACGCCGCTCTCCACAAGGCTTGAATGGGCCTCCTTGCCGTGCACCTCGACGCGCACCGAATAGAGCCCTTTATGGCCGGTGACGACCTGCATCATCGTGGGTTCGCCCACGATCACCGCCGAGGGGCGCGGTTGCTTGCCGGACATTTCCTTGATCATGCGCGGCGCGCCGATGCAGCCCACCTCCTCATCATAGGAAAAGGCGAAATGCACCGGCCGCTTCAGCGGCGCGGCGGCGAAGCGCGGCGCGGCGGTGAGCGCGCAGGCGATGAAACCCTTCATGTCGCAGGCGCCGCGCGCATAGAGCTTTCCCTTGCGCTCGGTCAGGGTGAAGGGATCGCTGGTCCAGTCCTGGCCGTCCACCGGCACCACGTCGCTATGGCCGGACAGCACGACGCCGCCATCGGCGTCGGGGCCGAGGACGGCGTGCAGATTCGCTTTAGCGCCGTCATCGCTGAGCGTGCGCTCGCAGCGCGCGCCGAGACCTTCCAGAAAGGCCTCGACATGGGCGATGAACGCCAGATTGGACGCGCGCGAGGTGGTGTCGAACGCGACCAGCTCTGCGAGCCAGTCGCGCGACGTCCTAGCCTTCATCTGAATCCGAGCCGCTGTCGCCGCCGTCCGAACTGGTTTCGCCGGCGGCGTCTTCGCTCATATCGCCGGACATGCCGCCCTGTCGGCCCTGCTCGCGGCCGGGAAGGCCCAGCAGTTCGATCTTGAAGATCAGCGCCTGGTTCGGGCCGATCGGACCGCCCGGCGTGCCGCGCTGGCCGTAGCCGAGCTCAGGGGGAATGAACAGGGTCCATTCCTCGCCCACACGCATGAGCGGCAGCGCCTCGACCCAGCCGGAGATCAACCGATCGGAGGGAAACATCGCCGGTTGGCCGCGCTCGTACGAGCTGTCGAAGGTTTCACCGGACACCAGCCGGCCTTCATAGTCGACGCGCACCAGCTCGCCGGAGGTGGGTGAAGGCGCGTCCTCGACCGCGTTGACGATGGTGAACTGAAGCCCGCTGGGCAGTTCGAACACGCATTCGCGCCCGGCGTTCGCCTCCAGATAGCTTTGCGAGACCTGGGCGTTATAGCTGGCCTCGTCCTGGCCTTCGCTCTGCTCTTCGGCTTCGTACTCGTCCTCGCCCTGTTCGGTCTGGCACGTGCGCGCCTCGCTGACGATCTGCTTGACCTCTTCACTCGGTTCGGAGCCGGCGCGCATGGGCTGGCCCTGGCCCGAACCGCCGTTCGCCGCGCGGTTCTCCTGGGTTCCGGGCGCGTCGGCGCCGGCGTTCCGCCCGGCTTCGCCCTCGTCCATGGCGGACTCTTCCATGCCGGCGTCCACGGTGTCGCCGGTCATGTCGGTCTCAGCCTCCTCATTGTCCCCGCACGCGGCGAGGCCGAGGGCCAGAACGGCGGCGGAGCAAGTCAGGCGAAGGCGTAACATGGCGTGTCCTCAAATGGCGCGCGCCGCTTCGGCGCGCTTCACGGGTCGAACCTTAGCAGGCCCAAGGCGGCTGGAAAGCGTCTTGGTTCAGCCTCCCGTGAACGCGCCGCCCCGGCGCAGGGTTGCGCCGGGGCTTAAGCGGACCGCGAGCGCGCGGCGTGCGCCTAGTCGAGATTCAGCACCTCGGTCAGGAACATGGTCTCGGCCTGACGCTGGAAATCGCGGTTGGATTTCTTCGCAAAGCCGTGACCCTCGTCGAGCGCCAGCAAATACCAGGGGTCGCCGCCCTCGGCGCGCACTGCGGCGAGGATCTGCTCGGCCTCGCTGGCGGGCACGCGCGGGTCGTTGGCGCCCTGGATGATGAACAGAGGCGCGGTGATTCGCTCGGCCTGGTTGGCCGGGCTGATCGCTTCGAGATGGGCGCGCATTTCCGGATCGCGCTCGTCGCCGTACTCGGCCCGGCGCAGGTCACGCCGATAGCCGTTGGTGTTCTCCAGGAAGGTGACGAAGTTGGAGATGCCCACGATGTTGATCCCGCCCGCGAGCCGGTCGGAATAATGCGTCATCGAGGCGAGCACCATGTAGCCGCCGTAGGAGCCGCCGTAGACCACGACCCGCTCGGAATCGAGCTCGGGCTGGCCGGCCACCCAGTCAAGCAGCGCGCCGATGTCGCGCACGCTGTCCTCCCGGTTGAAGCCGTTGTCCATGGCCACGTAGTCCTTGCCGTAGCCCGACGAGCCGCGCACGTTCGGCGTGATCACCGAGACGCCGAGCTCGTTCACCCAGTACTGGATGGAGGTGTTGAAGCCGGGCCGTTCCTGACTTTCAGGACCGCCATGGATGTCGATGATCACCGGGCGGGGTCCTTCGCCTTCGGCGCGATAGTAAAACCCCGGAATTTCAAGCCCGTCGAAGCTTTCATAGGTGATCAGTTCGGGTTCGACGAAGCTGGAGGCGTCCAGCCCGCCGACCTCGCTCTGGGTCCAGCGCACGAGGTCTCCGGAGGCCAGCTCATAGGACCACGCATCGCCCGGCGACTGCGCGCTCACATGGGTGAAGCCGAGGCGCTCGCCAGCCGCGTCGAACTGCAGCCCGCCGATCAGCCCGAGCGGCAGGTCCGGAGTCTCCAGCGCGGCGCCGCTCTGCGGATCGATCATCAAGAGCTGCGAATTGCCGCCATTATTGAGGGTGTAGACCAGCTTGGACCCGTCCGGAGCCAGGTCCATGCTCTCCACGTCCCAGCCGTGAGCCGGCGTCACGGCGCGCGCGTCGAAACCATCGAGATCGATCTCCAGGACCCGGCGGAATTCGCTGTCCCAGTCGGTCACCAGATAGACGCTCTCGCCGTCCGGGGCGAATTCCGCGCCGCCATAGGCGACATCAAGGTCGGGGAGGATTTCGGTCATTTCGCCGGTTTCGGTGTTCAGCACGAACAGGTCGGAATGCGTGATCGAGTAATAGCGCTGGACCAGCACGTCGCGACCGTTCGAAGACCAGTCGCCGGGAAACAGCGCCCCGTCGCCTTCCAGCGCGACGCGGGTGGAGGCCGGGTCGGCGGGATCGGCGACGAGAATATCGGAGTCCGGATCGCCGTCACGCTGGCGCGCCCACACCAGCTGCGCGCCGTCGTCGCTCCAGGAAAAGCCGCTATTGCGCGTACCGGCTTCGGTGAAGCGCGTGCTCGTGGCGGTCTCGGGATCATAAAGATAGCCCTGATAGAACTCGTCGCCGCCGATATCCTTGGAGAAGACGAACTGGCCCGATCCGTCCGGGCGCACGTTCGCGCCGCCGGTGCGCTCGTCGAAGAAAGTCACCTGCCGGCGCATGCCCATGGGCTCGGCGACGGCGTGGATCTGGGTGGTTTCGCCAAAGCGGGTCGTGATGTAGATTCCGCCATCCGGCTTGAAGTCGGAGAAGCCGGCCGAGCGGATGTTGGAATATTGCTGCAACCGGTCGCGCACATCGGCGGGCGTCTCGGGGATGTTCTCCATCACCAGATTGCCTTCGGTGACGCGCTCGGCCCTGGTCTCCGCCCCGTCTTGGGCGAAGGCGGGCGCGGCGGCGGCGAGGCCGGCTCCGGCCAGGGCGCCGCTCAAAACGATCGTTTTCAGCATGGTCTTTCCCCTTTGTATAGGCGGCGATCCGGGCCGCACGTGATTATTCGGAGGCGCTCTCCTGCGCGGTTTGATTCGGCAGGATGGAGACGCGGTAGGCCGCTTCGGGCCGCAGCACCTCTCCGGCGAGCGCCACGAGATCGTCCACGGTGAAGGCGCGATAATCGTCCTCGGCGGTTCGGATGTCCTCCAGCCGCTCGGGCTCGCTCTGGGAGCGCGACAGCGCATTCACCCAGAAGGCGTTGCGCTCGCGCTGCTCCTCCAGACGCTCCAGCAGCGGCTGGCGGGCGCGCTGAAGCTCGTCTTCGGTGATTTCGCCCGACCCCATGGCGGCCGCGATTTCGTCAGCGACCTCGTACATGCGCGGCACTTCGGCGGCGTCCACATCAAGACCCACCCAGATGAAGCCGAAATCCTCGAACGTGTCGGAAAACTGGCCCGAAACGATCGCGGAATACGTCGCCGCCTCACGCTCTCGGAACCGGTCGGTGGCCTTCAGGCTGTAGACTTCGCTCAGCAGGGTGAGCGCCCGGCGCCGTCGGCGGTCTTCGCCGCCCACGGCCGGATAGTAGACATTGGCCATGCCCTGATCGGGCCGGCCGTTGAAGCGGACGATTTCGGGCTCCGGCGTCGGGTCGGGAAAGTCGACCCGCGCATTCTCCTCGAAATGCGGCCAGTCGCGCTCGCGTTCGGGCAAGGCGGCGAAGGTGCTCGCCACCGTCTCCACGGCGGTCTCCACCGTCACGTCGCCCACCACGGTGATTTCTATGGGCGCGCGCTCCAGCGCCGGTTCGAGCATCGTGCGCGCGTCCTCCATGGTGAAGGCCTCAAGCTCCTGCTGGGTGGGAAAGCCCCAGCGCGGATCGCCCGAGCGCAGCATGCGCGAGACCGTGTTTACGGCGACTTGCACGGCCTGGGCGTTCTGGCCGCGGCGCACCTCCTCAGCGATGGCGCGGAACCGGTTGAGCCCTTCCGCCCGCCAGCCGGGCGCGGCCATGAAGGCGGTCAGCACCTGCATCTGAAGCTCGAAATCGGTGGGCGTGGTGGCGTTGGAGAAGTAGAAGGTGTCGTCGGCCACGCCCAGCCCGTAACCGACCGAGCGTCCCGCCAGCAGGCGCTGCAGCGCGTCGCGGTCATGGGCTTCCAGACCGCCGCCGCCGAACACCGCGCCGAGGATCGAGCCGGCCGCCGCGGCCGGCTGGGGCGTCAGGTCGCCGGCGCCGAAATCGACGCGGAGCCGGATGACATTGTCTTCGAAATCAGTGGGTTTCACGTTCAGGCGCACGCCGTTGTCGAACACCACGCGGGTGAGACCGAACGCTTCGAGCGTCTCGCGGCTGACCACCTCGCCGGGCGCGCCGAAATCAGTGTAGGCGAAGTCCCGCCCGTCTTCTTCCGCGGGCGGCTCGACCGGCTCGGCGCTGGCGGCCCGCCAGGCTTCGCGCACGGCCGCGGGCCCGTCGCTGAGATCCTCGTTGAGCCCCAGGAAGACCTGCGGCTCGCCCGCGGTCCAGATCTCCTGGAAAGCACGCTCCACCTCCTCGACGGTGAGCTGATCCTCGACCATCTCGAACCAGTCCAGACCGTCGCGGGGATGGGCGAAGACATCGCCATTGGCCCACGCCCGCCACACCGCGTCGGCGAGATCGCCGCTGCGCCGGGTCTCGGCCTGGTCGGCGGCGTTGCGCAGCGCGGTGCGCGTATTGGCCAGCTGCTCGTCCAGTTCGCCTTGCGTGAAGCCGTATTCCAGCGCGGCGCGCAGCGCATTCTCCAGCGCCGCCACGCCCTCGCGCCAGCGCTCTGGAGAGGATACGCCCAGCAGGCCGGCGCGATTGGCGAGGTCGAAATCGTTGGAATAGGTCAGATTGGCCTGCACCAAGGCGCTGTCGCCGCTGTTGATCAGGCTCTGCAGCCGGCGCTGGACGATCGCGTTGGCGAGATTGCGCTTGAGGTGTTCGAGCCGGGTCGCCCGCGTGTCCACCGGAGCCGGGCCCGGCTCGACCACGTCCACCGTGATCAGGGTGAAAACGTCCGGATCGTAGTGGAACCCGAACGCCGGGTCCTCAAATCGCCGGAGCGCGCCCAGCGCCGGATCGGGCGCGGGCGGTTCGGCCGGCCGCCAGGTGGAGAAGCCCTCCACCCGCTCCACATCGAGCCCCGGCGCGGTGATGGGGAAGCCGTCGCGAATCTTCGTTTCGACCGCGTCGGCGTCGATATCGCCGGCGACCACCAGCATGGCGCGTTCCGGCGTGTAGAATTTTTCGTAATAGGCCAGAAACGCCTCGCGCGGCGCGGTCTCGATAACCTCGGGAAGGCCGATCGGGTCGCGCTCGGGGATCAGCGTATCGGGGTAGAGAAACTCGTAATACGCGTTGAAGAAGCGGCTCACCGGGGTGTTGCGGAAGCGCCGCTCGCCGGCGATGACCCCGCGTTCGCGCTCGATCGCGTCCGGGTCGAGGACAATCTCCGAGACGGTCTCGCGCATCAGGAAGAGGCCGACATTGACGACCTCCTCCTCCACCGAGGGAAGGTCGAGCGTATAGCCCACCACTTCGCGCCCGGTGAAGGCGTTGGAATCCGCCCCGAACGCCAGGCCGTAACGCTCGAGAAGCGGCACCATCTCGCCCTCGGGCACGTTGGTGGTGCCGTTGAACGCCATGTGTTCGATGAAGTGCGCCAGGCCGCGCTGGTCCTCGGCTTCCGCGAGCGAACCCACGTTCAGCACCAGCCGGATCGCCGCGGTTCCGCTCGGAGTGTCGTTCTCCACCAGCGCATAGCGCATGCCGTTTTCAAGAACGCCGTAGCGCACGGTTTCGTCGGCGGGAATGTCGCTGGCCTCGTGGGGGAACGCCGCTTTGTCGAAGGCGGCGCGCCGATCCGCTTCACCGTCGCCCCCTTCCGGCCCGCAGGCCGCGGCGAAGCTCGCAAGGAGTGAGGCGGCGGCGGCGAACGTCAATCGGCGAAGGTCGGGCATGCACGGTCCTTCTTATCAGGCGGCGCGGTCACAGCCCTTGAAGATCAGCCGAAAAGATAGCGGGCGTGCGCAAGCGTTCAAATGAAAGAAGCGTCATCCCGGCATCGCGCGCGCCGGCCTCAGGCCGGCTCGGGCGCCTCGGCCTCCAGGACAGTGTCCACCGGATCGTGCTCGGCGACCCAGTGTCCGGGGGCGACTTTGATGAGCTTGGGCCGGTACTGCTCGGCCTCGGGATCGTCGATCAGCTTCGACTTCATGAAGCGCAGCTGGGCGCGGCTGTCGAGCGGACTTGGAAGGTCGCCGGCGAGTTTGAGGCGCTCGCGCTTCTTCTCGATTTCCGGATCGGGGATCGGCACCGCGCTGATCAGCGCCTTGGTGTAGGGGTGGCGGGCGTCGTCATAGATCGAGACCCGGTCGGCCAGCTCCACGATGCGTCCAAGATACAGCACCATGACCCGGTGGCTGATCTCGCGCACCACCGACAGGTCGTGGGAGATGAACAGCATGGACAGGCCGAAATCCTTCTGAAGGCTGATCAGCAGATCGATGATCTGGGCCTGGATCGACACGTCGAGCGCGCTCACCGCTTCATCGCAGATCACCAGCTTGGGGCGCAGGATCATCGCCCGGGCGATGCCCACGCGCTGGTTCTGGCCGCCGGAAAGCTCGTGGGGGTAGCGGTTGATCATGTTTGGATCGAGCCCGACGCGCTCCATCATCGCCTTGACCTCCGCCTCGCGCTCTTTCGCGCTCATGGACTTGCGGAAGGTGAGCATGGGCTCGGCGATGGAGGCGCCGATCGTCATGCGGGGGTTGAGCGAGGCGAGCGGGTCCTGAAAGACGATCTGCAGGTCCTCGCGCTCGGCGCGCAGCTTGCGGTCGCTCAACGACAGAAGGTCCTTGCCGATCCAGCTCACCGCCCCGCCGGTGGCTTCGACCAGGCGCAGCACGGCGCGCGCCAGGGTGGACTTGCCGCAGCCGGACTCGCCCACGATCCCCAGAGTCTCGCCTTTCTTCAGTTCGAAGCTCACCCCGTCCACGGCCTTGAGCGGCTTGGTCTTCGCGAAAAACCCGCCGGAGACCCTCACCGGAAAGTGCACCTGCACGTTATCGGCGACGAGCAGCGGTTCGTCCGGCCCTTCGACCTGGCGCGGCGGCAAGCCCTCATGGCCGGGCTTGTCGGGCTGGTCGATGCGAGGCATCGCGTCCAGAAGCATCTGAGTGTATTCGTGGGTCGGGTTCTTGAAGATCGACCAGACGTCGCCGGTCTCCACGTACTCGCCATGCTTCATCACCTGGACGCGGTCGGCCATGCGCGCCACCACGCCCATATCGTGGGTGATCAGCGCGATCGCCGCGCCGGTTTCGTCCTTGAGCTCATCCATGATGTCGAGCACCTGGGCCTGAACGGTCACGTCAAGCGCGGTGGTCGGCTCGTCGGCGATCAGAAGGTCGGGCTCGCACAGCATCGCCATGGCGATCATCACGCGCTGGCGCATGCCGCCGGACAGCTCGTGCGGGAACTGGTCGAGCCGCCGCTTGGCTTCGGGAATGCGCACCCGCTCCAGCCAGTCGACGCAGCGCTTTTCAGCGGCCTCGCCCTTCAGCTTCAGGTGCACGTCGAGCACTTCCTTGAGCTGGTCGCCCACCTTCATGTGCGGCGTCAGCGAGGTGAGCGGGTCCTGGAAGATCATCGTCATCGACTTGCCGCGCACCCGGTTCAGCTTGCGCGGCGAAAGCCCGAGAATCTCCTGGCCGGCGTACTTGATCGAGCCTTCCGCCTTACCGTTGGAGGCGAGGAGGCCCATGGCGGCCAGGAAGGTCTGGCTCTTGCCCGACCCGGACTCGCCCACCACGGCGAGGCATTCGCCCGGCCGGATCTCCAGATCGATGCCGCGCACGGCGTGAACCTCGCCGTCCGGCGTGCCGAAACGCACATCAAGATCGGAAACCTGAAAGATCGGCGCGGTGGTGTCGGTCAAGGCGTCGGCCCTCGAAACTGGCGTCTTGGCGTTGCGGTGAACGCAGGTCTTCAAGAAGCGCGCAGCATACCGGCTGAGCGCGCCAACGCCAGAGCGCGCGGCGCCCGGCGCTGATATGGTGAAGCGGTCCCGAGTGATTCGCGCTTGAAAGCCGCCCGCCCGTGTCCGACACGTCTTTCATCCCGTCCAGTCCGGCGCCCGGCGCGGCCGCGACGCTGGAGGCCTTCGCAGAGGCCGCCGCGCTGGTGCGGCCGGGCGGGCGGATCCTTCTGGTCAACAGCGCCTTCATCGACCTGTTCGGACCCGGGCCGTGGCAAGGCCGGTCGCTTGACGCGCTGGTCGACGGCCCGCATGACCGCGATGCCGCGCCCTGGCGGCGTGCGACCGGCGCGTCGATCAGCGCCGCGGTCAAGACCGCCGCCGGCGAGGCTCCGCCGATGCGGGTCACGGCGCGGCCCGCCATGGCGGGCGTATTGGTGGCGACGCTGGTGCTCGAGACGCACGCGCCGGCCGTGCGCGCCCTGGCCGAAACCCGGCTCGACCTTGCTTCGCGCTCCGCCGCACTGAGCCAGTGGCGCTACGATTTCGACACGGCCGAGGGGTGGCTTGAGGGCCCGCTCGCCGGTCCGGCCGGGGCGGGCTTCGGGCCGGCCGCCTGGCGCGGGCGGGTGCACCCGGACGATCTCGGCTCGCTCACCGCCGCCTTTCTGGCGATGGAGTTCGGCGCCCGCTTCGAGCAGCGCTACCGGATGCTCGGCGCGGACGGGCGCTGGTGCGTGCATCACGCGGTCGGCGCGCGCGAACCGGGTTTCGGTCAGGATGCGCGGCGCGCCTCCGGTTTCGTGCGCGAAGCTGGAACCGGTGAGGCGGAGTTCGACGCCGACCCGGTCGAGGCGGCGGCCTCGGCGCGGATGAGCGCCTGGACGTACGATCTACGCACCCGGCGTCTGCGCCTGAGCGGGCCGATCCTCAAGCGTTTGGCTCTGCCGGGCTCGGCCCATGAGATCGACATACTCGACTGGCGCGCGCGGGCGCCGTCCTGCGACCTGCCGGAGATGGACCGCGCCACAGAGGAGTTGAGGGCGCGCGGGGTCACCGAGGTGGAGTACCGGATCGCAGCCGAAACCGGAGAGCTGGTCTGGCTGTCGCTGCGCGGCGGCGTCAGCGAACAGGACGCCTCCGGCGCGGTGCTGCGCTATTCCGGCTTCATCTCGGAGATCAGCGCGCGCCGTCAGCTCGAACTCAAGCTCGCCGACCGCGAACGCCAGCTCTCCGAAGCCGTCGACGCGGGGTTGATCGGGATCTGGTCCATCGACCTTGCGACCGGCTTGCAGACCGTTCAGGGTCGCCTCGCCAGCTGGATGGAGGCGGGCGACGACAACGCGGTGGGCGCCGCCCATTGGCGTGCGCTCATCCATCCCGATGAACTTCCGGCCGCCAATGACGCCTTCCAGGCGGTGCGCGAGGGGCGCAATTTTCCCACCTTCGATTATCGCCTGCGCGCGCCGGAAGGCTGGCGCTGGGCGCGCACCACCGGCCAGGTGGTCGAGCGCGACCCGGCGGGCCGACCGCTGCGCGCAGCCGGCGTGGTGATCGATGTTTCCGCCGAGCGCGCGTTGGCGCTGGCGCTCGGTAAGGAAAAGCGCCGCTTCGAGACGGTTTACCAGAACACGCCGGCCCTGATGCACTCGGTAAGCGCCGACGGGCGCACGCTCATGGTGTCGGACTATTGGGTGGCGCGCATGGGCTATGCGCGCGAGGAGGCGATCGGAAAGCCGGGCTGGCGGTTCTTCGCCCCGGAGGACCGGGACCGCGTGCGCGACGACGTCCCGCGCTCCTTGCGCGAGGGGGTGATCTCGAACGTGCCGCTCACCGCGCTCACCGCCTCTGGCGAGCGACTGGAGGTGCGCCTGTCGGCGTTCTGGGAGCGCGATGAGGCCGGCCGTCCGTTGCGCGCCCATGGGGTGTTCGCCGAGGTGGGCGACCTGAACGAGGTCCGGCGCACGCTCGAAGCCCGCAACGACGAGCTGGCCCGCGTCAACCGCGAGCTTGGCCGCTTCACAACGATCGCCTCGCACGATCTGCAGGAGCCGCTACGCAAGATGTCCGCATTCGCCAGCCTGCTGCGGCGCCGATACGCCGGGGCGCTGGACGCCGACGCCGACCAGAGCCTGGAGTACCTGGTCGACGCAGCCGGGCGCCTGCGAGCGCTGATCGATGATCTCCTGGCTTATTCCCGCGCCTCCAGTCGAACGCTTGAACCCGAAACCGTCAGGCTCTGCGATATCTGGCGCGAGACCGTTGAAGGCCAGGATCTGCAGATCGCCGAAGCTGAGGCGGCCGTGGAGACCGGCGATCTGCCCGCGGTGCTCGGCGACCGGGTCTTGCTCAAGCTGCTTTTGTCGAATCTTCTGTCGAACGCTCTGAAGTATCGCAAGGCCGCCGGCGTGCGCGTGTCGTTGAAGGGCTTTGTGCGCGGCCGCGAGGCGTGCCTGACGTTCGCCGACGACGGGCTCGGCTTCGACCCGATATTTTCCGACAAGGTGTTCGAGCCCTTCGCCCGCCTGTACGGGCGTGACGAATATGCCGGCGCCGGCATCGGCCTGGCCATCTGCCAGCAGGCCGTGG
>JBKHAZ010000220.1:0-4707 GCA_046542605.1 Oceanicaulis sp. | reverse complement strand
GCTGCTCGAGGAAAACCGCGATCAGCTCACCGCCATCCTGACCTATCACGTTGTGCCGGGCGAATATCTCGCCGCCGAGACGCCGGCCGGCGAATACGAGTTGACCACGGTTCAGGGCGACACCGTCGACGTCGTCGTGGGCGAGGGCGGCTCCGTCACCGTCGACGGCGCCAATGTCGTGATGGCCGACGTCGACGCCTCGAACGGCGTCATCCACGCCATCGATGCGGTGATCATGCCGGACTGATAAGGCCGCCGCCTTCAATGCGCGCTGGTTCCCTGTCCCGGCGCGCTGCGGCCTTGACCCCCGCCGCGCCCCTGTGCGGCGGGGGTTTTCATGCGCTTTCCCCGCCGTGCCTGGGCATGCTACCTCGCGGCCATGAAGATCGCCTTTGATGAGTTTCTGGCTGCGCGCGCGGATTTCGACACGATCATCGACGTGCGCTCGCCGCACGAGTTCGCCGAGGATCATGTGCCCGGCGCGGTGAACATGGCGGTGCTCTCCAACGCCGAACGCGCGCGGGTGGGAACCATCTACACGCAGGACGACCCGTTCAAGGCGCGCAAGATCGGCGCGGCGCTGGTGGCGAAGAATACCGCGCGCTGGCTTGAAACCGCGCTCGCTGACATGGAGGGGGGCTGGCGGCCGTTGGTCTATTGCTGGCGCGGCGGTCAGCGATCGGGTTCGTTTGCGACGATACTGCGCGCCATCGGTTGGCGGGTCGCGGTGCTCGACGGCGGATATAAAAGCTATCGAAGACGGGTCGTGGCGGACCTGTATGAAGGCGCGCCCTCACCGCGCGTGATCCTTCTGGACGGCGACACCGGAACTGCGAAGACCGCGCTTCTGGACCGCCTCGCCGCACTTGGCGTGCAGACGATCGATCTGGAGGGCGCGGCGAACCACCGCGGCTCGCTGTTCGGCTGGCGCGCCGGCGGACAGCCGAGCCAGAAAGCCTTCGAAAGCCGGCTGTGGGACGCACTCGCCCGTCTTGATCCGGCGCGCCCGGTGGTGGTGGAGGCCGAAAGCGCGAAGATCGGCCGGCTTCAGACACCGCCGGCCCTGTGGGCGGCCATGCAGGATGCGCCGCGCATCGTGGTGAGCGCGCCGCTGAACGCGCGCGCGCGTTTTCTCGCCTCGGCCTATCGCGACGTTACTGACAACCGCTCCTGGCTGGACGACCGGCTGGAGTCTCTCAAGCCGTTTCAGGGCGCCGAGCGCATCGCGCACTGGCGCCGGCTCGCCGAGGCCGGAGAGATGGAGGCGCTGGCGGGCGAGCTTACGGCCTGTCACTACGACCCCGCCTATGCGCGCGAACGCGCGCGGCACGTCCGGCCCGTGCTTGCGCGCCTGGAGACGCTGAGTCTGGAGCCGGCCGATCTGGACGCGCTCGCCGCCGAGATCGCAGATCGCGTGACTCAGGCGGACGCCTAGCGGGCGCGCACGCGGGCGCAGCCGTCGCGCCGGGTCTCGATCCACCCGATGATCCAGGCCGGTTCGTTCGCCGCATGCAACGCCTCCAGCCGGCGTTCGGCCGCATCTTCGGGCACGGCGGCGAGCAGGCCGCCGGCGGTCTGCGGGTCCAGCAAAAGGTCGGCGCGCGCGCCGGTCGGGGCGTTCAGCTCGATCTTGCCGAGGCGGTTGGCCTCGAACAGGGTCGAACGCACGCCGGCCTCGGCGAGCGCCTCCGCGCCGTCAAGAACGGGCAGGGCGGACAAATCCAGCATTGCGCAGCTGTCCTCGCCGAGAAGCGAGAGCAGATGGCCGGCCAGGCCGAACCCGGTGACATCGGTCATGGCGCGCGCATCTTCGGCGAGCTGACGGGCCGCTTCGCCCTGGGGGCGGGCCATGCTCTCCCAGCACGCCGCGACCGGGCGGCCGCCGGCCTTCAGCGTCATTTCCCCGGCCAGCAGCACGCCGCTCCCGATCGGCTTGGTCAGGATCAGGACATCGCCCGGCTTCGCTCCGCCCTGGCGCACGGCGCATGCGGCGAGCCCGGTGACCGAGAAGCCGAGGGTGAACTCCGCCCCGGTGCTTGTGTGACCGCCCACGATGTCCGCGCCTTCCGGGCCGAACACGCTTTGGGCTCCGGCGAGGACGTCCTTGAGCACGCCGGCCTGCATCGCTTCGCGCATGGGCGGCAGGGTGAGCTGGACCAGGCCTGACTGGGCCGAGGCGCCGCACGCCCACACATCGCCGAGCGCGTGGACCGCCGCGATCCGGGCGAACAGGTACGGGTCGTCCACGAAGGCGCGCAGATGGTCGGTCGACAGCACCTGCACCCGGTCGCCGAAGGCCAGCATCGCCGCATCGTCGCCGCGCCCGGCCACGATGTCGGTGCGCTGCGGTGCGGGGAGATCGGCGAGCCCCTCAAAGAGCGGGGCGCGCGCGGTTTTCGCTCCGCACCCGCCGCATAAGGGCTGGCCGCCGTGGAGATCGTCGACACCGGCGGCGCGCGCGCCTTTCAGCCTTTCCGGGGCCATGGGTTCAACGTCGGACAGCTTCTGCATGAAGCGCCGGTCGATGCGGTCCTTCAGCGACCAGACCGGACCGCCCTTGGCGACGAGCCCGAATTTCACGCCGACGGCGCGTTTGGCGCCGGTGGAGACCAGCTTGAGATAATCGCCTTGCGGCTTGAACGATCGACCCGGATCGCGGCCCTGCATGGCGGCGCGCAGATTGTCGAACAGCACCGGCGCCGCCCGCACCGCGAAGACCCCCGCCTTGGGTCGCGGAGCGTGGATCAGGTGCGCGCAGTCGCCGACGGCGAAAACGCTGGCGCTGGTGATTGATTGCAGCGTGCGGCCCACCTTCACATAACCGCCCTCCAGCGCCAGCGTCGTGTCGGCGAGCCAGGGCCAGGGCGCCGGGCCGGTGGCGGCGATGGTGAAATGGCTCTCGATCGCCGCACCATCGGCCAGGCGCACCGCGTCGGGCTGGATCTGGCGCAGGCTGGCCCCGGTATGAACGCGAACGCCGGCCGACTGCAGCGCGCTCTTGAGCGCCTTGCGCGCCGGTCCGGAAAACTCGGCGAGAATGTCTTCGCGTGCTTCGATCAGGCTGACCTGGCGGCCCTTGGGATGGGTTTTCGACAGACGATGCGCGCAAGCCAGCGCCAGCTCCACGCCCCCCGCGCCGGCGCCGATGACGGCCACCTTCGGCGTCGCCTCGCGCGCATCGAGGCGGGCGAGAAAGGCTTCGAACCGGTCGGCGAACCGGTCGAGCGGCTTGGCCGGTACGGCGTGGTCGCGCGCGCCGCCCACATCGGGAAGCGCGCCCTGCACCCCGATATCCAGGCTCGCCGCGTCGAACCGCACCGGAGGGCGGTTCTCCAGCCGGACAAGGCCGGCTTCGGCGTCGAGCCCGGCGGCGCGGTCGAGAATCAGGCGCGCCCCGGCGTGGCGGGCCAGGCGCACCAGGTCGATCTCCAGCGCTTCGCGCGCATAATGACCGGCGACATAGCCCGGCAGCATGCCGGTATAGGCGGTGACAGGGGAGGGGTCGATCAGCGTGAGGCGCGCGCCCGGCAGCTTCTTCATGCCCCATTTTTTCAGCACCAGCGCGTGGGCGTGACCTCCGCCGATCAGCACGAGGTCGCGGGTCAGCGGAATGGGAAGCTGCATGGGCGGGTCGGATCCTTCGCGCGTGGTCGCTGAGGTTCTAGCCGGGACGGGAGATCAAGGCGAGCCTTCATCCCCGGCCTTTCCGGCTCGCCTATAACGCGCGTGGAGCGTGTTCTTTCCGGCCGCGATGCGGGCCTGCGGCCCCGCCGTCGTCAGGGGCCGTCGATCGCATGGGCGGGCTCTCTACGCTCGATCAGCACGCGCGCCGCCAGCCACCAGAGAATGGACCAGGCCGCGCCGAACGCCCAGCCGGCCAGGACGTCGGTGGGCCAGTGAACGCCGAGATAGACCCGGCTGATCCCAACAAGCACCGCGACCAGAACCGCGCTGAGGACGATGAAGGTCTTGGCGCTGCGGCTCGGCTGAGCGCTGGCGAGCAAAAGACCCAGCGTCAGATAGGTCACCGCCGCCGACGTCGCGTGACCGCTGGGAAAACTCGAACTCGTGGCGTGGGTCAGGTGATCGACGAGATCGGGGCGCGCCCGATCGAAGCTGGCTTTGAACACCGAAACCAGAGTCGTGCCCGAGATGACGGCGCCGACCATGACAAGCGCCTTGCCCGCCTTTTTCAAGATCAGGAGATAGATCGCGGCGAGCGACACCATCAAGGTGAGCACGGCGTATCCGCCAAGCGCGGTGAGGTCGGCGATGGCGTATTCCAGCCAGCCTGGCCCGATCGGGTCCTCCATGTCGGCCGCGTCGCGCAACGCCAGAAAGATCATTCGGTCGATCTCCCGGGTGCCGCCTTCCATCACCTCGTCGGCGATACCGGCGAACAGGCTGGCGCCGAGAAAGATGAGGCCGAAGGCGGCGACGGTCTTGAACTCGACCGAGATGCGCGACAGGCGCTCGCGCACACCGGCGAAAAACGCGGAGCCCATACGGCCCTCCCGTTTCTGCATCGTCCGCGCACGGTGAATCGGCGCGGCCTTACGGGAGGCAATGTAAAGCGAGGCGAGGCGGTTCCCTGCGCCGGGGCGGGCGCGGATTGATACAGGAGCCGGACATGCCGCGCGGACGGGTCGAAAGTGGATGGCTCCCCGGGCCGGACTCGAACCAGCGACCCAGCGGTTAACAGCCGCT